>NZ_JBAKHV010000046.1:0-54280 GCF_036906775.1 Micromonospora sp. CPCC 205561 | reverse complement strand
TTGGCCTCCGACTTCGGCGCACGGCGGGGCGCCGCGCCGCGCCCGGCACGGCCCGGGCCGTCGGGCGGCGGCGCCGGCGCTTGCGCTTTCGACTATCCTCGGCACTTCCGTGCACTCCTGCCGTGCGCGTTCTTTCCGGGCGGCTCGGTGGATTGTCGGCCGCGACGGGAGCAGCGGGTCGAAAGGGGACGGAATGATTCACCGGCCAGGGCAGAGAATGGGGCCGTCCGGCGACCGCGGGACGCCACCCCGGCTCCCGGGCGACCACGGCGGGGCGTCAGCCGCCACGTCCGCGTCGCGCCGCCGACCGAGGACCCGACGCGCCGGCCGCTCCAGAAGGGACATCGCATGAAGACCACCGAACCGTCCACCCCGCACAGGTCGCCGCTGGGCCGCGCGTACGCCGAACGGCTCGCCGGACGCGCGCCGACCGACGACCCGGCCGCCGCCGCCCGGCAGTCGGTCACGCTGGGACAGTACGGAGACCGGTTCCTGCTCGGCCCCGCCTTCCTCAGCGAGGCCGAGCGGCGGACGGTGACCCGGGACCTCCGCACGGTCTACGACCTGCTGCGCTCCCTGCCGGAGCGGGCGTTCGACGGAGACCTCGCCGCGATGGCCGGCGCGGTCGGTATGGATCCCCTGCAGACGGCGCTCATCACGCGCGGCGCCCGGGCGGGCTCGCTCGTCCCGCTGGGCCGCGCCGACCTCTACCACGACGGCGCGGGGTTCCGCCTGCTGGAGTTCAACGTCGCCAGCGCGCTCGGCGGCGTCGAGAACGCCGACATCAACCGGGCGATGCTGACGTACCCGCCGCTCAAGGAGTTCGTGGACCGGCACGGGCTGCGGTACCCGGACACGCTGGACTGCGTGGTCCGCACGATGTACGCCGAGAGCGCCGCGACGATCCCCACCGACCGGCCGCCCGTCGTCGCCGTGGTGGACACGGCGGAGAACCTCGCGATCGTCGGCGACGAGGTGCGGGCCATCGCCGGGATGCTGACCGGGTACGGCGTCGAGGCGTTCGTCTGCCACCTGGGCGAGTTCGCGTACCCGCAGGGCCGGCCCACCGTCGCGGGCCGGGCCGTCGACGTCGTCCTGCGCTATTTCCTGGTCGAGGACCTGGCCGACCCGGCGGTGGGGCCACTGCTGGAGCCGCTGCTGGCCGCCGTCGAGCGGGAGGAGGTCGGCCTGGTCAGCCGCCTCGACGCCGAGCTCTACGGCAACAAGGGGACCCTGGCGATGCTCTCCGACGACCGGCGCCGGCACCTCTTCGACGCCGCCGAGCTGGCCTGCCTCGACCGGTTCCTGCCGTGGACCCGCCACGTACGCCCGCGCGGCACGGATCCCGACGGCGCGGAGGTCGACCTGCCCGGCTACGCCCGGGCCCGCCAGCACGAGCTGATCCTGAAGCCGACGCTGCTGCACGGGGGCATGGGGGTCGTCGCCGGGTGGCAGGTGGACGCGGCCGAGTGGGGAGCCCGGCTCGACTCGGCGTTGGACGGCCCGTTCGTGCTGCAACAGCGCGTCCACCCCGCCGCCGAACCGTTCCCCGACGGCGCCGGCGGCGTACGGGAGCTCTACCTCAACTGGGGCGTCTACCTGGCCGACCGCGACGTCGTCGACGACGGGTACGCCGGCTGCCTGGTCCGCGGCAGCACCGATCCGGCCGCCGGGGTGGTCAACATCGGCGCCGGCGCGATGATCGGCTGCACCTTCCACGGCGGCTGAGCCCCGCGCCTGTCGGGCACCGGGTCCGGTGCCCGACAGGCGGCGGCGACTCAGGCCGAGCGCACCCGGTCGATCCACGCCTCGACGTCGTCGGGGGTGCGCGGCATCGCCGCCGACAGGTTCTCGTGCCCGTCCTCGGTGACCAGCACGTTGTCCTCGATCCGGACGCCGATGCCGCGGAACTCCGCCGGCGCCAGCAGGTCGTCGGCCTTGAAGTACAGGCCGGGCTCCACGGTGAGGATCATGCCGGGCTTCAGCTCGCCGTCCATGTAGTCCTGGCGCAGCAGCATCTGGCAGTCGTGCACGTCCATGCCGAGGTGGTGCGAGGTGCCGTGGACCATCCACCGCCGGTGCCAACCGCCGGTCTCGCGGTCCAGCGTCTGCTCGAGGGTGACCCCCTCCGGCAGCAGCCCCCACTCGTGCAGCCGGCGCGCGATGACCACGTTCGCGGCGGCGTGGATGTCGCTGAACCTGTTGCCGGGGCGCACCGCCGCCAGGCCGGCCTCCTGCGCCTCCAGGACCGCCTCGTAGATCTTCCGCTGCACGTCGGTGAAGCGGCCGCTGACCGGCAGGGTCCGGGTGATGTCGGCGGTGTAGAGCGAGTCGACCTCGACCCCGGCGTCCACCAGGATGAGGTCGCCCTCGCGTACCTGCCCGGTGTTCTTCGTCCAGTGGATGGTGTTGGCGTGGTCGCCGGACGCGCAGATGCTCTCGTAGCCGATGCCGTTGCCGTCGTGGCGGGCGTAGAGACCGAAGAGGCCCTCGACCCAGCGCTCGCCGCGCTCCTTGCCGACCGCCTCGGGGAGGCCGGCGATGATCGCGTCGAACCCCCGGTGGGTGGCGGCGATGGCCTTGCGCATCTCGCCCACCTCCCACTCGTCCTTGACGATCCGCATCCCCGAGAGGTGGCGGGCCAACTCCTCGTCCGCCTCGTGCTGCCGCTCCACCGCGGCCGGCGTCTCCGCCTGGGCGCGGGTCTCGTCGACGAGGCGGGCGAGTTCGCCGTCGGCCGCGCGCACCACCCGCACGGGGGTCGCGCCGGCGTCCTTGGCCAGTACGTCGGGCAACGATTCGACGTGCCGGGTGCTGAGGCCGAGCCGCTGCTCCACCTCCCGCATCGTGGGGCGGGGCCCGACCCAGAACTCGCCGAAGCGGGAGTCGGCGAAGAACTCCTCGCTGTCGCGCGGGGCGAGCGGGCGGAAGAACAGCACGGCCTCGTGGCCGCCGTCGGACCTCGGGTCCAGCACCAGGACGCTGTCCGGCTCGCTGTCGAAGCCGAGGCCGGTCAGCCAGGCGAACGCCGTGTGCGGCCGGAAGGTGTAGTCCGTGTCGTTGCTGCGCACCTTGAGGCCGCCGGCGGGGATGATCAGACGCTCGCCCGGGAACCGCCGTGACAAGGCCGCCCGGCGGCGGGCCGCGTGCTCGGCGACCTCCGCGCGCGGGACAGGTACCGCAGCCGGGCTAGCCCATCCGGAGGCGATGAAAGCGCGGAACTGGTCGCTCGTCGGGGTGTTGCGGTGGCTGGCTTTCACCTGCTCGTCGCTTGTCATGGTCGATATCCTGCCATGCGCCGCGGAGCACCGGCAAAGCCCGCGACGACCGCGTCGTCCGGGCATTTTCCCGCGTACGGGCCGACGGCGGGACACCTTGCGGCCGCCGGCCGTCCGGACCGGACGAGTCGGGCCGGCGGCCGGGGCGGCGGCACCGCGGTCACCCGTCGCCGTAGACGAGGCCCATCGTGTCGCTCCGCCCCGACCAGCGCAGTTCCAGCCGCCAGCAGCCCGCGCTCGGCAGGTCGACGATCGACGGTCCGGGGCCGCCGGCCACCTCCCGGGTCACCGTCGTCGCCGTGCCGTCCAGGGTCGCGGTGATCGTCAGGGTGGCCGGGGAGGCGGGGTCGGGGGACGTCGCGGCCGGGCGCGGCACCCAGAGGATCTTGTTGTTCGTGCGGCCGGCCCCGCCCTGCCCGAGCGGATGCCCGAACAGCACCGCGACGATCTCGCCCCGCGCGCCGAAGACGTGCGGCATCACGGCCTCCCCGCTGAATCCGCCGCGCGCCCAGTCGGGCAGCCGCTCCGTGCGCACCGGAGAACCACAGCCGGCCGACGGGCTCGCCGCCGCCTGCGGCGTGGCCGCGCCGGCCGGGGCGTCGGCCCGGTCGAGCGACGGATCCGCTGTCGCGCACCCCGCCAGCAGGAGGACCGTACCCAGCAGAACCCCACGCACCGAACCCATCTCGCGCCTCCCGGACAGCCGTCGTACCCCGCCGGGGAGGCTCTGGCCTCCCCCACTCACCGGACACCGGCCCGGCCTCCCGGGTTCCCGGGATGCCCCGGGTGTCCCGGCGCCGACCGCTCCCCTACCCCAGCGAGCCGGCGATTTCGAGCGCCTCGGCCCTGCCGAGGTCCCCCTCGATCCGGTAGCTGACGCCGGCCCGCTGCCAGATGAGCGTCGAGGCGGCCAGCCGCGCGGTCTCCGTCCGGACGGTGCCCGCGCGATCCACGTAGGCCACCGGGTGGGGGGCGCCGATCCAGACCGCGAACTCGCCGTCGACCCGCACCCACTCGACCCCCGGGCCGCCGGCACCCTTGTGGAACGCCAGGTCGAGGCGACCGTCGAAGGCGTCGACGCGCAGCGCGCCCCCGCGGTAGAGCAGCGTCACCACCCGGAAGCCGCCCGCGCCGTCCGGGTCGGCGACCAGCACCCCCTCGGGGTGGCCCAGGCGCGCCGGTACGCGGATCGGGAAGCGCACCTTCCGCCGCGCCTCGCCGAGGGCGGCGGGCTCCTGTGACGGCAGCGGGGACGGCGTGCCGGCGGGCGGTGCCGGCCCGGGGGCGGTGGCGATCGTGATCCCCGCGAAGCGCAGCAGGCCACCCACGGCGTCGGCGAGGGCCGCCCGCCCCGGCGGGAGCACCACCACGGCCGCGGCGACGAGCACCGCGGCGAGGTGGTAGCGCCACCGGCGCCGCCGCCGGGTGGGCGCGAGGCGCCCACGTACGCGGGCGGTCACGTCGGGCGGGTCGGGCGTCTGCAACCAGGTGGAGAGGTCACGCAGCTCCCGTTCGAGGTCATCCACGCCGCACCTCCCCGACGTCGAGCAGGCCGCGCAGCTTCGCCAGCGCCCGCGAGGTCCGCGACTTCACCGTGCCGCGCGGCCAGCCCAGCAGGGTCACGGTCTCCTCCTCGCTGAGGTCGAGGAGGAACCGGCAGACGATCACCTCCCGGTCCCTCTCCGGCAGTGACCGCAGGGCCCGCACCAGCGCGCTGCGGCGTTCCCCGGCGAGGACGGCCTCCACGGCGACGTCCCCGCTGGCCTGCGGCACCGGGTTCGCCGCCGCGGCGCGCAGGACGAGCCCGTCGCGGCGGCCACGGGAGCGGTGCAGGTTGCGGGTCTCGTTGGCCACGATCGCCAGCAGCCACGAGCGGAAGGACGCCTCCCCCCGATAGCGGGCGAGCTTGCGGTGGCCCTTCACGAACGCCTCCTGGATGATGTCCTCCGCCTCCGAACCGGCGCCGAGCAGCACCGCCGTCCGGTACGCCGCGGCGGTGTGCCGGGCGACCAGGAGTTCGTACGCGTCCAGCTCACCCGCCCGGGCACGGCTGACCAGCTCTTCGTCGTCCAGGGAGACCTCCGATCGGGACGAACTGGTGACACCGTCCGGCCCGTCCGGGTTCCCGTCGCGGCCGAATTCGTCCGGGCGGTGCCGCCAGCCGCGCCGCGACGGTCCCCGGCCCGGGTCGCCGGGCCGGTGGGCGGCGACCGCGTCAGCCGAGGCGCTCGACGGTGGCCGGGACCAGCCCGTGGCCCCGCGCGACGCCGACGAGCTGGCGCAGCAGCCAGCGCAGCGCGTCGCCGCCGGCCGGCGCGGACGTCACGTCGATGCACCACGCGATGCCGCCGACGCGCCGCAGGTCCCAGCGCAGCTCCGTGTCGTTGACCCGCAGCCGGCCGGTGGCGACCGCGCCGGGCGGCACGGCGTCGGGCGGCGGGGCGCCGGTCAGCCGCAACCGCGCGCTCAGCCGGGCGATGCGGTGGTCGTCCGGTTCGCCCGCGAAGAGGATCCGGTGTACGCCCGGCCCGGCGCCGAGCCGCAGCGGCGCCCGCGGAGCAAGCGGGGCGTCGTCGCGGAAGTGGCCGCGCAGCGTCTCCTCGTCCGGCAGCGTGCCGCCGCCGAGCCCGCGGTAGGCCGCCTCGGCGGCGCGGCGGTCGACGGCCGTGGTGCGGGCGCGCAGCCCCGGTTGCGTCCGGACCGCCCGGGCGAAGGCGGCGGAGCTCCACCAGTCCCGCTCCGCCGCCGTCCAGCCGGCGCTGCGCAGGCCCACGGCGCAGAGGTCGTCGTCCAGGACGAACTCCTCGACGAGCAGCCCCGCCGCCCGACCGTCGTCCGCCCCGGCGTGCAGCAGGTAGTAGTCGAGGGTGGCCGTGCTCGACCGCGGCGTCGGGATTCTCGTGGTCATCCCGGGACCGTACCCGGCGGGCGGGCCGGCCGGCCCGGTCCGCCGTGCGCCGGGCACGTCGGAGTCCCCCGCACGGTTCTCCACCAGCGGAAAGAACGGCCGGATGAATGGTGCGCGCGGAAAGCCGGGGAGGGTGTTGTCCGCGGCATCGCCGCACACTACGCTGTGGACGGTTTCAATCAGCCTCGCCTATGCCTACCTGGCCGCCGCGACAGCCATGTCATGGACGCGTCCCCGCTGCCCGGCCGCCGCCGGCACCGGCCCGGACACCGCGGCGGATCCGACCCGTCCCGCGCGTCGCGTCCGCCCGAGGGGCGCGACGGGTGCCGGACCGGACGGCACCAGCCGCCCGAGGGGGTCGCGTCCCGGCGGCGGCCACGGCGGGCCGGCCATTCATGGCCGCCTAGACGTAACTGCTTTTAACCAGACCGATATCAGGCGCCGGTAGGGTCCGGCGCTGATAGATCGACGTCATGGGGAATTCCCTGGCACGGGTGGGGACCCGAAGGGGTGGGGATGAGGGGCGCCATGTCCTTGGTCATCGGCATTGCTTCCTCGCCGGCCGAACGCAGACGGCTCGCCCGTCTGCTCGGCGGGACGGAGGCGTTTCTGATCGTCTCGAGCGTCGACCAGGCGCGCAAGTTCCTCGACGTGCCCGGGGCGGCCCCGGGCACGGGCGTGGCGGTGCCGGCAATGAGCGACGCGGGGCGGGGCACCGGCGCGCCGCCGCCCGATCTCAGCGTGGACTCCGACCGGCGGGTGCTGCGCTGGCGGGACCGGGAGATCGCGCTGACCCGGCTGGAGCACGATCTCCTGCTGTGCCTGGTCGGCGCGCCCGGGCGGGTCTGGACCTACGAGCGGCTGCACCTCGAGGTCTGGGGCAACGCGCACCTCGGGCGCGGCTCCGACATCCACTCCGTGGTGCGCAGGGTGCGGACCAAGCTCCTCCGGCTGAACGCCGCCGCGACGATCCACTCCGTCCGGGGGGTCGGCTTCCGCCTCGCCCCGCTCTGACCGGCGCCCGCCCGCGCAGGGTACGGCGTCGACGAGCCGAACGGAGCCGGCCCGCCTGGTCGCAACCAGGCGGGCCGGATCTGTCACCTACGGTCGCTCGTCAGCAACGGACGGGGGACAGTGCGAAGTCCTCCACCGTCGGGGTGGTGGTGTTGATCTTCGTCTGACGGGTCTGGGGCTTCCAGTCGTCCTTGGCGACGATCATCGTGAGCGGGTTGTTCCGCCGGTCCAGCCAGTAGGCGTACCTGCCTTCGACGTCGGTGGCGAACGTCCAGGACATCGCCCACGAGTCGACCTGGACGAGGGCACCGGAGATCGGCGACCTGGCGCCCTGGCAGCTAGTCCCGGTGACCGTACCCGTCAGCTTGCCCCAGGTCGTCGGCTGCAGCACGTTCATCGTGACCGCCACCGGCTCGACCGCGTACGGGGTGTTCTCCTTGACGGCCACCGAGGCGGTGTAGGTGCCGGGCTGGTCCACGTTCGCCGACATCCCGACGTTGACCGTGACGGCCTCTCCCGGCGCCAGGGTGGCCGCCGTCTTGTCGATCGTCATCCAGCTGACGTCGGCGGTGCTGGCGGCGCACTCCTCGAAGCCGGGCAGCACCTCGCTGTCCCGGGTGGCGGTGAAGCCGCCGGACGAGCCGCCGACCTTGTAGAACCCGCACGCCGCACCACCGCGGTAGCGCGCCGTGTTGGCGTTGGGCAGGCTGGACCAGGAGGCGGTCGCCGGGTCGTAGGCGAAGCCCACGTTGGTGATGGCACCGCCCTGGGAGCCGCCGACCACGAGGAACTTGCCGTTGGCCACGGCGAACGAGCTGGCCCAGTTGTCGGCCGGCGCGTCGGCGATGGCGGTCCAGGTGTTGGCGCCCGGGTCGTAGGCGTAGCTGGCCTTCTGCGCCACGGAGCCGTCGTTGCCCCCGGTGCAGTAGACGATGCCGTCGATCCCGCCGCAGGAGACGAAGGCCACCGACTTGGGGTAGTCGGCCAGGGTCTCCCAGCTGTCGCTGGCCGGGTCGTACCGCACGACGTCGTTCGACATCGGCGTGCAGGACGCCGTGGTGCAGCCGCCGACGGCATACAGCTTGCCGCCCGCGACCGCCTGACCGGCGGCGGAGCGCGGCGCCGGATTGTCGGCCCTCTCCGTCCAGGTGTTGGCCGCCGGGTCGTACGACCAGGTGGTGCCGTCGGGGCCGGCGGTCCCCCAGCCACCGGTCGCGATGATCTTCCCGTCCAGGACGCCCACCGTCATGGCGGTACGCGCGCCGGGCAGATCGGCGATCGCGCTCCAGGTCTGCGCGATCGGGTCGTAGGCGTAGTTCTTCGCCGAGGACGCCGATCCGGTGCCGCCGGCGATGGAGTACACCTTGCCGCCCAGGTTGACGACCCTGTTGTCCATCACCACGGCCGGGTAGTCGGCGATGTCGGTCCAGGGCGCGGCCTGCGGACCGGCCGCAGGCGACGCCGCCGCCGCAGACTTGCCGGACGTCTTCGCCGCGAACGAGGTCGGGACCTCGAGCCGCTGCACCGGCGCGCCGGACGAGCCGAGCACCTGCTGCTCGTCCAGCCGGGAGCCGTCGGCCCGCAGCAGGTCGAAGCCACCGTCGCGCTCGCTGAACTCGACCGCGACCGGGGCGCCGCCGGTGTTGGTCACCGTGAACGCCTTGGTGACCTTGCCGGTGGGCATCCGGACCGTCCCGGTCACCTCGGCCGGCTTGACCGACAGGCGGCCGGCGGCCAGCTGGAAGTTCGCCGCGGTGGCCCAGTCGGCCTGGACGTCGACCTGCTTGCTCTGGCTGACGTAGTTGCTGGCCCGGGCGGTGAACTTGTGGGTGTCCGTCAGCGAGGAGAACATCCAGTAGAAGCCGTCCGGCAGCCCCGGGTCGTCCGGCGTCGCCACGGTGGTGGCCTTCTCCGCCGGCCGCTCGTCGCTGGTGACGGTCGCGCCGTTGACGTAGCCGTTGTCGTTCCTGTCGCGGACGTGACCGAGCACCAGGCCGCCGTCGACCGGCGCACAGGTGAGCTGGCTGCCGATCAGCACGTTGTCGACCGCCCACCACCACTCGTACGAGGCCTCGTAGTAGTGGAACCGGACCCGCGTCTGAGCGTTGCCCGCGGCCTGCGGGATGGCGATCTCGGTCACCTTCGGCCCGCGGACGTCGGCCGCCTGCCGCAGCACGTTGGTCCACGTGGCACCGCCGTCGAGGCTGAGGTCGACGTCGGCGCGGTCGCTGTTGAGCCAGTTGTAGTCCTGGTTGAACCGGATCACCGGCGCCGCCACGTCGGTCAGGTCGACGACGGGGCTGACCAGCGACGTGTCCTGCTTGCCACCGGAGCCGTACTCGTCGCTGTCGACGATCGCGAAGTTGCCGCTGCCGCCGGTGAGGTTGCCGCGGGCGCCGTCGTCGGTGAACTTCCACACCTGGCCGCTGGCCGCGTTGTCCACCACGGACCAGCCGGCCGGCACGGTGCTGCCGTCGAAGGTCTCGTACTCGCCGTCCGAGCCGAACGTGTAGCCGGGTGCCGTGGTGCAGGCGTTGGTCTGCACCGGAACGGCCACGTTGGCCGTGGCGTTGCCCGTGCCGACCGCGACCTGCTTGGTCACCGTCTGGTAGCCCGGGTACTGCGGGGTGACCTTCAGGGTGTACGTCGTCCCGGCCGGCAGCTTCAGGCTGTAGCGGCCGTTGACCGGCGTGGTGTAGTCGGAGACGCCCGACGGGCCCTCGACGGTCACCTTCGCGTAGAGCGGCCAGCCGTGCCCGGAGCCGTCGGTGACGGTTCCGCTGACGGTGACGCTCGGCACCGCCGTCAGTGCGACGTCGAGGGTCGTGGTCGCGTTGCGGGCCACCGCCGCCGTGGTCGTCCTGGCCTGGTAACCGAACGCCGCCACGGCGACCTGGTAGTCGCCGACCGGGAGCAGGGACGAGTACGTCCCGTCGGTCGCGGTGGTCAGCTCGCGCTCCGCCGCGCCGGTCACGGTCACCGTGGCACCGGCGATCGGGGCGCCGGTGGCCGCGTCGGTGACCTTGCCGGCGAGGGTGCCGGTGTCGCCGATCGGGGCGGCGTTGAGCAGCGCGAGCGCGTCCAGCCGGCCCTCGCCGAACACGTTGTTGTCGTCGGTGGTGCCGCCGCACTGGGCGTCGCCCTTGTCGAGCGCCGCGTTGTCGAGCAGCGCCCGGGTCGCGGTGACGTCACCGACGAGCGCCGGTGCCGCCGACCAGAGCAGCGCGATCGCGCCCGCGAGGTGCGGGGCGGCCATCGAGGTGCCGTTGTAGCTGGCGTAGCCGCTGCCCGGGATGCTGGACCGGACGTTCACGCCCGGCGCCGCGATGTTGGGCTTGATCTCGCCGTTCTGCCCCGCGCCGCGGGCCGAGAAGCTGGCGATGTTGTTGTTGACGTCGTAGGCGCCGGCCGAGTAGTTGCTGACCAGGCTGCCCGGGGAACCGCTGGTCTGGCAGGCCGGACCGCTGTTGCCGTTGGACCAGACGCCGAAGATGCCGGACGCGGTCCAGGCCAGCGTCACGTCCTCCATGAACGGGTCGTTGGAGGGCAGCGTGGTTCCCCACGAGTTGTTGATGATGTTCGGCCGCTTGCTGGCGTCCGGGTTCTGGCCGTTGAGGTCGGTCGGCTCGAGCATCCACTCGCCGGAGCTGACCAGGGCGGCGTCGCTCGGGCAGCAGCCGTTGGCCGCGATCCACCGGACCTCGGGGGCCACCCCGATCTGGTTCGCGCCGTCGGAACCGACCATCGTGCCCATCGTGTGCGTGCCGTGGCCGTTGGTGTCGCAGGGCGCGGCGCAGCTGCCGGTGGCGCGGTACCAGTTGTAGTTGTGGTCGAACGTGCCGTCGCCGTTGTTGCCGCGGTAGGAGTTCACCAGCGCCGGGTGGTTGAACTGGACCCCGGTGTCGATGTTCGCCACCGTGATGCCGGCGCCCTTGACGCCGTACTGGGACCAGACGTCGTCGGCGTTGATGTTCGCGATGCCCCACTCGAGGGCGTTCACGTTCTTCTCGTCGGTGCCCTCGGTGACCTCGGGAACCTTGTAGGCGATCGGGGCGTACAGGCCCTCGACCTCGGCGTGCGCGGCGAAGCTCTGCGCCATCGCCAGGGAGCCGCCGCTGACCTTGATCGCGTTGGTGGCCCAGAAGGTCTGGTACTTCGTACCCGAGCCGTCGAGCTCCGCCCGGATCTTCGACTGGCTGCCGGCGGCGGACTTCTTCAGCGCCTCGGCGACGGCCGCGCCGCGCTTGGTCCAGTCCTTGATCGCGGCGGCCTCGGTCAGGTCCGCCCGGTCCTTGAAGCGGATCCAGAAGTCGCCCTCGGTCTTACCCTGGAGTGCCTTCGTGAGTTCCGGCCGGACCTTGTCCGCCGGGGACGCCTGCGCGCCTGAACCTGTGGTGGCCAAGCCTGCCGCGGCGAGGATGATCGCCGCGCCTGCGCTCACCAGAGATCTGGCTGAGCGCCTCGTGGCTAGACGTCTGAACATTCGGTGGTGCCTCCTCCAGAACGACCCAGAGCTCAACGAGCCATGGTGGAGGGTGCAGGAAGTCGCCCCCGTTCGGACGAACCGGACCCGACCCCTACTTGCCCCCCAGGCACCGCACGGATCACGCCGGCTGCCCGTCTGGACACTATGATCGACAAGAACGGACGATCAAGAACTTGCCGTAAGCAATCTGTCACTATCCGCTGGTCAGCTGGCGGAAAGCTTGCCAGTAACTGTCATGATCTTGACGAAGCTGGGCAGAAGTTGCCCGACGTTTCGGGGTGGGTGCTGTGGGGGCACACGACGAAGACACCGGGTCGGGCGGGTCCGATCCGGCTGAAGAACGGTATCCGCTGGTCATAGCGGTGACACCCGCGCCGGCCGACAGGATCCGGCTCGCGGAGCTCCTCGACGGCGTCGCGCCGCTGCTACTGGTCGCCGACCTCGACGAGTTGCGCAGGCTGATCGCGGCCCCGCCCCGGCTCCCGCCCGGGCCGGAGGCCCCGGCGCCCGCGGCACCGCCCCAGGCGTCCGCCGCGGCCGACAACACGCTGCTGATCGACTCGACCCGCTCCACCGCCGCCTGCCGTGGCCGCGAGGTCGGCCTCACCCGGCTCGAACACGACCTGCTGGCCTGCCTGACCACCGAGCCGATCCGGGTCTGGAGCTATGCCGAGCTGCACCGCTCCGTCTGGCAGGACGAGGGCCTGCACCGCAAGGGCGACGTGCAGTCCCTGGTGAAGCGGCTGCGCCGCAAGCTGCACGAACTCGGCACCGGCGTGAGCATCGACGCGGTGCGTGGCGTCGGGTTCCGGCTGACCGAGCACCAGCAGCCCCGGGTCAGCGGATCCTGACGGCTGCCTGACATGGGCAGTCCGCGTCGCCGGCTACGCAGAGGGTCAGGTGCCACCCGGACCGGCCGCTGGCCGCGGACGCCCGTTCGGCCGGCGGAGGTTCCCCGCGGCGGACCGGTCGAGCTGATGTCACAGACGACTCAGCTCGACAGCGTCGCGCGACCCGTTCGCCCCGCCGAGCTGAAGACGATCACCTTCGACGCGGGCCTCCTCACGCTCGCCGAGGACGCGGTCGTCAACCTGTGACGGTCATGTCCCCGCGGCGCCGGGCCGCTCGATCGCGTCCAGCCTGCGGCGCAGCAGGACCCGGTCGGCTTCGGTGCCGGCCAGGGCGAGCGCCTCCCGGTACGCCTCGGCGGCCTCGGCGTGCCGGCCGAGGCGGTGCAGCAGGTCGGCCCGGGCGGCCGGGTAGGGGTGGTGACCCCGCAGCAGCGGCTCGTCGGCCAGCTCGTCCAGCAGCGCCAGGCCCGCCTCCGGGCCGTCGCGCATCGCCACGGCGGCGGCCCGGTTCAGGGCGACGACCGGCGACGGCGCGAGGGCGAGCAGCACGTCGTAGAGCGCGACGATCTGCGGCCAGTCGGTGCCGGTGACGTCCGTGGCCTCGACGTGCAGGGCGGCGACCGCGGCCTGCACCCCGTACGGGCCGGGTGGGCCACCGGTCAGCGCGACGGGCACCAGGCCGAGGCCCTCCGCGATCATCGGGCGGTCCCAGCGCCCGCGGTCCTGCTCGTCGAGCAGCACCGGCCCGCCGTCCGGACCGGTGCGGGCGTCGCGCCGGGCGTGGACCAGCAGCATGAGCGCGAGCAGCCCGGCGACCTCCCGCTCGGCGGGCAGCAGCCGGCGCAGGATCCGGGCCAGCCGGATCGCCTCCTCGGCCAGGTCGAGGCGTTGCAGGCGCGGGCCCCCGCTGGCCGCGTAGCCCTCGGTGAAGATCGAATACACCGCCTGGAGCACGCCCGGCAGCCGCTCGGGCAGCTCCGCCGTGCCGGGCACCCGGAACGGGATCCGGGCCCCGTGGATCTTCTGCTTCGCCCGGGTGATCCGCTTGGCCATCGTCGCCGTGGGCACCAGGAAGGCCCGGGCCACCTCGGGCGTGCTCAGGCCGGCCAGGTAGCGCAGGGTCAGCGCCCCGCGGTCCTCGGCCGCGAGCGCCGGATGCGCGCAGGTGAAGAAGAGCTGGAGCCGCTCGTCCGGCAGCTCGCCCGCCTCGACGGCGGGCACGGGGGCCAGGTCCGGTCGGTCCGCCTCCGCCTGGAGGACGGCCAGCCGCGCCGCGTACGCCTGGTCGCGGCGCAGCCGGTCGACCGCCCGGCGGCGCGCCGTGGTCATCAGCCAGGCGCCGGGCCGGGACGGGACGCCGTCGACCGGCCACCGTGCCAGCGCCGCCTCGACGGCCTCGGAGGTGACCTCCTCGGCCAGGTCGAGGTCGCCGAAGCGGCGGACGAGGGCCGCCAGCAGTCGGCCGCGTTCCTCCCGGAACACCGCCTCCACGACCGACGCCGACGCCTCGTCCGTTCCCGCGGTGCCGGCGGGCCGTTCGTCCACCGCGCTCAGCCCTCGAAGTCCGCGACCGGCCGGACCACGACCGAGCCGCCGCCGCGCGCGCCGGGGCAGCGCGCCGCCCAGTCGAGCGCGACGTCGAGATCGGGCACGTCGATCACGTAGAAGCCGCCGAGGATCTCGCGGGTCTCGGCGAACGGCCCGTCGGTGACGGTCCGCCTGCCGTCCTCGCCGACGCGCACCGTCGTGGCGGTGACCAGGTCCGCCAGCGACTCTCCCGAGACCAGGATCCCCGCCTCCCTCACCTGCTTGTCGTACGCCATCCAGTCGCCGACGTCGCAGCCGGCGGCCCCGCCCTCCTCGCCGACCGCACCGGCGTTGATGAGCAACATGTACTTCATGATCGGACTCCCTCGTGTCGTCGCACCCTCGGGTACGGCCAGGACCGCCGTACGCCATCACGACGAACGGGGAGCCGCCGGATGGACACCCTCCCAGAAGATTGTCGCGCGCCACCCCGCGCGGCTCGTTCGCACCCGGAGATCCGGCCGGCGATCCTTGACGACGCACACCGGCGGGTCGTAGTTTCCAGCCTTACATCGACGTGTGCCGCTCGATGGGCCGGCACCGGGCCCGGCACCGCAGGTCCCTGACCTCCGGGAACCCGTCGTGAGGGAGGACCGCATGACCATCACCCGCCGCACGCTGTTCGGCAGTCTCGCCGCGGCCGGCGTGGCCGCCGCCGTCGCGCCGGCCGTGGCCCCCGGCCCGGCCCGGGCCGCCACCTGGAAGAAGCGCCTCACCGGCGCCGACCTCGACACGAACCACCGCTGGCGGGTCGCGGGCACGGATCTCGGCATCCCGTACGTGCTGGAGAACGGCTCCATCGGCTACCTCTTCGGCGACACCTTCGACACCCCCTGGCCGGAGGGTCCGCCGCTGCCCAACGACTGGCGCTCACCGGTGATGCTGCGTTCCAACGTGCACCCCGGCGCGCCCGGCGGGATCGTCTTCGACAGCGCCGCCCGCGTCGCCGGCAACGGGCGGGCCCCGGAGCTGATGCACAACGGCCACCACGGCGTCGGCATCGACGGCCTGCGGGAGGTGACCGTCATCCCCAACGACGGCATCGCCTTCCCGGAGACCGGCCGCCAGCTGGTGTCGTACATGAGCATCGAGAACTGGCACTCCGCCGGCCCGGCCGGGCCGGACTGGAGGTCGCGCTACGCCGGCCTGGCCTACAGCGACAACGGCAACGACTTCGTCCGTACGCCGCTGAAGTGGTGGAACAACGGCACCAACACGGACCCGTTCCAGATGTGGACGATGCAGCGCGACGGGGACTGGGTGTACGTCTTCTCGGTGCGCGCCGGTCGTCAGGACGGCCCGATGATGCTGCGCCGCGTCCGCTGGGACCGCCTCTTCTTCCCCGAGTCGTACGAGGGCTGGGGCTACAACGGCGCCAACTGGGGCTGGGGGCGGCCGTGCACGCCCATCCTGACCGGCCGCTTCGGCGAGCCGTCGGTGCGGCGGCTCGCCGACGGGACGTGGGTGATGTCGTACCTGAACGTCGCCATCGGGTGCATCGTCACCCGCACGGCCGACGGACCGGACCGCGTCTGGACTTCCGAGAAGATCCAGGTCACCGGGTGGCAGGAGCCCGGGCTCTACGGCGGGTTCATCCACCCGTGGTCCAGCCGGCGGGCCAACGACCTGCACCTGATGGTCTCCAAGTGGACCAGGACGCCCGACAACCGCAGCACCGCCTACCACGTGAGCCAGTTCGTCGGCTCGGCGTGAGCCGGCCGCAGCCCCACCGCCCACGGGTCCCGGGAGCCGCCGTGGCGTGACGGGTGCGGGACCGACCTCACGTCTGCCCGGCGGCGGCCCGGCGGACCAGCCGACGTGCCTCGTCGCGGGGGACGCCCGTGGCGCGGAGCAGGTCGTTGGCGATGGTCCGCAGCTGGGACACGACGATGGTGCCGGAGAATCCCATGTCCTGACGGCACGCCTCGCCGGCCTCCCGCACCGCCGCCAGCACCCGCTCGCGCGCACCGACGGGCTCGCGGGCGGCCAGGAACTCGCGGTGCAGCATCCGGATCGCCTCGCCGTAGCGCTCGACGGCGGCGGGCAGGCCGGGCGGCACCGGCTCGTCGTCGCGCAGGGTGGTGCCGATCCGGCGGACCAGGGTACGGCTGTTGCGGAAGGCCCGTTCCATGTGCTCCACGCCGCCCCGGTAGGCCCTGACCGCCCGGCGGCGGCGCCAGCGCAGCGGCGAGAACCGGGCCACCTCGCTGGCGGCCTCGACGGCCTCGCGGAGCCGGTCGAGTTCCGGCTCGGCGGAGCGCATCCGGTCCAGCACCTCCTCGGCCGCGTGGGCGTCGCCGAGGGCCAGCGCCCGCGCCGACGCGCTCATCTGGCGGGCGAAGACGTCCAGTGCGGAGTCGGCCACGCGACGCACGGTCCGCAACGGGTTCAACGGCACGATGACGAGGACGACCAGCAGGCCCACCGCCCCGCCGACCAGCGCGTTGATGGTCCGGGGCAGTTCCAGGTGGGGATTGTTCGGGGTGAGGGTCGCCACCAGCACGCCCGTACCGCCGGCCTGGGACATCAGGGCTCCGCCGCCGCGGAACAGGACCGCCACGGCGATCGCCAGGAAGACGATGACACCGGTCTGCCACGCCCCGGTGCCCAGCAGGCCGATCAGCACGTCGCCCACGGCGATGCCGAGCACCACCCCGGCGATCAGCTCGACGGTGCGGCGGGTGCGGTTGCCGATGGCCGCGGCGATCACACCGACCGCGGCGGCCGGGGCGAAGGTCGAGTCCTGGTTGCCCAGCACCTCGCGGGCCGCCACCCACGCCAGGGCCGCGGCGAGGCCGGCCTGCACCGCGAGGAGGAGGTGCGTCTGCAGTCGCCGGTAGGCTTCCCGGCCGGTGCGGCGCAGCCGGGAGTCCGCCTCCGCCGCCGCTGGGTCCCCCGCGATCCGCATGGCCGGGGTTACCCAACCCGCCGGGCGCCGAACGTCAGGCGGGATGGGCCATGACGCCGGTCAGCGCGAGGACGCCGGGCAGCCGGGTGTCCTGGCGCAGGAACTGCACCACCACCGGCACCGGCGAGCGCAGCAGGCAGCCGTAGGGACGGCCGAGGCGGATCGCCTCCGGGTCGATCAGGTCGTTGACCCGCACGTGCCGGATCCGGCGCGCGCCGACCAGGATCCGGTACGGCCCGACGGGCTCCGCGTCCTCGTAGTAGACGTCCAGGCTGAGTTCGGCCTCCTGGTCGGTGGCGTTGAGTACGCAGAGCTGGTCGAAGCCGGTGAACTCCGGTTCGGGGCCGTGGCCGGGGAACGGCACGTGCCCGCCCGGGACGACCCACGTCCGCGCACCGATCTGCGCCATCACGCCTCCTCCAGCAGCCGGGCCAGGTCCGGGGTGAGAAACACCCCGTCCGGGTCCAGTCGGCGACGCAACGACTGGAAGTCGTCCCAGCGGGGGTAGAGCGGACGCAGCTCACGGGCCGTCAACCAGTGCTTCTTGCCCCAGTGCGGCCGGCCGCCGTACTGCCGGAAGACCGCCTCCATGTCCCGGAAGTACTCCTCGTACGGCAGGGAGGTGTTCTGCAGGCAGGCGATGGTCACGGTCGGACGGCCGTAGGCGTTGCTGAGCCAGATGTCGTCGGCCGCGATGCTGCGCACGAGCACCCGCCAGCCGGCCACCCGTCGGTGCCGTTGCCTGATCCGTCGCCGCACCTCCGCGAAGCACGCCGCGAACGCCTCCACCGGGAGCATGTACTCGATCTCCTCGAACCGCAGCTCCCGGTGCCGGGGGATGACCCGGTGGGTGGGGGCCACGTGGACCTCGCGGGGTTCGTCCACGGCGGCGAAGCCCGGCACCCGCGGGGCGTGCCACACCCGCTCGTCCGGCTGCTGGTCGACCCGGTTCATGACCCGGACCTGGGTCAGGTCGCTGCGGGGATACCAGTAGAAGTCCATGTTCCGGTTGGTGTGCTGCAACTCGGCCAGGTGGTCCAGGGTCCAGGCGACGGGCGCGCACCAGGAGCGGCGGTGCAACTGGTAGCGGGGCTGCACGGCCAGCGTGACCCGGGTGACCACGCCGAGAGCGCCCAGGGAGAGCCGGGCCGCCGGCAGCAGCTCCGGGTTGTGCTCCGCGCTGACGTCCACCGTCTCGCCGGTGCCGGTGACCAGCCGGACGCCGGCCACCTGCGTGGAGAGGTTGCCGAAGCCGCGGCCGGTGCCGTGCGTGCCGGTGGCGGTCGCTCCGGCGATCGACTGGTAGTCCACGTCCCCGAGGTTGTCCATCGCCAGTCCCGCGTCGTACAGGCCCTCGCCCAGCGCCCTGAGCTTGGTGCCGGCGCCGACCGTGGCGAGCCCGCCCTCCTGCGCGATCACCCCGGCGAGACGGTCGAGGCTGGCGAGGATCCCGTCCGTGCGCACCAGCGGACTGGACGAGTGCCCGGATCCGACCGGCCGCAGCGTCGCGCCCTGCTCCCGGGCACGCCGCACCAGCGCCCGCACCTCGTCCTCGTCGGCGGGCTCGGCGTACTCGGCGGGGGTGAACGACAGGCTGCCGGACCAGTTCACGAAGCCTCGTCCCACGCCCCCTCCTCCCCCGGTCGGACGGCCGGCTTACCCGCAGGCGGCCGGGGTAGTCGTCGCCGGGCGCCGTCCCCGCACCGGGCGCGTACGACGCCGCCCGGCGACTTACGGAAGACCCCCGGAAAGTACGGTCGGAAGTCGGGTGTAGATGATCGTCCACTTGCCCCGGAATGGTCGTCGCCGTCGCAACGGAACCGCGCAGCCTGCTGAGATACCCATTCGCTCCGCCAATGCGCTACCGAAACTTTTCCGGAAATTCTTGCCTGTCCGCGCTCGGCGCTGACATACTTTCCATCCATCAGGGTCGATTACCTTGTGCCCGCGGCCCCTCCGGCGGGCCCCGGCTGAGCGGCCCCGGTCCGGCACACCCCACCACCCCGGCCCGCGCCCGACGGCGCCCGCCGGCCCCCGGAAGGAGCAAGGATGATCGAGAGGCGCCACCGGGACACCCGGCCCAGATCGCGCCCCCGCACCCGCGCGGCCCTGGCCCTCGTGGCCGCGGGCCTGCTCGCCGCGACCGGCGCCACGGTGCTGCCCGACGCGGCGAGCGCCGGGACCACGCTGGGCGCGTCCGCGGCGGAGCGCGGTCGATACTTCGGCACCGCCGTGGCCGCCAACAAGCTCAGCGACAACACCTACGTGACGATCCTGAACCGCGAGTTCAACTCGGTGACGCCCGAGAACGAGATGAAGATCGACGCCACGGAACCGCAGCAGGGCAGGTTCACCTACGGCGACGCGGACCGGATCGTGAGCCACGCGCGCAGCCGGGGCATGAGCGTGCGGGGCCACACCCTGGCCTGGCACTCCCAGCAGCCCGGCTGGATGCAGAACATGAGCGGCAGCGCGCTGCGCCAGGCGATGCTCAACCACGTCACGCAGGTGGCCACGCACTTCCGTGGCCAGGTCGTGGCCTGGGACGTGGTGAACGAGGCGTTCGCCGACGGCGGCAGCGGCGCGCGGCGCGACTCCAACCTCCAGCGCACCGGCAACGACTGGATCGAGGCCGCGTTCCGGGCCGCCCGGGCCGCCGACCCCGGCGCCAAGCTCTGCTACAACGACTACAACACCGACGACTGGACCCACGCCAAGACCCAGGCCGTGTACAACATGGTCCGCGACTTCAAGCAGCGCGGCGTGCCGATCGACTGCGTGGGCCTGCAGTCGCACTTCAACAGCGGCTCGCCCTACCCGGGCAACTACCGCACGACGCTGTCGAACTTCGCGGCGCTGGGGGTGGACGTCCAGATCACCGAGCTGGACATCGCCGGGGCCTCGGCCACCACGTACCGCAACGTGGCCAACGACTGCCTCGCCGTCCCCCGGTGCACCGGCATCACCGTCTGGGGGATCCGGGACAGCGACTCCTGGCGCGCCTCCGACAGCCCGCTGCTGTTCGACAACAGCGGCAACAAGAAGCCCGCGTACGACGCCGTGCTCGCCGCCCTGAACAGCGGCACGCCCCCGCCGACCACGCCGCCGCCGACAACCACGCCGCCGACCACGCCGCCGCCGACGACGACCCCGCCGCCGACGACCCCGCCGCCGGGCGGCGGCTGCACCGCCACCCTGCGCGACGGCCAGAGGTGGGGCGACCGCTTCAACAGCGAGGTGACGGTCAGCGGTGCCACGAACTGGACCGTCGTCGTCGCGGTGACCGCGCCGCAGAAGGTCTCCGCCACCTGGAACGGCACGCCGAGCTGGGACAGCAGCGGCGACGTCATGACCATGAGGTCCAACGGCAGCGGCAACGTCTTCGGGTTCACCACGATGGCCAACGGCAACTGGAACCGGCCGCAGGTGCGCTCCTGCACCGCGTCCTGAGCACGGGCCGGTGGGCACGCCGGGGTGGCGGCGCGGGTCGGCGCCACCCCGGGCCGTCGGTGCCACCGTCCGGTCGCCCGCCGCCGGCGGCGGGCCGGTCGGCGGCGGGCACGGGCGCGGCGGCGAGGCGCTGACGGTCGCCGGCAATACCTGACTAAGGTCAGGCGTCATGGATTCGGAACTCATCGCCGCCGTGCGGCGGTTCAACCGGACGGTGACGCAGCGGGTGGGCGCGCTCGACGACGAGTACATGGCCCGCGCCCGCCCGCTCGCGCAGGCGCGCCTGCTGTGGGAGATCGGCCCCGGCGGCGCCGAGGTCGCGGCGCTGCGGGCCCGGCTCGGGCTGGACTCGGGTCACCTCAGCCGCCTCCTGCGCGCCCTGGAGGGCGACGGGCTGATCACCGTCGGCCCCTCGGCGCAACCCGGCGGCGACGGGCGGGTGCGGACCGCCTCGCTCACCTACGCCGGCCGCGCCGAGTGGGCCGAACTCGACGAGCGCTCCGAGGCGTTCGCCCGGTCGATCCTGGCGCCCTTGACCGGGTCGCGCCGCGAGCGGCTCGTCTCGGCCATGGCCGAGGTCGAGCGGCTGCTCGTCGCGTCGATGGTGGTCATCGGGCCCTGCCCGCCCGGCGACCCGCGGGCCCGGGCCTGCGTACGGGCCTACGCACGGGAGGTCGCGCGGCGCTTCGACGAGGGGTTCGACCCCGCCCGGAGCAATCCGGTGCACGACGAGGAACTCGTCCCGCCGTCGGGCGTGTTCCTGCTCGCCACGCTCAACGCCGAGCCGGTGGGCTGCGGCGCGGTCAAGCTCCACCCCGGCGCGCCCGCCGAGATCAAGCGGGTCTGGGTCGCCGACAGCGTACGAGGGCTCGGCGTCGGGCGACGCCTGCTCGGCGAACTGGAGCGGTACGCGGCCGAGCGGGGCCGGACCGCCGTCCGGCTGGACACCAACCGCAACCTGACCGAGGCGATCGCGATGTACCGGGCGGCCGGCTACCGCGAGATCGAGGCGTACAACGCGGAGCCCTACGCGCACCACTGGTTCGAGAAGCACCTGACACCGTGACCAGCCCGGAGACCGGTCACGCCACCCCGACCACGCTTGCCACACCCCTGCCACCAGCAGACACTGATCGATGTCTGAGCCGGACGTGATCGGGCAGCCGGGCAGCCCTCGATCGGAGCCACCCCTGTCCGCCATCCCCCGGAGGAACCAGCCATGAGATCCCGAATCAGACTGTGGGGCGTCGCCTTCGTCGCCGCCGCGTTGACCGCGATGGCGGCGGCGGTCCCCCCGCCGGCGTCCGCCGCGGCGCTGACCGAGGTGCCGAACTTCGGCCCCAACCCCAGCAACCTGCGGATGTACCTCTACGTGCCGGACGCCGTCGCGCCCCGCCCGGGGCTGCTGGTCGCGGTGCACTACTGCACCGGCACCGGTCCGGCGATGCACTCCGGCACCCAGTTCGCCGCCCTGGCCGACCGGTACGGCTACATCGTCGTCTACCCCTCGGTGACCCGCAGCAGCCAGTGCTTCGACGTCTCCTCGCCGCAGGCGCTGCGCCGCGACGGCGGAAGCGACCCGGTGGGCATCAAGTCGATGGTCGACCACGTCCGGCAGCGGTACGCCGTCGACCCGGAACGGATCTTCGCCACCGGCATCTCCTCCGGCGCCATGATGACCAACGTCCTGCTCGGGCTCTATCCCGACGTGTTCCGCGCCGGGGCGGCCTTCTCCGGCGTCCCGTTCGGCTGCTTCGCCACCACCAACGGTTCCGAGTGGAACAGCGAGTGCGCCAACGGCCAGGTCACCAGGACCCCGCAGGAGTGGGGCGACCTGGTCCGCAACGCCTACCCGGGATACACCGGGCGTCGTCCGCGCATGCAGACCTGGCACGGCACGAACGACGAGGTGCTGCGCTACCCGAACTTCGGCGAGCAGGTCAAGCAGTGGACGAACGTGCACGGGCTGAGCCAGACGCCGACGTACACCGACAGCCCGCAGGCCGGCTACACCCGCACCCGCTACGGCGGCAGCGGCGCCATGGCGCCGGTCGAGGCCATCAGCATGCAGGGCGTCTCGCACAACCTGCCGGTCGACGCCGCGCAGGCGATCCGCTTCTTCGGGCTCGACGCCTCGGCGCCGCCCACGACCCCACCCCCGACGACCCCGCCGCCGACCACTCCCCCGCCCGTACCGGGGGTCTGCCGGGTGGGTTACACGGTCAGCGCCTGGAACAGCGGGCTGACCGCCTCGGTGACCATCACCAACACCGGGGGCAGCACCGTGGACGGCTGGTCGCTGGCCTTCACGCTCCCCGCCGGGCAGCGCATCACCAACGGCTGGAACGCGACGTACGCCGCCACCGGCAGCGCGGTCACCGCCCGCGACGTCGGCCACAACGCCACCCTGGCCCCCGGCGCGTCGGTCACCCTCGGCTTCCAGGCCACCCATACCGGCGACACGACGCGACCGTCCTCGTTCACCCTGAACGGCGCCGCCTGCTCGGTGGCCTGACTCGCCCGGGGCGGCACCGCGCGGTGCCGCCCCGACACCTTCCTTCCGTGCCGCGCGTCCCGGCCGGCCGGACCACCCCCACGCCGTCCGTTACCGGCCGTCCGGACCCGGCACGTCGCGCATCGGCACAGCGCGGCGATGCGCCGCCCCCGTGCGAGCGGTTTCGTGACCGGTCGGCGGCAGTCGCGTCCCACCCGGCGGTTAGTCTGCGGGTATGCAGGAGGCGGAGCACCGGCGCGAACCCGATGGCTGACGCCGACGACGTCCGCCGCCTGGCGCTGGCGCTGCCGCACGTGGTCGAGATCGACAGTGCCGGCTTCGACTTCCGGGTCGCCGACAAGGGGTTCGTCTGGTCCTATCCGGAGCGCAGGCCCGGGGCGTCGCGGCTGATCCGCACCGACGTCGCGGTGCTCTACGTCGGCGACGAGGCCGAGAAGCAGGCGTTGCTCCTCGGCGAGCCGGAGGCATTCTTCACCACCGCCGCGTACGACGGGCTGCCCCTGGTCATGCTGCGGCTGGCGCAGGTCGACGTCGACCGCCTGGAGGAGTTGGTCACGGACGCGTGGCGCATGCGCATCCCGGAAGCGCTCCTCGCCGGTCACGACGACAACGCCGACCCGGCGGGCGCCCGGTCGGGGTGAGGCGGCGGGTCGCCGCCCCGGCACGCCGGGCGTGATCTCCGTCCCGCAACGGATCCCCGCGCCGGGCGCGATCACTACGCTCGGGGCGGGCGTTCGAACGGGGGAACCGTGCGCAATCATCCGGCTGTCGTGCTCGTCGCTGTCCTGCTCTCCACCCTCACGCTGCCGGTGTCGTTGACCGGTGCCTCGGTCGCGTTGCCGGACATCGGCCGCGACCTGGACGCCGGGCTGGCGGGGGTGCAGTGGGTGGTGAACGGCTACAACGCCACCTTCGCCAGCTTCATGCTCGCCAGCGGCACGCTGGCCGACCTGTTCGGCCGTCGCCGGGTCTTCGCCATCGGCGTCGCGATCTTCACCGCGTCGGGGCTGCTCGCCGCGGTGGCCGACGACATCGTCCTGCTCGACGTGCTCCGCGCGGTGGCCGGCGTCGGCGCGGCAGCCGCCGCCACCAGCGCCTCGGCGATCCTCGCCGGCACGTTCCACGGCCCGGCCCGGGCCCGTGCCTTCAGCGTCTTCGGCACCACCATCGGCGTCGGCCTCGCGTTCGGGCCCTCCATCGCCGGGCTGCTCGTCGACGCCTTCGGCTGGCGGGCGGTGTTCGCCGGCCCGGCGGTGGCCGGGCTGGTGGTGCTGGCCCTGGTGCCGCTGCTGCCCGAGTCCCGCCAGCCGCACGGCGGACGGATCGACTGGCCGGGCGCCGTGTCGTTCACCGCCGCGCTGCTGCTGCTGATCTTCGGCTTCGTGCAGGGTCCGGAGCAGGGTTGGCACGATCCCGTCATCGTCGCCGCGTTCGCCGCCGCGCTGGCGCTGCTGGTGCTGTTCGTACGCGTCGAGCGGCACCGCGCCGAGCCGATGTTCGACCTGACGCTGCTGGCCAGCCCACGGTTCCTCGGCATCTGCCTGGCGGCGGCCGTCATCGTCACCGTGCTCGTGCCGCTGCTGGTCTACCTGCCCGCGTACCTGACCACGGTGGTCGGGCTCAGCCCCGCCACGGCCGGGGCGACACTGATCCTGCTCACCGCGCCGACGCTGGTGCTGCCGCTGCTCGGCGGGGCGCTGACCCGGCTGGTGCCGGCGCCGGCGGTGATCGTCGCGTCGGTGGCGGTGGTGGGCGTCGGCGCGGCGTGGGCCACCGTGATCGGTCCGGACAGCGGTACCGGCACGCTGGCCGGGCCGCTGCTCACCATCGGCGTCGGGGTGGGACTCTCCATCGGGCTGCTCGACGCGCTCGCCATCGGCAGCGTCACGCCGGCCCGGGCCGCGACCGGCGCGGGGATGATCAACACCGCCCGGCTGGCCAGCGAGACGGTCGCCATCGCGGTCGTCGGCGCGGTGCTCGCCAGCACCACGGCCGGCCGGCTCGCCGACCCCGGTTTCACCGGCGGGTTACGCGTCGTGCTCTGGTCGATGGCCGGGGTGGCGCTGGTGGCCACCGTCGCCGTCGCCGCCCTGGTGCGCCGCGCCGTGCCGGTGGCGCCGGCGCCGGTCGCCACCCGCGACCGGCGGGCGGCACGACGGGCCTGACGTACGGCTGGTTCCGGCGCCGCGCCGGGGCCTCCGGTGGGTACGGCCCCGGCGCGGATCGGATCAGCGCAGCCGGCGGGCGGCGAACCTGGCCGGCGGCGCGGCGATCGCGTCCTGGGCGGCGACCAGCTGGATCTCCCGGGTGCCCGCCGCGAGGGTCGCCTCGAGCACGGCGAAGACGCTGGCGATGGTGCGTTCCAGTGCCGTCGCGGGCGATCCCGTCGTCCACAGGTGCGCGAGGTACAGGGCGGCGGTGACGTCCCCGCCGCCGTTCGGGCTGATCGGCAGCAGCGGCGTGGTCACCGCCCAGGCACCCGCGTCCGAGACGGCCACCACCTCCAGCGACCCCTGCGGCACGTCACCGTGCAGCACGCTGGTGACCAGGACGTGCCGTGGCCCCGTCTCGCGCACCACGTCGACCGCCTCCAGCACCCCTGTCAGCGAGTCCGTGGTGCGGCCGGCGAGGAAGTCCAGCTCGAAGTGGTTCGGCGTGATGATGTCCGCGCGCGGCACGACGACGTCACGCAGGTACTCGGGGATGCCCGGTCGGACGAACATCCCGCGACCGGCGTCGCCCATCACCGGGTCGCAGCAGTACACCGCGGCGGGGTTCGCCGCCTTGACTGCGCTCACCGCGTCGAGGATGACCGCGCCCATCGCCGGGTCGCCCTGGTAGCCCGAGAGCACCGCGTCGGCGCCGCCGAGGACCCCGCGGTCCGCGATGCCCGTGATCACCTCGGCCACGTCGGCCGGCGCCAGCAGCGGCCCGCGCCACGCGCCGTACCCGGTGTGGTTGGAGAAGTGGACCGTCAGCACCGGCCAGACCTCGTGCCCGAGCCGCTGGAGGGGAAAGACGGCCGCCGAGTTGCCCACGTGGCCGTAGGCGACCGAGGACTGGATGGAAAGGATCTTCACCAGCTCATCGTCGCAGGCCCGGCCCCGCCGGGCTCCCGCGGCCCGCCGCGGTCACGCCTCCGGTGCGGCGGGCGGGCGGGGGACGGCCGCGTCGATCATCGCCAGCAGGCTGGCGCGGAGCAGGTCCAGCCGGGCGCGATCGAGGGTGGCACCCCAGAGCGGGGACGCCAGCACGCCGTCGGCGGCGGCGACCACCACGGCGAGGACGTCGGGCGGCAGGCCGTCGGCGGCGAGGTCACGCTCCCAGCGCTGGTAGTCGGCGGCGGCGAGGCCGGCGGCGGCGGCGGACGCGTTGAGCTGCGCCATCAGTGCGACCCGCTCGTGCGCGTCGCTCTCCAGGATCCCAGGCTCCAGGCTGGCGTGGACGAAGGCGCGCGTGAGCCGTCCCGGGCCGTCGTCGGCCGGGTCGAGGTGGGCGCGCACGGAGACCCGGAACGAGTCCAGCATGTCGTGCGCGAGCGCCGACACGAGGGCCTCCTTGCTGGGAAAGTGGTAGATGAGCCCGCCCTTCGACACCCCGGCGCGGCGAGCGATCTCGTCGAGGGAGACCGAGACCCCGTGCGTACGGATCGCCGTGGCGGCCGTCTCCAGCACCAGCCTGCGCGTCTCCTCCGACGACCGACCCGCCGTCCTGCCCATCGCGCCTCCCCTGCCCCGCACCACCACCATAAACTGTACCGACCGGTCAGTACAGTATCTCCATGACCACCACGAGCGCCGCACACCGCGGACTGTCGCCTCGACGCCGCTGGGCGGCACTCTCCGTCCTCGTGCTCGCGATCCTGCTGCTGGCCGTCGACGGCACCGTGCTCTACCTCGCGGTCCCGTCGCTGACCGAGGCCCTCTCCCCGACGGCCACCCAGGTGCTCTGGATCGGCGACATCTACTCGCTCGCCCTGGCCGGACTGCTGGTCACAATGGGGAACCTCGCCGACCGGGTCGGACGCAAGAAGATCCTGCTCTGCGGCGCGGTGGCGTTCGGTCTGGCGTCGCTGCTCGCGGCGCTGTCGACCAGCGCGGAACTGCTGATCGCCGCCCGCCTGCTGCTCGGTGTCGCGGGCGCCACCCTGATGCCCTCCACGTTGTCGATCATCCGGAACATCTTCACCGACCCCGCCGAGCGCACCCGGGCCATCGCCATCTGGTCGGCCGCCGCCGGCGGCGGCGCCGCGCTCGGCCCGCTGGTCGGCGGGGTGCTGCTCGAGCGCTTCTGGTGGGGCTCCGTCTTCATGATCAACGTGCCCGTCATGCTGGTGCTCGTCGTGACCGGCGCGTTCCTGCTGCCCGAGTCGAAGGACCCGGAACCCGGGCGCTTCGACCTCCTCTCCGCGGCGCTCTCCCTGGCCGCCGTCGTCTCGCTCGTCTACGCCGTCAAGCACACCACGACCGCCGGGATCGACCTGCCGGGCCTCGTCGCGCTCCTCACGGGCCTGGTCGCGGGCGTGGCCTTCGTCCGCCGGCAACGGCGCCTCGCCGCCCCGCTCATCGACGTCGACCTCTTCCGTACGCCGGCGTTCTCCGGCGCGGTCTTCGCCAACTTCGTCGCCGTGTTCGCCCTCACCGGGCTGCTCTTCTTCTTCTCGCAGTACCTCCAGCTCGCCCGCGGCTTCGGCCCGCTGCGCGCCGGGCTCGCGGAGCTTCCCGCGACCCTCGCGTCGATCGGCGTCGTCGCCCTGGTCGGGGTGGCCATGGCGCGGCTGGGCCGGGGCCGGACGATCGCCTGGGGCCTGCTGCTGACCGCGGTCGGCCTCCTCTTCGTCGCCGCGGCGGAGGGGGCCGACCGGTTCGTGTGGCTGGCCCTCGCGCTGGTCCCCGTCGGCCTCGGCGTCGGTTTGGCGCAGACCGCGACGACCGACGCCGTCGTCTCCGCCGTGCCGCCGCGCAAGGCGGGCGCGGCCTCGGCGATCTCCGAGACCGCGTACGAACTCGGTGTCGCGCTGGGCATCGCGGTGCTCGGATCGCTCGTCACGCTGCTGTACCGCGGCGCGGTCCGAGTCCCCACCGATCTCTCGGGCGCCGACCGGGCCGCCGTACACGACTCCCTGGCCTCCGCCCTGTCGGTGCTGGCTCCCGACTCCGCGGCCGCGCACGCGGCGAAGGAGGCCTTCACCCACGCCATGCAGGCCGCCTCGCTCGTCGCCGCGGCCATCACGGCCGTCGCGGCCGTCATCGCGTGGCGCGTGATCCGGCCGGACGACGACTGACCCCGGAAGGGTTGCGACGCCGGCGGCCCGGCGCGGGAGCGGTCCCGCGCCGGGCCGCCGGAGCGGTCAGCTCGCGGTGCAGGTGGGGGCGGCGGTCGGTCCGGCTCCGGTGCCCTGGAAGCCGAACTCGGTGGTCGCCCCGGCGGCCAGCCGGCCGTTGTACTCGACGTTGCGGAACGTCACGGCGCCGCTGGTGCCGGTGGCGCGCGCGCTCCACGTGTTGGTGACCGTCGCGCCGCCCGGCAGGGTGACGGCGACGGCCCAGCCGCCGGTGCCCGACGATCCGGCTGTCACCCGTACGGTGGCGACGAAGCCGCCGTTCCAGGAGTTCAGGGCCACCGTCGCGGAGCAGCCGCCGGACGGCGGCGGGGTGCTGGGTGCCGGGGTCGACGGCGCCGGGGTCGACGGGGGCGGGGTGGCGCCGCCGTTCAGGGCGTCGAGGGTGGCGGTGTAGGCCGGCTTCTTGTTGCCGTTGCCGTCGAAGAGCAGCGGGGTGCCGCTGGCCCGCCAGGAGTCGGTGTCCCGGATGCCCCACACGGTGATCCCGGTGCAGCGGGCAACCGCGAGGCAGGCGCGCACCACCCGGCCGTAGTTGTCGGCCTGCGTCTGACCCGAGCCCTCGATGTCCAGCTCGGTGATCTGCACGTCGACCCCGAGGTCGGCGAAGCGTTGCAGGTTGGCCTGGTAGTCCGCGGGCACGGGCGAGGCGCTGTTGAAGTGCGACTGGAAGCCGACGCAGTCGATCGGCACGCCGCGGGCCTTGAAGTCCTGCACCATGGCGTACACCGCGTTGCTCTTCGCGTTCTGCCCGTCGGTGTTGTAGTCGTTGTAGCACAGCTTCGCGGTCGGGTCGGCGGCCCGCGCTGCGCGGAACGCCGCCTCGATCCAGTCGTCGCCGGTCCGCTGGAGGTTCGAGTCACGGCGCGCGCCGGTGCCGCCGTCGGCGAACGCCTCGTTCACCACGTCCCAGGAATGGATCTTGCCCCGGTAGTAGGTCGCCACCTGGGTGACGTGGTTGAGCATCGCCTGACGCAGCGCGCCGCCGGCGAGGTTCTGCGCCCACCCCGGCTGCTGGGAGTGCCAGGCCAGGGCGTGGCCGCGCACCTGCATGCCGTTGGCGCGGGCGTGGTTGACGATCCGGTCGGCGCTGGTGAACGAGAACTGCCCCTGCGACGGCTCCGTCGCGTCCCACTTCATCTCGTTCTCCGGGGTCACCGAGTTGAACTCCCGGTTGAGGATCCCGACGTACGTGGTGTCGGAGAGCTTGTTGGCGGCCACCGCGGTGCCGAAGTACCGCCCCTTCTCGGCGGCGGACGCCCCCAGGGTCGTGCCGGCGTTGGCGCCGGACGCCATCGCCATCGTGGTGGCGACGGCGGAGAGACCGACCACGACCGACGCCAGCGCGACGCGCGGCCCTCTGCGGGCCGGGCGCCCACCGGTACGGGCGAGCATGTTGTCCATGGCAGAGCCTTTCGATGAACCGGATGGTGGAGGAAGGCGGCCTCGGCAACTGCCCGTCACGGCTCGGACCGGCGAGGTGGTCGCCCGGAGACCCCGCGGTCGTCGGCCCGGCATCGTGAGTTGATCGAAGCACTTCCATGGCGAACCGTATCGGAACATATCCGGAAGCTCAACGGCCGACGTCCGGGTAATTTCGTCCTCGGCCGCCGCGAGGCAGACCGGGCGGAGCGGATACCCACTGTTTGAAGACATCGCCCCGCCCTCGCGCGGGACCGAAAGTTCCGGAGCAGACGAGGCTCACCCCCGCTCCGGCGGCGCGCGGTCGACGAGCCCGCGACTCCGCCCAGCCCCCGCCGGGCCGTCGGCGCCAGCGCGCGGCGGTGTCGAGCTGAGTCGTGCGCGGCATCAGACGGCCGCCCGAATCGTCCACGACATCAGCTCGACAGGGTTCCGCGGCCACCTAACCGGAGTCCCGCCGCGCCACACCGGACCGCCCGGGGCCCGGCCTGACGCCGGCGCGGCGCTTCCCGGTGCGGCCGAGCCCTCTCAGGCCGAGGGGCGGAACAGGGCGTCGACGAACACCCCGGGTTCGACGGTGCGGGGGCGGTCGCTGACCTGCCCGTCGCCGAGCTCGACGACGCGCCAGACGCCGTCGGCGCGCAGGGTCAGGTCCACGGTCACGAAGGGCAGCCCCAGCGCCGCGACCGACGCACCGACCGGGGCCGGATCGAAGGCCTCGGGCGGCGCGTCGTGCGGGCTGTCCGGGTGGGCGCCGGTCAGGACGCAGGCGCCGTCGACCCACCAGGTACGGACCTCGGCGGTGGTGAACGGCTCGAAGCGGCGCAGCACGAGGCCGCCGACGAGATCGTCCCCGCGCAGGTCGAGGAAACGGCTGGCCACCCGCCAGGCGGCGTCGCCGTCGTCGAGGTCCGCGATGAACGCCGCCTCGTGCCAGTGGTGCTTCATCGACTTGACGTAGTCACGCAGCACCGCCGCCCCGCCACCGAGCGCGCGCCGCGCCCGGTCGAAGTCGTCGCGCCGCGACCCGGCCGTCCACGCCGAGGGCGGCGTCCACCCGAGCAGGTCGGGATACCAGCCGGGCAGCTCGTGGGCACGCCGGTACTGCTCGCCGGTCGTGCGCAGCGCGACCCCCCGTTCGGCCAGCGCGGCGGCGAAGGCCGCGTACCGCTCGCTGCGCAGCATCCAGCCACGGTAGACCGCGACGCTCTCGGCCGGCATCCGCGACACCGCCCGCGCCATGTCCTCACCCCGGACGAGGGCGTCGTGGTCGACGAGCGTCACCTCGACGCCGGCCTCCCACGCGGCGCGGGCCTCCGGCGCGAAGTGGGCGTCGGGACGCCCCGGCCGCAGCGGGTCCGCGGGAACGATCAGCAGCATCCGGAGATGGTGTCCCATCGGCGGGTACGGCACGAGCGCGGGGGCCGCTCCACGCCCTCCGCCGGCCGGGCGGGCACCCGGTTCGTGCGGGCGGAGCGGGCCGCCGAGGCTCCACGGTGGCGCCCGGCGCGTTTCCAGGGTAGAAACGTGTCGATCCCTTTTTTCACGGCGTGATACAAGTCCGGATGCATCAGAGAGCGCTCTCTCAGCACCTCCCCACCCCCACGTCGCCGCGCCGGAACGCCGTCGGCCGGCGGAGAGGACGAAGCGAATGAGATTGCAGTCCCCCACCGGGCGGCGGCTCCGCCGGGCGCTCGGGCTCGGGCTCGTGCTGACGACGGCCGTCGGCGCGACCGGCCCGGCCGCCCTCGCCGGCCCGCCCCGGCACGGCACCCCGGACTTCGGGCCGAATGTGACGATCTTCGAGCCGGGCACGCCGGTCGCCGAGATCCAGGCGACCCTCGACGCGGCGCACACCCGGCAGGTCGACGCCGAGATGGGCACGGCGCGGCACGCGTACCTCTTCAAGCCCGGCAGCTACGGCACCGCCGCGCAGCCGTTGCAGGTCAAGGTCGGTTACTACACCGAGGTCTCCGGCCTGGGCGCCTCCCCCACCGACGTGACCGTCAACGGGAAGGTGGAGGTCTACAACCGCTGCCTCGAAGGCGGCGGGACCGGCAACTGCATCGCCCTGGTCAACTTCTGGCGCACCCTGTCCAACCTGTCGATCTCGATCAACGCCGCCGGCCAGGACGGCTGCCGCTCGTCGGCGAACTTCTGGGCGGTCTCCCAGGCGGTGTCGATGCGCCGCCTCGACATCGGCGGCGGTGAGCTGTCGCTGATGGACTACTGCACGGCCGGCCCGCAGTTCGCCAGCGGCGGCTTCATCGCCGACTCGCGGCTGCCCGTCACCACCAACGGCTCCCAGCAGCAGTGGCTGACCCGCAACAGCGAGGTCGAGAGCTGGTCCAACGCAGTGTGGAACCAGGTCTTCGCGGGCACCGTGGGCGCCCCCGACGACGCCGGCTTCCCCGACCCGCCGTACACCACGCTGGAGACCACCCCGCTGAGCCGGGAGAAGCCGTACCTGTTCGTCGACGACCGGGGCCGGTACCAGGTCCGGGTGCCCGCGGCCCGGCGCGACAGCCGGGGCGTCTCCTGGGCCGACGGCATGACGCCGGGTCGGACCATCGGCATCGGGGACTTCTTCGTCGCCAAGCCCTCCGACCCGGTGCGGGTGATCAACCGCGAACTCGCCCGCGGCAAGCACCTGCTGCTCACCCCCGGCGTCTACGACATCGCGCGCAGCATCGAGGTGAAACGGCCCGACACGGTGGTGCTCGGCATCGGGCACGCCACGCTGACCGCCGCGAACGGCGCGATCCCGCTGGACGTCGCCGGCGTGCCCGGCGTGGTCGTCGCCGGGGTCACCGTAGACGCCGGCCCGACCGAGTCGCCGGTACTGCTGCGGGTGGGCCGCGAACACGGCCGCAACGCCAGCACCCCGGGCAACCCGATCACCCTCTCCGACGTGTACTTCCGCGTCGGCGGGCCGCACGTCGGCAGGACGGACACCGCGCTGGAGGTCAACGCCGACCATGTGCTCATCGACCACACCTGGGTGTGGCGCGGGGACCACGGCGTCGAGGGCTTCACCGAGGGCGTCAACGGCGACACCGACCGGTGGCGGACCAACACCGGCCGCTACGGCGCGGTCATCAACGGCGACCACGTGACGGCCACCGGCCTCTTCGTCGAGCACTTCCAGCGGTACAACACCGTCTGGAACGGCGAGCACGGCACCACGATCCTCTACCAGAACGAACTGCCGTACGACCCGCCGACGCAGGCCGACTGGATGAACGGCGAGGTCGAGGGGTGGGCCGGCTACAAGGTCGGCGACCGGGTGCGACACCACACCCTGCACGGCGGCGGGGTGTACGTGTTCAACCAGAACAACCCGTCGATCCACACCGAGAACGGCTTCGAGGTGCCGGTGACCCCGGGCGTCCGGCTGCACCACATCATGACCGTCAACCTGAGCGCCGGCACGATCGACCACGTGGTCAACGGCGTGGGTGCGGCGGCCGACATGACGCGGGTCGGCGCGCCGGTCTACGTCGCGCGGTATCCGGCCCCGTAGCCGGCGTCGGGAACCGGGCCGGACGGGGCACGCACCTCGCCCCGTCCGGCCCGCGCGTCAGCCGGCGCAGTTGTTGTTGTGCGCCGGCTGCGTCAGCTTCTCCTGGGTGCCGAACTTCGCGTAGACGCGCAGGTAGCAGGGGAGCTCGATGTCGCCGTAGTAGCTCTGGACCTCGTCGTCGTAGTGCGTGGTGCCGCTCTGCGCGACCTGCCAGCCGCCGGCGTCGCCCGACTGGATCTCCCAGTAGACGTCGCCGGAGCAGCCCCGCAGGCCCTGCGACCAGGCGATGATGTTGGCCCCGTTGTAGATCTCGGACTGCACGAGCGTGCAGCTCGCCGCCTGCGCCGGGCCGGCGCCGGCGAGCAGCCCCACGGTCAGCATCGCTCCGGCCCCGATCGCCGACATCATTCTGCGCATGCTCGGTCTCCTCCACGATGGACGCCAGGTGAATCCACAGGAGGGTATCCAATTTCGCAGAATAGCTCCACGACAATGATCTATGTCGGCGAAAAGTTTTACCGGGCGGGTCCGGTCCATGCCTCGCCGCTTACGATCAACAAAGCTAACTGATAGCCTCCCGCCATTGACGAGGAGCCAGGCGCTGGTGACGCACACGCCCCCGCCGGGCGCCGGCTGGAACCCCGCCGCGACGCCCTCCCTCTGGAGGGACCTCGGCGCCTGCGACGGCGGCGGCACGCCGTCGCCCACCCCGACCACCACGGCGGGGCCCTCCCCCACCGCGACGCCGACACCACCCGCCACGCCCACGCCCACCACGACGCCCACGCCCCCCGGCCCGGACACCTGCGCCGGCAAGCCTAAGCCGGCCGGCAAGGTGCTCCAGGGCTACTGGGAGAACTGGGACGGCGCGGCGAACGGCGTTTACCCGCCGCTGGGGTGGATCCCGATCACCGACCCCCGGATCCCCGCGCACGGGTACAACGTGATCAACGCGGCGTTCCCGGTCATCCGCGCCGACGGCACCGTGCTCTGGGAGGACGGCATGGACTCCACCGTCAGGGTGCCTACCCCCGCCGAGATGTGCCGCGCCAAGGCCGCCGGCCTGACCATCCTCCTGTCCATCGGTGGCGCCACCGCCGGCATCGACCTCAGTTCGGCCGCGGTCGCCGACCGGTTCGTCGCGACCGTCGTGCCGATCCTCAAGCGGTACAACTTCGACGGCATCGACATCGACATCGAGACCGGGCTCACCGGCAGCGGGAACATCTCCCAGCTCTCGCCGTCGCAGGCGAACCTCATCCGCATCATCGACGGGGTGCTCGCGCAGATGCCCGCCGGCTTCGGCCTCACCATGGCACCGGAGACCGCGTACGTCACCGGTGGCAGCGTCACCTACGGCTCCATCTGGGGCGCGTACCTGCCGGTCATCAAGCGGTACGCCGACAACGGCCGGCTCTGGTGGCTGAACATGCAGTACTACAACGGCAGCATGTACGGCTGCTCCGGCGACTCCTACCCGGCCGGAACCGTGCAGGGCTTCACCGCCCAGACCGACTGCCTCAACGCCGGGCTGGTCGTTCAGGGCACCACCATCCGGGTCCCGTACGACAAGCAGGTCCCCGGACTGCCGGCGCAGCCCGGCGCCGGCGGCGGCCACATGGCACCGGCGACGGTGGCGCAGGCGTGGAACGCCTACCGTGGCGGCCTGAAGGGCCTGATGACCTGGTCGCTGACCCCTCCTGCCGGCAGGGGGCGGCCGCGCGGTCGGCGGCGGGCGCCCGGAATGTGGCGGGAGCGGGCGTCAGCCGGCCAGCCAGTTCCGGATCTCGTCGCCGTGCTCGTCGAGCCCCGGCGGCGGCAGGTCGTAGCGCGGCGGGGTGGCGGTGAGGCCGATCGGGTTGCGGACGCCGGGCACCCCACCCGCGGTGACCACCGGGTCGAGCCCGAGTTCGCGGGCCAGGTCCACGCCGGCGGCGACGGTGTTGATCGGGGCGCACGGCACGCCCGCCGCGCGCAGGTCCCGGAACCACTCGTCGCGGCTCCGCCGGGCCAGTCGCGCGACCAGCAGGGGCCGCAGGGCCTCCCGGTTGACCGTGCGGTCCCGGTTGCGCGCGAACCGGGGGTCGTCGGGCAGCTCGGGCACGCCGAGCACCTGGCACAGCCTGCGGAACTGGCCGTCGTTGCCGGCGATCACCACGAGGTCGCCGTCGGCGGTGGGCAGCGGCTCGTACGGGAAGAGGCTGGGGTGCGCGTTGCCCATCCGGAACGGCGTCACGCCGCCGGCGACGTGGCCGCTGGCCTGGTTGACCAGCCCGGACAGCGCGGAGGAGAGCAGGTCGACCTCGACGTGCTGGCCGACGCCGGATCGTTCGCGGTGGTGCAGGGCGGCGAGGACGCCGACCGCCGCGTGCAGGCCCGCGATCACGTCGAGGACCGCGACGCCCGCCTTGTAGGGCGGGCCGTCCGGCTCGCCGGTGAGGCTCATCAGGCCGGAGGCGGCCTGGACGACGAGGTCGTAGCCGGGCAGGGCCGCGCCGGCACCGGCGCCGAACCCGCTGATCGAGGCGTAGACGATCCGCTCGTTGACCGCCGCGACACTGTCGTAGTCGAGGCCGAAGCGGCGCAGGCCGCCGGGGCGGAAGTTCTGGATCATGACGTCGGCGCGACGGGCGAGTTCCCGGGCGACGTCCAGGTCGGCGGGGTCGGCCAGGTCGAGGGCGATGGAGCGCTTGTTGCGGTTGACGCCGAGGTAGTAGGTGGAGGTACCCTCCCGCACGGGCGGCTGCCAGGCCCGGGTGTCGTCCCCGCCGGGCCCCTCCACCTTGATCACCTCGGCGCCGAGGTCGGCCAGGAGCATTGTCGCGTACGGCCCGGCCAGGATCCGCGAGAAGTCCGCGACCACGATGCCGCGCAGCGGCCCGGCCGGTTGCTCCCCCATCGCCCCTCCCCTTGCGCCGACACGCCCGCCGCGACCGGGTCTCCCGGGGCCGCCGCCCGGCCGCCCGGATGGAAGGACCACGATGGCACAGCGGGCGCGGCGGACGTCCCTCGCCCCGGCCCAGGGGCCGTGGCGCGCCGTGCGGCCGTTCACGGCCCGGGTCGCGGTGCCGGCCCCGCCGGCGGCGGGACCGGCCGTACGCCGCGACGGGTCAGCCCTTGCGCCACTTCTGGTTGGCGGTGCCCGCACAGTCCCAGAGCTGGAGCTTCGCGCCGTCGGCGCCGTTGAGGTCCCGGATGTCGACGCACCTGCCGGACTGGAGGTTGACCAGGTCACCGGCCGAGTTCAGGGTGAACCGCTGCGCGCCCGTGCCGTTGCACGAGTAGAGCTGCACGACCGCGCCGTTGCCGGTCGCGCCGCCGTCGACGTCCAGGCACTTGTTGTTCTGGCTGCGCAGGGTGTCGCCGGTGAACGTCCACTGCTGCGCGGCGGTGCCGTTGCAGCTCCACATCTGCACCTGCGCGCGGTCGACGAAGTTCGCGTTCGGCACGTCGAGGCACTTGTTGTTCCAGGCGCTCACCACCGGCACCGCGCCGCCGGGGTTCCCCGGTCCGCCGCCGCCCGCCCCGAACGGGCTCAGGACGATGCCGGCGGCGCGGGGGTCGCCGTCGTGGACGAGGGACTCGAACGCGCCGACGTCGTCGAAGGCGAAGGCGTACGCCCTGCCGTCGGTCATGTTGGCGTGGATGACGCGGGCGTAGTGGTTGGTGGGGTTGTTGCGGTAGAACTCGGCGGCGTTGGTGCTGGGCTGCGTGTCGATGGTGCCGAGCGTGCCCCGGTTCAGTGCCGCGCAGAGCGTCCGGGAGATCGGGCCGACGACCGGGTCGTTCGGTGCGGGCAGGTCGCCGTCGCAGCCCCAGACGCTCGCCGACGAGGGCCGGTTGAAGGAGGCGACGACCTGGCCGGCCCCGTTGGTGAAGGTCATCACGTTGCCCGACGTCCGGCCGAAGTAGCGGATGTTCGGCTGGTTGGCGAAGGGCACCACGGTCAGCGTCCTGGTCGTGTACGCGTTCCACGCCCACGCGATGTAGGAGTCCAGGTAGGTGGGGCTGAACAGGCCCGCGCCGGCCGCCTTGCCGGGCGCGAGCACCCGCAGCACGGTCCCGTCGGCGCGGGTGTGCACCGTGTTGGCCCAGCCGGGCTGGGAACGGATGCCTTCGATGATCGCGTTGCGGCCGTTCGCGACGACGTCGCCCGTGCGCCTGGTGACGCCGGTCGCGCCGGTCACCGTGACCGCGTGCGGCACCGCGAACATGTCCACCTGGGAGCTGTTCAGCCACAGCCCGGCGTCGTTGTAGGTGAACTCGCTCCAGTCGAACAGGATGTCGCGGTTGGCGTCGCCGGCCGCCCACGGCGCGGGCTGTACCAGGCCGTCGGGGGTGAGGAAGAACTTGAGCTTCTCGCCGAAGGAGAAGTAGACGCGACCGGAGAACCCGCGCGGGAACCGGATCGTCGTGCTGGCGCCGTTGCCGGGCCCCGGGATCGACGCGTCCGGTGCCGGCGACGGCGGGAGCTGCCCACCCGACCACGGGACGAAGGTGCCGCCCTGGTTCACGTAGCCGAGGCGGCCGCTGGAGAGCTGCACGCCGATGACGTACAGGTGGACGGCCTCGCCACGGCCGCTGCTGTTGCTGACCGTGACGGGCAGCAACGCGGGACCGACGGCCTGGGCGGGGGGCGCGGCGGCGACGGTCACCGGGACGGCGGCGACCAGGGCGGACAGGACGGCGAGCAGCCTTCTTCGGAGATTCACGTGACCCTCCTGGTGGTGGACGACTGAGAGAGCGCTCTCTCAGCGTCGGTCGGAGGCGGCTCCCCTGTCAATAGATGCTTGCCGATAGGTCTGGTCGCGCGCGGTTCCGGGGCGGGAGGGGGCGCGCCGGGCGTCAGCCGTGCCCGTGGCCCCCGGCCGCCCGGTCCCTGAACGTCGCCAACGGGTCGGCCAGGAGCGGGGCGAAGGCCAGGTCGGCGGCGCCGAGCAGGGTCGCGTCGTCGCCGAGCGCGGAGATGCGCAGCCGCACCCGCTCGCGGGATATCGGCAGCACGTTCTCGGCGACGCGGCCGCGCACCGGCGCCGCCGCACCGGGGTACACGTCGCGCAGCACGCCGCCGAAGATGACCATGCCGGGGTTGAAGAGGTTGATCAGGTTCGCCACCCCGATGCCGAGCCAGTCGCCGATGCGCCGCAACGCCTCCCGCGCCGCCTCGTCACCCTCGTCCGCTGCCCGCACCACCGCCCGTACCGCGTCGCGGCCGATGAGCCCCGGGGGCCGGCGGGCGGCGTCGAGCAACGCCCGCTCGCCGACCTCGGCCTCCAGGCAGCCCCGGGAGCCGCAGCCGCAGGGGCGCCCGTCGTACGGGTTGACCACCATGTGGCCCACCTCGGAGCCGTACCCGCCGTCGCCGTCGAGCAGCTCGCCGCCGACGATGATCCCGCCGCCGACGCCGACGTCCCCGTGCAGGTAGACCAGGTTCTGGATCCCGACACCCGCGCCCCGGGTGTGTTCGGCCAGCGCCCCCAGGTGCGCCTCGTTGCCCACCGAGACCGCCAGGCCCAGAGCCAGCCTCCGACCCAGTTCGGCGCCGAACGCCTGGTCCACCCAGCCCATGTCCGGCCCGAACCGGACCATGCCGTCGCCCCGCCGGATCATGCCGCAGTACGACGCACCGACCCCCACGCACACCGACCGTGGCGCCGCCGCGCCGTACAACTCCCGCCCCAGCCGGGCCAGCGTGCCGGCGACCGTGTCGAGGTCGGCACCGGCGCGCAGCCGGGGCGCCTCCCGGCGGTCCAGCACCGTCCCGCCGAGGCCGACCCGCGCGGCCACCAGCCGGTCCACCGCGATGTCGAAGGCCAGCACGTAGGCCCGGGCCGGCTCCGGCCGGACCACGAGTGACGGCCGCCCCGCCCGACCACTCGGCGCGGGCCGCTCCTCACGCACCAGACCCGCCGCCGCCAGCTCCGCCGTCAGCGCCATGACCGTGCTGCGGTTCACGCCCATCGCCCCGGCCAGCTCCGCGCGCGAGATCGCGCCGCCGAGGTGCACCCGGCGCAGCACGGCGCCGAGGTGGCGTCGCCGACCGTCCACCCGGCTGCGCTCGTCGGCCGACGCCACACGGCTTCTCGCCATCACGGGGAACCTTCGTCGACTCGGGGAGGGGGCGGCAGGTGCCGCGCCGCCAATCTATCGCGCAGTCACCGGGTTCCGCCCGGCCCTGCCTGCGGCGCCGCACCCGGCCCGCCGTCCATGAGGGACGGAGCACCCGAGGACGGCGTTTCGCCCGGACCGGCTCGCGCGGCGCCCGGGCGGCGACACTAGGGTGAGCCCGTGACCCTCACCCCCGCCACCGCCCCGTCCGCACCCGGCGGCGCGCTGCTCGCCGAGGTCGAGCGGCTGATGGCGGCCGAGCCGCTCGACGCCGCGTACCTCGAAGGGCTGTGCCTCGAACTCGACGGCCGGATCGTGCGCGGCGACGCGATGATCGGGATCCTGCCGGTCGAGGCGTACGACGTGCTGGTCCGGGGTTACACGGCGGCGGCATTCGCCGGCCGGAGCACCGCCTGGGTGCCGCTGGGACGTCGGCTGCTCGACCCGCGCGTCGGGTGGACGCCCACGTGGCCGTCGCCGCACCCGTTCCCCGTCGGGGGGACCGAACAGCTGGACTCCGCGCTGCGCTGCTTCGCCGAGGCGGCCCGGCACGGCGACCGCCAGGGCGCGTACCTGTTCGCCGCCCTCGGCCGGGAGGCCGTGGACCGGGTCGGGCCGCACGCTCTGACGCTGCTGGAGCCGCTGCGGGCCGACGACCCGACCGGGGAGGCGAACTACTGGTCCGGCATCGTGCACTACCTGCGGGGCGACGGCGGGGCCGCCGTCGCGCACCACCGGCGGGCCGCCGCGGCCGGCAACGCCGACGCCATGTTCGAGCTGCACGTCCTGTACGGCACCGGGGACGTGGTGCCGCCGGACGAGGAGGCGGCGCGGGAGTGGCTGCTGCGCGCCGCCGACCGCGACCACCCGCGCGCCCTGTACAACGTCGCCGCCGCCCACGCCAGCGGGCGCGGGTTCCCCCGCGACGAGGCCGCCGCGGCCGGCTGGTACGAGCGGGCGGCGGCGGCCGGCAACGCGCGGGCCGCGGCCACCCTGGGCGTGATGTATCTCCTCGGCTCCGGCGTGCCCACCGACGCGGGCCGCGCCGCCGGCTGGTTCGACCGGGCCGAGGAGCAGGGGTACGACGTCGACGGCTGGCTGGAGCAGCTCGGCATGAGCCGCCCCTCCTGACAACCGCCGTCACGCCACGTCGACGCCCCAGGCGGCCCGCACGAGTTCGGGAAGCACCTCGGCGGCCGGCGCGCGAAGGTTCACGTCGGCGACGCCGTCCAGGGGCGTCTCCCCCGGGTTGACCTGCACCACCGAGGCGCCCAGCCGGGCGGCCACCAGGGGAATCTCCGCGGCCGGGTGCACCAGGCCCGAGGTGCCCACCGTCAGCAGCAGGTCGCAGGCGGAGGCCGCCTCGACGGCGGCCTCGAACGCCGCCGCCGGCAGGGCCTCGCCGAACCACACCACGCCGGGCCGGACCAACGCCGAGCAGCGCCCGCACCGGGGCGGAGCCGACCGGCCTTCGCCCGGCTCCTCCGCCGCCGGCGGCACCGGGGCGGGAGCCGCGCATGCCGAGCAGCGCGGCGCGAACAGGCTGCCGTGCAGGTGGATCGGCGCCACCGAACCGGCGCGCTCGTGCAGGTCGTCGACGTTCTGGGTGACGACGACCGTGCCCGGCAGCCGCGCCTCGATCGCGGCCACGGCCACGTGCGCGGCGTTCGGAAGCGCCCGCCGCACGGCCGCGCGCCGCGACTCGTACCAGCCCCACACCAGTTCGGGATCGTCGGCGAACGCCGCCGGCGTGGCGAGCCGCTGCGCGTCGAAGCGCCCCCACAGGCCGGTGAGGGCGTCGCGGAAGGTCGGCACGCCGCTCTCGGCGGAGACGCCGGCGCCGGTGAAGACCACGACGCGCCGAGCCCGCGCCAGCAGGGCCCCCGCCTCGCGTACCGCCCGCTGCCCCATCCGCCCCCGCTCCCCCTCGGCCCAGTTGACCGCAGCCGATACTAGGCGCGCCGGGTCCTGCCGCCGGCGCCGCCTCGGTGACCCCGGGCGCGGCAGCGCACCCGCGTCGCACGCCGACGCGGCGGAAACCTCTTCGACGTTGCTCACTTCGCCGTCGTGTGCGGCGGGTGCGCCCCCGGGCGCACCCGCCGGACACGTCACCCGCCGCCGCCCCACCTGCCCGGGCACGGCGCCGGGCCGCCGAGAGCAGCGAACAGCACGAGGGAATGGGATTCCCGCGGCTTTGGGGAAGGGTGGTGCGACGGTCCACCGACAGATATGAATGTCTCAGGCGCTCCGACGGAAAGGCGTGTGCACATGAATGATCTGACGTTGGTCTCCCGGGACCAGTGGGTCGACGCGCGCAGGAAGCTGCTCGACCGGGAGAAGGAAATCACCCGCCTGCGCGACGAGGTGACCGCCCTCCGACGCCAACTCCCCGCCGTCGCCGTCGAGAAGGACTACTCCTTCACCGGCCCCGCCGGCCCCGTCGGGCTGGCGGACATGTTCGAGGGCCGACGACAGCTGATCGTCTACCACTTCATGTTCGACCCGCAGTGGTCCGAGGGGTGCACCGCCTGCTCACTGCTGGTCGACAACTTCGGGCACCCGGCGCACCTGCACGTCAGCGACACCACCCTCGCCGTGGTCTCGCGTGCCCCGTTCCCCACCATCTCGGCTTTCAGGTCCCGAATGGGCTGGACGTTTCCCTGGTACTCGTCGCACGGCAGCGATTTCAACTACGACTTCCACGTCACCATGGACCCGACCGTCGCACCCGTCGAATACAACTACAAGGACGCCGACGCCCTGGCCGCGGCGGGCCTCACCGACCACATGCGGGGCGAGTCGCACGGGCTGAGCGTCTTCGTCCGGGACGGCGAGCGCGTCCTGCACACCTACTCCGTGTACGGGCGCGGCCTCGAGACGCTGGTGAACACCTACACCTTCCTGGACCTCACGCCCCTGGGCCGGCGACGCTACGTCAACGAGTTCCCCCTGCACGACACCTACGGCACGGACCCGGACGCGGGCGGGAGCCACTGACGCCACGCCGGTCGGTGCGGTCACCCGGGGACGCAGTTCCTGCTCGTACGCCTGACCGTGTATTCGGTGTCGTCGTGGGTGATGCCCGACGGGGCACCGTCGAAGTGGGCCTCGACCTTCTCCCAGCCCCGCCGCTGCTCGTAGTGCAGGTGCGGCGCGCCCGAGTTGCCGGTGCTGCCGACCCGCCCGATCTGCTCGCCCTGGGCCACCCGCTGGCCGACCCGGACCAGGGGCGGTTCGAGCAGGTGGAGGTACTGCGTCTCCCACCGGCCCCCGTGGTCGATCTTCACCCAGTAGCCGCCACCGCGCCCCCGCGGGCCGTCCGGGTTACGCGGGTTGCGCCCGCCCAGGGAACCGTTGATCCCCGCGACGGTCACCTCGCCGGCGTAGGAGGCGAGCACCGGCCGCCCCCACGCCTCACCCTCGGTGGGAAATAGGTCCACGTCGAAGTCGTCGTGGCCCGGGTAGGTACCCAGCTGCCACGTCTCGCCGCACGCGACGGGAAGCTGGAACAGCGGGCGCGGGCCCGGCGGGCGCACCAGCGGCACCACGACCACCGCGGCGACCACTGCGACGGCGAGGAGCACCGCCACGGCGCCGGACACCAGTGCGATGCGCACGCGGCGGCTGCGGGGCCGGCGGTGGGTGCGGGGCGGGGCGGGGCGGCCGGTCGTCACCGGCCCGAGCATGGCAGACGTCGGCAAGGCGCCGGCCGCCGGCACCGCGCCGCCGAACGCCGCCGACCTCGCGGCGCGGGCTTGGCCGATCCCGCGCTCCGCCCGCCCGCCGGTTGACAGAGTGGTCGGGTGGCGATGAGCGCGTCGGGGGCCGGGCGGATCCGCGCCGCCGTGTCCCCTCGCGTCCAGCTCGGGCCAGGCGGGGTGACGCGCCTGGAACTCTTCCTCGACCTGGTCTTCGTCTACGCGTTCGTCAACGTCACCGAGTTGATGTCGGCGAACTTCGGCCCCGTCGGGCTGTTCCAGGGATTCCTGGTGGTCGCGCTGCTGTGGCGGTGCTGGGCCTCGTATGCCTGGTTCGGAAACACGGTGCGTTTCGACCGGGGCGTCATGCCACTGGTCGTCTTCGCGGCGGCGGCCGGTGTCTTCGTGGCCGCCGTCACCCTGCCGGTGGCCTTCACCGACCGACCGGGCGGCCTGTGGGGTCCGCTCATATTCGCCGTCGCCTTCGTCCTGGTCCGCCTGGGGCCGTTGGCGGTCACCACCCTCGCCGGCCTGAACGCCAGCGACCGGCCTCTCTTCCCGCGCCACGCGTGGCTGCCGCTCTGCGTCAGCGTCCCACTGCTGCTGGCCGCCGCGTCCCTGCCCGCCCTGCTGCCGGCCTGGCCCCCGGTACACCTCGCGCAGACGGCGCTGTTCGCCGTCGCCGCCGTCATCGACCTCGCCGGCCTCGCGACGATCGGCGCGGGCGACTGGCAGCTCACGTCGGTGGGCCACTGGGCGGAGCGGCACAGCCTGATCCTGCTCGTCGCCCTCGGTGAGACGATCATCTCCATCGGCACCAGCCGCGGACTGGTCGGCGACCCGCCGATCACCTGGTCGGTGCTCGGCGGGTCGGCCCTGGGCGGCGTCGTGGTGGTCGTGCTGTGGTGGACCTACTTCGACCTCGCGAGGTTCGCCGCCGAGCACTCCCTGCGGCGGCGCAGCGACCTCGCGTCCCTGGTCAGCCGCGACGCGTACGCCCTGCTGCACCTGCCGATGGTGGGCGGCCTCATCCTGCTCGCGCTCGGCCTCAAACAAGCCCTGAGCGCGACGGAGGCGAGCACCGCGCAGCGCTGGGACACGGGCGGTGCGCTCGTCCTGTACGGCGGGGCGCTGCTCTACCTGCTCGGGCTCCTGGCCTTCGAGAAGCGCGCGTTCGACCTGGTGGGACGCAGCGTGCTGCTCGGCATCGCGCTGCTCGCCGGCACCGCACCATTGGCGCTGCGCCTGCCGGCGCTCGGGGCGCTGGCGGTCCTCGCCGGCGTCATGGCCGCCGTCGTGCTGGCCGACCAGACCGTCTTCCGGGGCCGGCACCGCCGGCTGCACGGCACGGTCGCCGACACGGTACGGCGGATCACGGTCGTCCGCCCGCACGAGCTCTTCCTCGACCTGATCTTCGTGTACGCGTTCATCCAGATCACCGTCCTGGTGGCCCGCCAGCCGTCCGCGGCGGGGCTGGCCCAGGGGCTCGGGATCCTGGTCCTGCTCTGGTGGGCGTGGTGTCTGTACGCCTGGCTGGGCGGCGTGACGCGCCGCGTCACCACGCCGGTACGGGTCACGGTCCTGGCGGCCGCGGCGCTGATCCTCGTGCTCGGCATCGCCATCCCCCAGGCGTTCAACCGTGCTCCCGGCGGACTCCCCGGCCCGCTGATCGTCGTGACCTGCTACGTGGCCGTCCGGGTGCTGCAACTCGTGGCGCTCCGCCGGGCCGCCGGCTCCGATCCGGCGCTGCGGGCCCAGACCGTCCGGGCCGCCGTGCCCGCCACGGCGGCGCTCGCCCTACTGGTGGGCGCGACGTCGACGTTCCCCCCGGCCGGCGAGGCCATCCCGCCGCTCAGCGCGGCGTGCTGGGCGACCGCGTTGGTGGTCGACCTGCTGGGCGGCTACCTGGTCGGTCCCGGCAACTGGCGGATCCGCTCCCTGGAGCACTGGTCGCAGCGGTACAACCTGATCGTCCTCGTCGCCTTCGGGGAGGGGTTCATCTCCACCGGGGTCGCGCTCGCCGACACGTCGATCTCGTTGGCCGCCCTGTCGGCCGTCGCGTTGATCGTGACCCTGCTCGCCGCCCTGTGGTGGACCTACGTCGGCACCGAACGCATCCTGCACCGGCGCATGTCGCAGGTCTCGACGGGGTCGCTCGGGGCCGCCCTCGGCCGGGACGCCTACACCTACCTGCACCTGCTGATCGTCGCCGGGCTGATCCTCGTCGCCCTCGGCCTCACCACGACGCTGGCGCGGGTGGCGGAGCAGCCGGCCGCGCCGCTGGGACCGCTGGGACACGCCGCCCTGCACGGCGGCGTGCTCGTGTTCCTCGCCGGCGACCGGCTGATCCGCAGGACCGCCCGAGGCGGCCGCTGCCGGCGCCGGACGCTCGGGCTGGTGCTGGTGGCGCTCGCCGCGCCGGCGACGACCGTGCTGCCCAGCCTCGTCACGCTGGCGCTGCTCGCGGCGCTCGCGGTCGCGATCGCCACGACCACCGCGCTACAGCCCGCCTCCCCGCGCGACGACAGCTGAGCCCCGGCTGCCCGAAGTCCTGCCCTCGTCACTTGGCGTTGAAGTAGCTCGCCTCCGGGTGGTGCACCACGATCGCGTCGGTCGCCTGCTCCGGGATCAGCTGGAACTCCTCCGACAGCTGCACGCCGATCCGTTCCGCACCCAGCAGCTCCATGATCTTCGCCCGGTCCTCCAGGTCGGGGCAGGCCGGGTAGCCGAACGCGTACCGGCAGCCCCGGTAGTCGGTGCGCAGCAGACCCGCCAGGTCCGCCGGGTCGTCGTCGGCCACCGTACGGCCGCCGGGCAGGGTCAGCTCGGACCGGATCCGTCGGTGCCAGTACTCGGCGAGGGCCTCGGTGAGCTGCACGGAGAGCCCGTGCACCTCCAGGTAGTCGCGGTACTCGTTGCGGGCGAACATCTTCGCCGTGTACTCGCTGATCGGCTGCCCGACGGTCACCAGCTGCAACGCCACCACGTCGAGCTGGTCGCCGCGCGGGCGGAAGAAGTCGGCCAGGCAGAGCCGCCGCTCCTGCCGCTGCCTGGGGAAGGAGAACCGGGCCCGCTCGGCGTGCCCGTTCTCGTCCAGCACCACCAGGTCGTTGCCCTCGGCGTACGCCGGGAAGTAGCCGTAGACGACGGCCGCCTCCAGCACCTGGTCGGCGATCAGCCGGTCCAGCCAGTAGCGCAGCCGGGGCCGGCCCTCCGTCTCCACCAGCTCCTCGTAGGACGGGCCCTGCCCGCTGCGGGCGCCCCGCAGGCCCCACTGACCGAGGAAGGTGGCCCGCTCGTCGAGCAGCGCCGCGTAGTCGGCCAACGGCACGCCCTTGACCACCCGGGTGCCCAGGAACGGGGCGGCGGGCACCTCCACGTCCGTGGCCACGTCGGAGCGGACCGAGGCGTCGTCCAGCTCCGGCAGCGACTCCGTGACGATGGCCCGCTGCCGCTCGCGGCGCGCCCGGCGGGCCGCCAGCGCCGCCTCCCGCTCCGCGTCGATGACCGGCGCGCCGCCGCGCTTCGCGGTCATCACCCGGTCCATCAGGGAGAGCCCCTCGAAGGCGTCGCGCGCGTAGTGCACCTGGCCGGGGAACATCGACCGCAGGTCGTCCTCGACGTACGCCCGGGTCAGCGCCGCCCCGCCCAGCAGGACCGGCCAGCGCTCGGCGACCCCGCGCGTCGCCATCTCGGCGAGGTTCTCCTTCATGATCACGGTGCTCTTGACCAGCAGCCCGGACATGCCGATGGCGTCGGCGCGGTGCTGCTCGGCGGCCTCCAGGATCGCGCTGATCGGCTGCTTGATGCCGATGTTGACGACCTCGTAGCCGTTGTTGGACAGGATGATGTCGACCAGGTTCTTGCCGATGTCGTGCACGTCGCCGCGGACGGTGGCCAGCACGATGCGGCCCTTGCCGCCGTCGTCGGCGCTCTCCATGTGCGGCTCCAGGTACGCCACCGCGGTCTTCATCACCTCGGCCGACTGGAGCACGAACGGCAGCTGCATCTGGCCTGAGCCGAAGAGCTCACCGACGACCTTCATGCCGTCGAGCAGGATGTCGTTGATGATGGAGAGCGGGGCGCGCCCCTGCGCCATCGCCGCGTCCAGGTCGGCCTCCAGGCCGTTGCGCTCCCCGTCGATGATCCGCCGCTTGAGTCGCTCCTCAAGCGGCAGCGCGGCCAGTTCCTCCGCGCGCCCGGCCCGCGCCGACGCGGCGTCGACGCCCTCGAAGGCCTCGATGAACCTCTGCACCGGGTCGTAGCCCTCGCGGCGCCGGTCGTAGACGAGGTCCAGCGCCACCTGCCGCTGCTCGTCGGGGATCTTGTTGAACGGCAGGATCTTGCTGGCGTGCACGATGGCGCTGGTCAGGCCGGCCTGCTGGCACTCGTGCAGGAAGACCGAGTTGAGCACCTGCCGGGCGGCCGGGTTGAGCCCGAAGGAGACGTTGGAGATGCCGAGGGTGAAGTTGACACCCGGGTAGCGGCGGGTGATCTCCCGGATCGCCTCGATCGTCTCGATGCCGTCGCGCCGGGTCTCCTCCTGGCCGGTGGCGATCGGGAAGGTCAGCGCGTCGATCATGATGTCGGCGCGGTCCATCCCCCACCGCCCGGTGAGGTCGTCGATCAGCCGGCCCGCGACCCGCACCTTCCACTCGGCGGTCCGCGCCTGCCCCTCCTCGTCGATGAGCATCGCCACCACGGCGGCGCCGTGCTCCCGGACGACGGACATCACCCGCGCGTACCGGGACTCCGGCCCGTCGCCGTCCTCGAAGTTGACCGAGTTGACCACGCACCGGCCGCCGAGCATCTCCAGCCCCGCCTCGACCACCGCCGGTTCCGTCGAGTCGAGCATGATCGGCAGGGTGGAGGCGGTGGCGAAGCGGCCGGCGAGCTCCCGCATGTCCTGCGTGCCGTCGCGCCCGACGTAGTCGACGCAGAGGTCCAGCAGGTGCGATCCGTCGCGGGCCTGGCTGCGGGCGATCTCCACGCAGGCCCGCCAGTCGCCGGCGAGCATGGCCTCGCGGAACACCTTCGAGCCGTTGGCGTTGGTCCGCTCCCCCACCATCAGCAGGGACGCGTCCTGGGCGAACGACACCGGGTGGTAGACCGACGAGACGCCCGCCTCGTGCCGCGGGTCGCGGGGTGCCGGGCTCCTGCCGTGCAGGCGCTCGGAGAGCACCCGGATGTGCTCGGGGGTGGTGCCGCAGCAGCCGCCCACCAGCGCGACCCCGTACTCGGTGACGAACCGCTCCAGTGCGTCAGCCAGCTCGACCGGGGTCAGCGGGAAGTACGCCCCGTCGGCGGTCAGCACCGGCAGGCCCGCGTTCGGCATCACCGACAGCGGGATCCGGGAGTGCTGGGAGAGGTAGCGCAGGTGCTCGCCCATCTCGGCGGGCCCCGTCGAGCAGTTCAGCCCGATCAGGTCGACCCCCAGCGGCTCGATGGCCGCCAGCGCCGCCCCGATCTCGCTGCCCACCAGCATGGTGCCCGTGGTCTCCACGGCCACGTGGCAGATGATCGGGACCGTCGTGCCGAGCCGGGCCATGGCCCGCTTCGAGCCGACCACGGCCGCCTTGACCTGGAGCAGGTCCTGGCAGGTCTCCACGATCAGCGCGTCCGAGCCGCCCTCGATCAGACCCTCGGCGTTCTCCTGGTAGGCGTCGCGCAGGGTGGCGTAAGGGGCGTGCCCGAGAGTGGGCAGCTTGGTGCCCGGGCCGATCGAGCCCAGCACGAAGCGGGGCCGCTCCGGGGTGGCGTAGGCGTCGGCCGCCTCCCGGGCGAGGCGGGCCCCGGCCTCGGAGAGCTCGCGGATGCGGTGCTGGATGTCGTACTCGGCCAGGTTGGCCAGGTTGGCCCCGAAGGTGTTCGTCTCGACGCAGTCCGCGCCGGCGGCCAGGTACGCCTCGTGCACCCCGCGCACGACGTCCGGCCGGGTGACGTTGAGGACCTCGTTGCAGCCCTCGTGGCCCTCGAAGTCGTCCAGGGTGAGGTCGGCCGCCTGCAACATCGTGCCCATGGCGCCGTCGGCGACGAGGATCCGGTCAGCCAGTACGTCGAGCAGTGAGGTGCGCACGGGAACAGGTTAGTGCCGCGACGGCCCCGGGGATTCCTCCGTAGGTGCCTTCCCACATTGTGTCACCGGGATCACGGTTTCCGGTTATTCGTGGTACCGCCGGGCGACGCCGGGGCCGACCGGCGCGGCCGACGGGCCGCATCCGGCCCCGACACGTAGGCTGACGGACGTGAAGGACTACAGCGACAGCACCACGCCCGGCGGGCGGACGACCGGGTCCGGTCCCGGCGCCGCCCCCGACGAGCAGGGTGAGGTGACGGCGTGACCGAGTTCGACGGACTGCCGGTGCTGCGGTCCCCCGTGGCGATCGCCGCGTTCGAGGGCTGGAACGACGCCGCCGACGCGTCCACCGCCGCCGTCGAGCACCTGGAGCAGGTGTGGCAGGCCCGGGAGGTCACCGAACTTGACCCGGAGGACTTCTACGACTTCCAGGTCAGCCGCCCCACCATCACCATGGCCGAGGGCGAGACCCGTCGGGTGGAGTGGCCGACGACGCGTTTCATGGTGGCGAGTCCCGAGGGCACGGAGCGGGACGTCGTACTGATCCGGGGCATCGAGCCGAGCATGCGCTGGCGCACCTTCTGCGACCAGGTGCTGGAGATCTGCCACAGCCTGGAGGTCGAGCGGGTGGTGGTGCTCGGCGCGCTGCTGGCCGACGTGCCGTACACCCGGCCGTTGCCGATCAGCGGCAGCGCCTCCGACGCGGAGGCCGCCCGGCGCTACCAGCTCACCCCCACCCGCTACGACGGGCCGACGGGGATCGTGGGCGTGCTGCACGACGCGTGCAACCGGGCCGAGGTCGACGCGGTCTCGTTCTGGGTGCACGTGCCGCACTACGCCAACAACCCGCCCTGCCCGAAGGCCACCCTGGCCCTGCTGCACCGCGTCGAGGAGGTGCTCGACCTGCCGGTGCCGATGGCCGACCTCGCCGAGGAGGCCGCCGAGTGGGAGCAGCGGGTGCGCGGCGCCGCCGAGCAGGACGCCGAGCTCGGCGAGTACGTACGCGAGTTGGAGGAACGCGTCGGTGACGCGGGCATCACCCCGCTGACCGGCGACGAGATCGCCCAGGAGTTCGAGAAGTACCTGCGGCGCCGGGGCGGTTCGGCCGGCCCCACCGCCGGTTCCTGGTAGCCAGCCCCGCCCTGTTCACCGCCGTGCCCCGTACGATCGCCGTCCGGGGCACGGCGCTTCGGCGTGTCCGGGGTGGCGCGGTCACCACCTGTACGGCATCCTAGGAACCTAGCTGTGATCGAGGAGGCGGGTATGCAGATCAATCCGGGCGCGGCCGAGTTCCCGCACCGACAGATCGCCGCGCAGCTCAAGGCCCAGATCCGCCGCGGTGACTGGGGGCCGGGCGAGCGGCTGCCGTCCATCCCGGCCATCGCCGAGATGTTCGGGGTGGCGAAGCAGACCGTGCAGCGCGCCGTCGACCAGCTGCGGGTCGAGGGCATCCTGATCACCAAGCCCGGCTCCGGGACGTACGTGCGAGGCACCCGACGGCGGCTCAACCGGCTCTCCCGGGGCCGCTACGGTGGCTTCCGCGGCTACCACACCGACCTTGCCGCGCGATATCGGCAGCAGCTCGTCTCCGTCGGCCGGGCCCCCGCCCCGCCCGAGGTGGCGGACGCGTTCGGGGTCGCCGACGGCACCGAACTGCTCTGCCGGCGCCACCTCGTACGCACCGAGGACTCCCCCGTCGAGGTGGGCGCCTCGTGGTTCCTGCCCGCCGAGACCGCCGGCACCTCCCTGGAGCGCACCGAGGCGTTCGGCCGCCCGCTCTACCAGGAGGCCGAGGAGGCCACCGGCCGGCGGTACGTCTCGGCCACCGACACGATCAGCGCCCGCCAGCCGAGCCGGGAGGAGGCCGAGACGCTCCAGATCCGTCCCGACACCCCGGTGCTGCACCTGCTGCACGTGGCGTACGACGGGCACCGCAAGCCGATCGAGGTCGCCCAGGCCACCTGGCCGGGCCCGGTCACCACCCTGACCGAGGAGTACCGGATCCCCGCCCCCACCCCGGACCCGGACCCCGACCCAGGCCTGGTCCTCACCTAACCCCCTCCCCTTCCCCCTCTCCCCGCGCCACTCCCACTCGTCGATCTTGCACTTCTCGCCCCCGGAATCGGGACGAAGGCCGCGAACCAGGGGCCGAAAGTGCAAGATCGGCGACGTGGAGGGGGAGGGCGGGGGCGGGGCGGGAGCGGGGCGGGGGTGGGTCAGAGGTGGAGGCCCAGGAGGGCGTCCAGGGTGGTGGCGAAGAGGGCGGGGGCGGACGGGTCGTCGCCGGTGCCGGCGAGGGTCGCCTCGGCCCAGCCGTCGGCCAGCGCGAGAGCGCCCGGCGAGTCCAGGTCGTCGGCGAGGCGGGCGCGTACGCCGGCCAGGAACTCCTCGCCCGACGGCCCGGCGGGCGCGGCGGCGGCCTGCCGCCAGCGGGCCAGCCGCTCCCCGGAGGCCGCGAGCAGCTCGTCGGTCCAGGCGCGGTCGGCGCGGTAGTGCCCGGAGAGCAGGGCCAGCCGGACGGCCATCGGGTCGACGTGGTCGGCACGCAGCCGGGAGACGAAGACCAGGTTGCCGCGCGACTTCGACATCTTCTCGCCGTCCAGGCCGATCATCCCGGCGTGCACGTAGTGCCCGGCGAACGGCGCGGAGCCGGTGAGCCGCTCGGCGTGCGCGGCGGAGCACTCGTGGTGCGGGAAGATCAGGTCGTTGCCGCCGCCCTGCACGTCGATCCGGTCGCCGAGCAGATTGAGCGCGATGACCGCGCACTCGATGTGCCAGCCGGGCCGGCCGGCACCCAGCTCGCCGCCGGGCCAGGAGGGCTCGCCCTCGCGGGCGCCGCGCCACAGCAGCGGGTCGAGCGGGTCGCGCTTGCCCGGCCGGTCCGGGTCGCCGCCGCGCTCCGGGAAGATCTCCAGCATCTGCTCGCGGGTCAGGTGGGACTCGTAGCCGAAGCGGGGCACCGCGTTGACGTCGAAGTAGACGTCGCCGGTGCCGTCGTCGAGGCGGTACGCGGCCCCGTCCTTGAGCAGCAGGAGAACCTTGTCGGCGATGTCGGGGATGGACTCGACCGCGCCGACGTAGTGCGCCGGCGGGATCATCCGCAGCGCCTCCATGTCCTCCCGGAACAGCGCCGTCTCCCGCATCGCCAGGACCTTCCAGTCCTCGCCGTCGCGCTCGGCCCGCTCCAGCAGCGGGTCGTCGATGTCCGTGACGTTCTGCACGTAACGCACGTCCCGGCCGGCGTCGAGCCACACCCGCTGCACCAGGTCGAACGCGATCATGGTGGCGGCGTGGCCAAGGTGGGTGGCGTCGTACGGGGTGATCCCGCAGACGTACATGGTCGCGGTGCCGGCCGGATCGCTGGGGTGGACGCCCTGCCGCGCGGAGTCGAACAACGACAGCGGCCCGCCCCTGCCGGGCAGCCGCGGCACCTCATGTCCCGCCCAAGAGTCCATGACCGTCAGCCTAGCCAGCCGGCGCGGCGCGGCAGGACCGCCCCGCAGTGATCATCGTGACAACTCGCGAGCGGATGCCCGGGGCCGCGGAGCGCCCCGACGGACGCATCACATGGGGGGCCAGGGCACCGCCGGCCACTCCTGCGACGGCTGCGGGAAGAGGCCGCTGTCCCGCAGCCGGTCGACGCGGGCGGCCAGCTCGGCGACCTCCCGGAGGGTCAGGTGCTCGGCCAGCTCGGCGCCGAGCGCCCCGGCGAGCTGGCCGGCGAGCCCGTCGAGCATCTCCACGGCGTCCGCGGGCAGTTGCCGGCCCGCCCAGCCCCAGAGCACCGTGCGCAGCTTCTCCTCGACGTGGAAGCTCACCCCGTGGTCGACGCCGTGGATCCGGTCGTCCGGGCCGAGGAGCACGTGCCCGCCCTTGCGGTCCGCGTTGTTGATCACCGCGTCGAGCACCGCGAGCCGGGCCAGCCGCGGATCGTCGGCATGGGCCAGCAGGTACGGCGTGCCATCGTCGTCACGGGCCGCGGCGATCGGGAACCAGCGGGGCGGCAGGGCGTCGGCCGGCACGAAGCCGATCAGCGGTTCCGCGTCCTCCGGCTCGGCTATCCAGAGCTGGCACGAGCCCGGGCCGAACGGGCCGTCACGCAGTACCGTCGGCGGCACCAGGTCCCACCCGGTGGCCCGGGAGACCAGGTAGGCCGAGACCTCCCGGCCGGCCAGGGTGCCGTCCGGGAAGTCCCAGAGCGGGCGCTCGCCCCGCACAGGCTTGTAGACACAGCGGGCGGTCGCCCCGTCGAGGGTCAGCACGCCCCGCAGCGTGGTGTTGGAGGCGTCGACGAGCCGCCCCTCCAGGTCGAGCTGGCCGTCGCGGAGCAACCGGAGCGCGGCCTCGCCGTCCTGTCGGGGCTGGAGGTCCGACGACGTCACCGGTGGTAACCGTTGTGGCGCGGGCAGAGGTGGCCGGCCGGGTCCAACGGTTGGCCGCAGAGCGGGCAGGGGGGACGGCCGGCGTTGACCACCCGCCGGGCCCGTTCGATGAACTCGCGGGTGGCCTCGGGCGTCAGCCGCACCCGGAGCCGGTCGAGGTCGTCGTCCGGCTCCTCGTCCTCGTCGTCGACGTCCTCGTCGTCGGGCTCGCCCAGCTCGACCTCGGCCTCCCCCTCGCCAGCGGCGATGGCCTCGATCACCACCGTCGCGGTGTCGACGTCGAACGCCAGGCCCAGCGTGCCGACCCGGAACTCCTCGTCGACGGGCGTGTCCAGCGGGTCGTTGTCGCCGACCGCGGTCACCGCCTCGGACAGCTCCACGCCGAAGCGGCGCTGCGCCTCGGAGAGCAGCTCCTCCAGCTTCTCGGCGAGCAGGGACACCTGGACCTTCTCCAGCGCGACGCTGACCAGCCGGCCACCGCCGCGCGCCTGGAGGAAGAACGTGCGCTCCCCCGGCGGCCCGACAGTCCCGGCGACGAACCGCTCCGGCGGCTCGAAGGCGTGCACCTGGTGGGTCATACCCACGACCCTATCCGGCGCGCCGCGGGGCCGCGCACCCCACCGACCCGAATCGTGGCCCCCGCGCCGCGCCCGGCACACCGGCCGTCGTCCCCGGGCGTGGCGACCGGCCGGACGGCCGGCCCGCGCGCCGCCGGACGCCGCCGCGCGGGGGC
>NZ_JBAKHV010000045.1:0-55176 GCF_036906775.1 Micromonospora sp. CPCC 205561 | reverse complement strand
CGCGACGGCGTCCGGCTGCTGGGCCGCGTGCCGGCGCGCCACGTCGACGAGCGTGCGCAACTGAACAGTCACCGGTCCTCCTCAGTGGGCGTACGGGTGGGGCGGCTCAACGCCACGTCGGCCGCGATTCGCATGTCGGGCGAATGGACCAGAGCCATCCGCACCTCGTCCTCGGCCGGACCGCCATTGGCGTCCGGGAATCGTCAGGGCAAAGAGGCGCGGGACCAACGGCAATTGCCGCCTGCCCGATCGGCGCGCTGTTCTTGACCAGCGATGTTGTCATCGCTATTCCTCCGACTGCGTGAGGTGATCTGCGAACGGCTGCGGAATTGAACGTAATCGGCGCGTGCCATTACCCGGTAACAGCGGAAGAACTGACGTTCGACCATCCGCGCCCAGAGACGCTCGCGCGGCACCCGACCGGGGAACCGGGCGGCGGTCAGCTCACCACCGAGTACTTCTGCCAGCCGGTCGCGACGACCTCCGCCGCGGAGAGCGTCGCGGCCGGCCGGTCCGGGTCGAACTTGCCGGTGTGCAGATGGACGACGAGCGTGCCGTCGGCACGCACCGCCAACAGGTCCGGCCGGCCGTCAAGATCGATGTCCGTCACCGCGATCTGCGTGAACTCCTGCCACCCCCGCCCGAGCGTGAACCAACGCCCCTCGCCCCGCCACCACGGCCCCTCCCCGGAGGTGTTGTGCGCGAACTCGTACACGTCCAGATCACCGTTCGCACGCCGCACCAGCAGATCCGGCCGACCCGTCCCGGTGACGTCCGCCATCGCCAACGGAAAGTCCTCGACGTCCACCGTCACCATCCGGTGCGCCGTACGGTCGTACGTCTCGTTCTGCCGCACCTGCCGCTGGTTGAAGAACGCGTCCACATTCCCCGCGTCCTTCTCTCGACCGAACATGTCGTCACAGCCGTCCAGGTCGACGTCGGCGATGCCCAGGGTCTCCCACTTCTTGTCGTCCCGCGAGCCCGAGATGCGGATCGGCTCCCCGAGCGTGTCGAGACCGTTCAGACCGCCCCTGTTCGGATAGAGGAAGATCCCGTGCGTCTCGTTCATATGGCTCACGCTGACGCCGATCACGTCGGCGTAGCCGTTGCCGTTGACGTCGATGGGACGGACCAGCGCGTGGTTCCGCGTCTCGTGGAAGCCGGTGCCGATCAACACCGGCTCGCCGTAGGTCTCGCCACCGCGGAAGCTGCCGCTGTGCGGGAAGACCAACAGGTTACCCGTGACGTCGTCACGGGCCATGATGTCCAGCATCCCGTTCCCGTTGAACGAACGGCAGTGACCATTCCCGCTCATGGCTGCCACAAGCTACCTCCACGTAACCGGATGCGACGCTCCGATCATCACGAACAGGATCTGGGCGAGGTAACCCCTACCCGCACCCCTCACCACCCGCAAGCCGGCGACCGGCGAGGGGAAATCGACATACGACAAAGCAGACTTTCGGCTCTCGCCACCGATCGGTATCCCGCCGCCAGTCATGGACATCAGAGGACCGGTCAGGGGAAGGGAAAACGCGACTTTCCGCTACATCGAAATGTCTCGTCTCGAATCGAGGCCGGGGCCCGAGCGGCCCGCCGCGCGCCGACCGTCCGACGGGCAGCCCTCCCACCAGGAGCCCTCCCCGCCACGCCGGCGTGCGCGACGTTCGAAGCCGGCGGGGCGGAGGGCCGCCCGAGTTGACCGGGAGAACAGAAGTGGTGACGGACGGTAGTCGACGCGGCGACCGGGCGGGCCGGACGCACACCCCCGGCGGCCGGGTGGGCGCACGGGCAGGGGCACGCGAGCGGGGGCCCGACCGGACGAACCGGCCGGGCCCCCGGGGGCGGTCGCGGGGTCAGCCGCCGAGGCTCGCCGCGGCGGAGGCGATCGCCGAGGCGAAGTAGCTCACCTGGGTGTAGACGCCGGGGTAGGAGGGACGGGCACAGCCGTTGCCCCAGCTCACGATCCCGACCTGGATCCAGGCGTTGCTGGCGTCACGCCGGAACATCGGGCCGCCCGAGTCGCCCTGGCAGGTGTCGATGCCGCCGCTGGCGTAGCCCGCGCAGATCTCCTCGCTGGGGATGATGTCGCCGCCGTAGTACGAGTTGCAGGTGGCGTCGCTGACGAACGGCACGGTCGCCTTGCGCAGGTAACGCTGCTGCGCCCCGCCCTCGCGGGTGGCGCCCCAGCCGGCGACCGTGAAGGTGCCGCTGTCGTACGCGGTGCTGGTGGCGATCTTCAGCGTGGGCACCGAGGTCACCGGCGTCGCCAGCCGGATCAGCGCCCAGTCCTTGCCGGCGCCGTTGTAGCCGGGCGCCCGGTAGACGTAGTTGGAGCGCACCTGGATCCGGCTCGACGACTGGAGGTCCACCACGCCGAGGGTGGCGGTGATGCTGGTGTTCGCGCCCGTCCTGCTGACGCAGTGCGCGGCCGTCAGCACGAGCTGCGGGCTGTAGAGCGCCCCGCCGCAGCCCATCGAGAGCCGGACCATGAAGGGGAACTCCCCCTGGGCGGCCAGGGTGCCGCCCACGACGTACGGGGTCACCTCGGGGGCGGGGCGGGCACCCGCCGGAGGGGCCAGGACGAACGAGCCGGCGGTGACCGCCACCAGCGCGGCGGCCATCCGGCCGACGAGTGTGCGCCAACGGACCATGGGAGCCTCCCGAACCTCGCGGCGCACCGAGACGACGCGCCGGCAAACCGATGGCGGGAGCCTATGGACGTGCATTGATGGATGGCAATGCTTCTACACATCCCGCGTCGGTCATACCGCAGGCCACCGGGTCCCGGACCCGCTCGCCCGGGGACCGCCCGTTTTGCACCCGACCGACCCGGGTACGGCGTCGGTATGGACACGAACACGAAGGCACACCTCATCGGCGGCCCCCGGGACGGCAGCACCCTCGACACGGGCGGCAAGGCCCTGGTGGAGGTGGAGATCGACGGCATGATGCACCGCTACATCCAGACCACCAAGCAGCACGACGAGGGGGGCCCGATCTACAACTACGACGGCATGGTGGCGCCCGACGGCGGCGAGCCCGGCGTCGAGGACCCGGCCGCCCGCGTCGCCTCGCCGAAGGCGGACGCGGAGGGCCACGGCGGGAAGCACTGACCCCCGGGTCAGTCCCGGTCGGCCGTGGATGATTCGCGGCCGGCCGGGTAAGCGGCGGCGACCTGGTGGAACGACCGAGGTCGTGGCACGCCACGACCGGGCGCGCGGGCGGGCGGCACGGCCGACCCGCCCGGGCGTGCGGTCAGTGCCCGGTGACCCAGTTCCAGGCCGACACGACCCATTCGGTCTGCTGGAGGTAGGCGACCCCGAGGCCGGTCAGGAAGACCGCGGTGACCAGGTGCGCCCCGCGCGCGCTGCGCCGCACCCGGCCCATCTGCCGCTCCAGCACGACCCGGCCCAGCAGCCGGGCCAGTGCGAAGAGGCCGGCGGCGACCAGCAGGCTCAGCAGGAAGATCAGCAGCGGCCCGGCCAGGTCGCCCCCGCCCGAGATCGCCCAGATCCCCCAGCAGACGAAGGCGAAGAGCCCGCCGGCGGCGCTCCACTCGCCGCCCCGCTTGAGCTGTTCGACGTGCCAGCTCAGCGGCCGGCGCGGCGCCGGCCCGTCCGACCATCCCGGGCCCGTCGGCTCGTGCTCGACGACCGGGAACGGCTCGGTGCGCTGCGTGCGGGACTGCCCGACCGAGGCCACCCCCCGCCGGTACGCGTCGCGCTGCGGCGGCACGCCGGCACCGGGCTGCGGCGGCACCTCGACGGTCCGCTCGGCCCACGGCTGTGTCTGGTCGACCATCTCGTCCCCTCCCCTGGACCGACGGCGACCACCGGCCGCCGTCTGTTCCGAGGGTAGCCACCCGGCAAATCGCCCGCCGAGCCCGCACCGGCGGGCCGACGGGCGCGCGCGTCCCGGGCGCGACGGAACGGGCCGAGCGCCCCGGCCGTCGCGACAGGCCGGGTCGGGCCCGCCGGGCGACGTGGCCGAAGTCACCCGCGCGGGCCCCTCCGGCCCGGCGGCCCGCCACGGGCACGGGTACGGGCGGCCGGCACCGGTGGGCCCGGGACGGTACGGTCGGCTTATGGGGGAGATCGAGCGACGCCGACGCCGGCTGCGGCACCCGAGCGGCGACACCGGCGGCACCGGCGAGCCGAGCGCGACGACCGGTGGGGTGCACGACACCCCCGAGCCGCCGCGCGGCCGCCGGGGCGGCCCGGGCGACGAGGGCGAGCGCGGCCTGCGCGGCCTCGTCGGCCCCGGCTCGTCCCAGGTCAGCGTGACGGCCGCGATGCGGGCCCGCGACGCCGCCCGCCCCACCGACCAGGATCTGGCCGAGGCCGAGGCGCGCGTGGTGATGATCCGCCGCAACTGGACCCCCCGCGAGGACCTCCCCCGCCGCTGAACTTCCGACCCGCCACTGCGGCCCGGCCCCGGGCCCCGGCCGGTACGCGCGGCGCCCGGCCGGCGGCGGAAGGCGGGCGGGGAGGCCCCGCGGCGCCGGCTCCCGCCCGGTACCACGGCGCGGGCCGGCCGGGCGGACCGCCGGTCCGTCAGGGAAGCGGGGGAAGCTCGCGGGTGCGCTCGTACTCCGCCATCTGGGTGATCCGGCGGGCGTGCCGCTCGTTGCCGGAGAACGGGGTGGTCAGGAACGCCTCGACGATGGCGGTGGCCTCGTCCAGCGTGTGCTGCCGGGCGCCGACCGCGACGATGTTCGCGTCGTTGTGCTCGCGCGCCAACTGGGCCGTGTCGACGCTCCAGGCGAGGGCCGCCCGGACGCCGGCCACCTTGTTCGCGGCGATCTGCTCGCCGTTGCCGGAGCCGCCGATGACCACCCCGAGGCTGCCCGCGTCGCCCACCACCCGGTCACCGGTGTGCAGGCAGAAGGCCGGGTAGTCGTCGTCCGGGTCGAAGCTGTGCGGGCCCACGTCGACGACGTCGTACCCCTCCTTGGCCAGGTGGTTGACCAGGTGCACCTTCAACTCGAAGCCGGCGTGGTCGGATCCCAGGTAGACGCGCATACCGCGCAGTCTGTCAGGCGCGCCTCCGGGACGACGCGCGGGCGGCGCCCCGGAGGCGGATTCGTCACAGACTCAGCGGGACAGCTCGGCGACGACCAGGCCGCCGCGCGCCTTCGGGGTGAACCAGGTGCTCTTGCGCGGCATCTTCTCCCGCGCCAGGTTGACCGCCACGAAGTCGTCCACGGTCACCGGGGCGACCAGCACGGCCAGCTCCGCCCGCCCCGCGTCGACCTCGCCGGTCAGCCAGCTCGCCGGGTAGTCGCCACCGACGTAGGTGATCCGCTTGTCGCCCGGGTCCAGCCCGAGCGCGTCGCGCAGCAGCAGCCGCTCGACCAGGGCGTGGTCCAGGTTCTCCAGCCGGTTACCGCCGACGTGCGGCAGGGTCACCTCGTACCCCCGGCCGGCCAGGCGGAGGTGGACGGTGCCGCCGGCCGTCGGGACCTCGACCGGGCCGTCGATCGGGCTGATCTCCGCGCCGGCGGCGCGGAGCCGGTCGAGCAGGTCGTCGGCGGTGGTGGTCAGCTCGCTGACCAGCCGGTTGTAGGGCTGGATCGCCACCGAGGCGGGGGTGGTGACCACGGCGAGGAAACGCGGCAGGCCGCCGGTCTGCGCGGCCAGGCTGCGGTGGTTGCCGTCGGCCACGACCAGCTCGCCGCCGCCCGCCAGGGCGGTCAGCTCGTCCTGGCGCGGGCCCGGCCCCAGCAGCCAGATGGCGTGGGTGCGCCCGGCCTGGTCGGTGTCGGTCGCGGCCGGCGCGCCGGCCGCGTCGGTCGCCGCCGCGAGGGCGGCGTGCAGCTCGTCGCCGCGCCCGGTCTGGAGCAGGAGTACGGGCGACAGCAGGTGCCCCAGCGCCTCGGCCAGGGCCACCCGCTCCCGCACCTTGGCGATGAAGACGTCCTCGTTGCGGATGACCAGCCCGGGCTCGTCGGCGCGGGTGGAGATCTGGTCTGTGTCGACCATGGCGAAGAGCCCGTACGCGTTCCCCTCCCCCGGCGCGCTGATCCGGTAGAGGACCACGACCTGCTCGGCCGGGGTGTAACTGCCGTCGGCCTTGGCCTCGGCGAGGCGGGTCACCGCGTCGGGCAGGGCGTCGAGGAAGGAGTTCCCCAGGCTGCCCGGAGCCCGGTGCGGCATCTCGATGCCGAGGGCACTCTGCGGGTTCGCCTCGATGATCGCGGTGATCTCCGCGTCGTCGGCGAACTCGTCGTAGTTCTGCGCGCCGGTGCCGCCAGTGGTGATCCAGGCCCGGGCGATCGGATGCACGACCGTCATGTGCCCAGACGCTACCGGCGGCGCGGGGGGCGCCGACGCGGGACCCGCTCGGCGTCCAACAGTTGAAAGAGCTACCGGCCGGGGTGCGGCTCAGGCGGTGCGGTCGGCCTGCCCGGCCGCCCGGCGGTGCCGGCCGCCCGGCGCGGGGGCGCCCCCCGGTCGCCGGCCCGCCGTGCCCGGCCCGGCCGGCAGGATCCGGCGGGGTCCGGCCGACGCCAGCCGCTGCTCGGCCGGCTCGGCGGGCGGCCGCCCGGTCGGCGGGGTGAGCCGGGAGGTGGCCGGCACGCGGGCGACGCCGACCACGATCGGCGGGGCGAGCAGGTCCACCATGTGTGCGGGAAGGTCGGGGCGCAGCGTCGGCCAGCGGGAGTCGTCGACCGACCAGTACGCCGTCTCCGGGCCCTCGGTCACCCCCTCCCGGGTCGACGGGTCCTCACCGGACGCGCGGTGCTTGGCCATCGGATTGCCTCCACGAGCTGCGGGGTGCGGCCCTGCGGGTCGCTGCGGCGGACACCGAGGAGAACGATGCCGCGCGCCCCCCGGTGACGCCGACGCGGCGCGTACGTCCGGGCGCGCCCCCGCGGCGGACCGCATCGCGGATCCGACGCGGGGGCCGTGGCCGAGGCGGCCGGCCGTCAGTCGAAGATCGGACCGAGCTCGCGGGAGCGCTTCAGCTCGTAGAAGCCGGGGGTGCCGGCGACCAGCAGGACGCCGTCCCAGAGCCGACCGGCGGCCTCGCCCTTCGGGGCCGGGGTGATCACCGGGCCGAAGAAGGCGACCGTGCCGCCGTCCGGGCCGGGCGCGTGGATCACGGGGGTGCCGACGTCGGTGCCGACCGGGCGCATGCCGGCCTCGTGGCTGGCCCGCAGCGCCTCGTCGTGGTCGCTGCCCGCGGCGGCGTCGGCCAGTGCCGGGTCGAGCCCCGCGTCGGCCAGCGCGCCGGCGATCAGCTCGGGCGAGATCTCCTGCTGCCGCAGGTGGATCCGGTCGCCGAGCGCGGTGTAGAGCTTCCGGACGGCGTCCTGGCCGTACCGCTGCTCGACCGCGACGCAGACCCGCACCGGGCCCCACCCGGTCCGCATCATCTCCTGGTACTCCTCGGGCAGCTCCCGGCCCTCGTTGAGCACCGACAGGCTCATCACGCGGAAGCGGATGTCCACTTCCCGGACCTGCTCGACCTCCAGCAGCCAGCGGGAGGTGATCCAGGCCCACGGGCAGAGGGGGTCGAAGAACATGTCTACGGCGGCACGCTCGCTCACGGTGGGTCCCTTCACGACGGGTGGCACCGGCCTCCGGCACCTCGCCCGATCTTCACCCCGACGGGTATCGACCGGCACCGGAATGAGAGCGTGAGCTAGCCCACCACAGGGTGTTCGTGCATGGAAGACTCGAATCCGGCCGTCACGAGCGGTCGATGACGGCGCCAACCGGGCGCACGGCGAGAACGGGATGGAGACGAACAGTGCCGGGAGTGCGCAACCTGACGCAGGTCGAGGCAACCGAGCGGGCCCGCCTGCTCGACGTGACCGGGTACGACATCAGTCTCGACCTCTCGTCCGCCGTCCGCGCGGCCGACGGTCGCACCTTCCGGTCGACCACCGAGGTCCGGTTCCGCTGCGCGGAGCCCGGCGCGAGCACCTTCATCGAGCTGGCCGCCGACTCCGTGCGCTCGGCGACGCTGAACGGCTCCCCGGTGGAGCTGGGCGACTGGTCGGCCGAGAAGGGCCTGGCCCTGTCGGGGTTGGAGAGCGAGAACACACTGCTGGTCGAGGCCGACTTCGCGTACTCGAACAGCGGGCAGGGGCTGCACCGCACCGTCGACCCGGTCGACGGCGAGACCTACCTCTACAGCCAGTTCGAGACGGCCGACGCCCAGCGGGTCTTCGCCTGCTTCGACCAGCCCGACCTGAAGAGCGTCTACACCTGGCACGCCACCGTCCCGGAGCACTGGAAGGTGGTCTCGAACATGCCGGTGGAGCGTGAGGAGGCCGCGGGCGAGGGACTCAAGACGGTCCACCTCACCACCTCGGCGCGGATGAGCACCTACATCACCGCGCTCTGCGCGGGGCCGTACCACGAGGTGCGCGAGACCCACGACGGCATCGACCTGGGTGCGTTCTGCCGGGCCTCGATGGCGCAGCACCTCGACGCGGACGACCTCTTCCTGGTCACCCGGCAGGGCTTCGACTTCTTCCACGAGAAGTTCGGCGTGCGCTACCCGTTGCCCAAGTACGACCAGCTCTGGGTGCCCGACTTCAACGCCGGCGCGATGGAGAACTTCGGCTGCGTCACGCACGCCGAGGCGCACTACATCTTCCGCTCGCAGGTCACCGACTACGAGTACGAGCAGCGGGCGAACACGATCCTGCACGAGCTGGCGCACATGTGGTTCGGCGACCTGGTCACCATGCGCTGGTGGAACGACCTGTGGCTGAACGAGTCGTTCGCCGAGTGGGCGAGCCACTGGTGCAACACCCACGCCACCCGGTTCGTCGACGCCTGGACGACCTTCCTCTCCATCCGGAAGAACTGGGGCTACCGGCAGGACCAGCTCTCCTCCACGCACCCGGTCTACTGCGAGATGCCGGACCTGGAGGCGGTCGAGGTCAACTTCGACGGCATCACGTACGCCAAGGGCGCGAGCGTGCTCAAGCAGCTGGTCGCGTACGTGGGTGAGGAGCCGTTCGTGGCGGGCCTGCGGGCCTACTTCGACAAGCACGCCTGGGGCAACGCCACCTTCGACGACCTGCTCACCGAGCTGGAGGCGGCCTCCGGCCGGGAGCTGCGCAAGTTCGCCGCCCAGTGGCTCGAGACGGCGCAGGTCAACACCCTGCGGCCGGAGCTGACGGTCGGCGCGGACGGCAGCTACGAGCGGGTGACGGTCCGCCAGGAGGCACCGGCCGCGCACCCGACGCTGCGCACCCACCGGATCGGGGTGGGCCTCTACGACCTCACCGACGGCCGGCTGGTCCGGCGCGAGCGGTACGAGGTCGACGTCACCGGCGAGCGGACCGAGCTGACCGAGCTGCACGGGGTGCCCGCGGCCGACGTGCTGCTGCTCAACGACGACGACCTCACCTACACCAAGCTCCGCCTCGACGAGCGGTCGATGGCCACGGTGGTGCAGCACATCGCCGGCCTGGAGTCGTCGCTGGCGCGCGCGCTCTGCTGGACCGCCGCCTGGGACATGACCCGCGACGCCGAGCTCGCGGCCCGCGACTACGTGGCGCTGGTGCTGACCGGGCTGCCCGCCGAGACCGACATCAACCTGGTCAACGCCACCCTGCGCCAAGCCACCACCGCGATCGTCTACTACGCCGACCCGGCCTGGGCGCCCACCGGCTGGGCGGAGCTGGCCCGCACCGCGCGTACGGCGTTGGCGGCGGCGGAGCCGGGCAGCGGCTTCCAGCTCACCTGGGCCCGCGCGTACGCCTCGGCGGCCCGCTCCGCCGAGGACCTGGCCGCCCTGCGCGGCTGGCTGGACGGCACCGGCGTCCCGACCGGCCTGGCCATCGACACCGAGCTGCGCTGGGCGGTGCTGGACTCGCTGGTCGCCAACGGCGCGGCCGGTCCCGCCGAGATCGAGGCCGAGCTGGCCGGGGACCGGACGGCCAGCGGCGAGCGGGAGGCCGCCTACGCGCACGCGCTGGTGCCGACGGCCGAGAACAAGGCCGCCGTCTGGGCCCAGCTGACCGGGCCGGACGCGCTGCCGAACTGGCGCAACCGGGCGCTGTTGCAGGGCCTCATCCACCCGGCGCAGACCGAGCTGGTGGCGCCCTACCGGGAGAAGTACTTCGCGGCGGTCGCCCAGGTCTGGGCGAGCCGGGACAGCGAGCCGGCGCAGGAGTTCACGGAGCTGGCGTACCCGAGGTACCTGGTGGACGACGAGACCGTGGCGGCCACCGACGCGTGGCTGGCCGGCGAGGGCCACCCGGCGTCGCTGCGCCGGCTCGTGGCCGAGGGCCGCGACGCGGTCGTGCGCGCGCTCAGGGCCCGCGCGAAGGACGGCCGGAGCGCCTGAGCGACGAGCGGCACCGCCGGGGCCGGCGTGGGCGCGAGCCCGCGCCGGCCCCGGCGGCGAAACCGGCACGACGGAGCGGGCACGCCCGGGCCGCCGCCGGAGGGACTGATCGCCCGGCACGACCAGGCCCGGCACGACGAAGCCCGGTCCGCGTGGCGCGGACCGGGCCTGCGTGCGCTGCGGGACTCAGCCCCGGCCGGCGTGGCTGGCCAGCTGGTCGAGGCCGTTGATGATGCCGCCGGTCAGGTCGCCGCCGCCGAAGGCCGCCACCATGGAGAGCGCGGCGAGCCGGGAGTACGTGTCCGGGATGCGCTTGCGGGCGTGCCGACCGGTGACGATCTCCAGCTGCCGCTGGTTGGGCGACACCGCGATCAGCACCGACCTGTCGGGCTCGGCGAGCTGACGGTGCAGCCGCTCGGCGTGTTCCCGGATCGGCTCGTCGAGACCGCCGACGAAGACCGAGAAGACCAGGCCGGTGCCCTGGTCGGCCAGGCGCAGCGCCTCGTCGATGCGCAGCAGCTGGCGGGTCGAGAACGGCCCGTCCAGCACCTCGGGCGGGTTCGGCGACCCGGCCTGCTTCTCACCAACGGTCACTTGCGCCTCCGGTTCCGCCGGCCGGCGCCTCGATGCCGGCCTGCTCCTGCTTGCGGCTGGTCAGCGCCGGCGCCTGCGCGCCCGCTGCCAGGGCGGTGCCGGCCGAGTCGGCCAGCTGCTCCGGCCGGCCCAGGAACCAGACCGGAGTGAAGTCGAAGGGCCGGCCCGGCCGGTAGCGCTTGGTGCCGCCACCACTGCCACCGCCGCGGCTACCGGCGTACGACAGGCCGGCGATCACCAGCACCGCGGCCGCCGGGATGCCGACGAAGACCAGCAACGTCTCGGTTACAGACAATCCCAACGCCCCCAGGCGGAAGAAGAGACCTCAAGGATCCGGGTCGGATGGACGATCATGGCACCGACCGCCCGACACCGCTGCCATTCACGTTAGCGGAGCCCACGGCCCGCCAGATTGCGGGGTGGCGATCCCACCCGCCACTGGAGTGCTCCAGTTGCGCAGCGGTGCCGAGCAACCTCGCGTCGTCGCCGTACCGGCCGGTGAGCAGCACCCCCACGGGCAGCCCCTCGGCGGTGACGCCGACCGGCAGCGACACCGACGGGTCGCCCGTGACGTTGAAGACGGCGCAGTACGGCGAGAACCGGCGTTGCCGGTCGAAGTCCTCCGCCGGGTCGCCGCCCTCGGCGAACCAGCCCAGCGGCGCCTGCGGCGCGGCGAGGGTGGGGCAGAGCAGCAGGTCGCAGCCGGCGGTGCGGCGGGCCCCGAGGCGTACCTGCGCCTGGAGCTCGCCCAGCGTGGCCAGCAGGGTGCCGGCGGAGATCTCCGCGCCCCGGGCCCGCAGGTGGCGCGTCAGCGGCAGCAACTCGCCCTCCCGGCCCGGCGGGACGGGCGCGAGCGCCAGCACGTACCAGACGATCTCGAACAGCGGCCACACCTCGGGCCCGAGGGGCGCGGGGACGTCGACCACCTCGTGCCCGGCGGCGGCGAGCAGCCCCGCCGCCCGGTCCACGGCGGCGAGACAGTCGGGGTGGACCGGCTCGTCGGCGAGCATCGGGGCGGTGAAGCGCCCGACACGCAGCCGGCCCGGGTCACCCGCCCGGGCCGCGGGGAGCCAGCCGCCGGCGGGCGGGGCGGGCGCCGGATAGGGCTCGCCCGGCACCGGGCGGGCCAGCACGTCGAGCAGCGCCGCCACGTCGGCGACCGTCCGCCCGATCGGCCCGTGGGTGGGCAGACCGAAGCCGCCCGAGCCGACCGGACCGCCGGAGACCAGGCCCCGGCTCGGCTTGTAGCCGACCAGGCCGCAGAGCGACGCGGGGATGCGCAGCGACCCGCCGCCGTCGGAGCCCTGGGCGACCGGCACGAGCCCGGCCGCGACGGCCGCCGCCGCCCCGCCGCTGGAGCCGCCCGCGGTGTACGCCAGGTCCCACGGGTTGCGGGCCGGCGGCGCCACCCGCCCCTCGGAGTAGAGCGAGCAGCCCAGCTCGGAGGTGGTGGTCTTGCCCAGGCTGACCAGCCCGGCCCGCGCCATGAACCGGACCACGTCGGCGTCCACCGGCGGCACGAAGTCGGCGAACGCCGCCGAGCCGAAGGTGGTGCGCACTCCGGCGGTGAGGGTGAGGTCCTTGATCGCGGTCGGCACGCCGTGCAGCGGCCCCCGTTCCCCGGCCGGTACGGCGTCGGCGGCGCGCGCCGCCGCGCGGGCCCGCTCCGGGGTGACCGTGACGAACGCGCCCACGGTGTCGCCGAGCGCGTCGACCCGGGTCAGGTGGTGCTCGACCAGCTCGACGCTGGACAGCTCGCCGCGGACGATCGCGGCGGCCTGCTCCAGCGCGGTCAGGTCGTGCGGCTCGGCCATCCCCTCATCCTGCCCGCCCGCCCGCCGCCGCGCCGCACGACACGGCGGGTCGGCGCCGCGACGGCCGCCATATCCCCCTGGCATGACCACATCGGGATGACCCTTCGCCCGCGCCCGGCACGCAGGATGGACACCGATCGATGGCGATCACGTCCACCGGTGGCCCGCAGCGCCACCGACCGTCCACCCCCCGCAGGGAGCGTCGCCGTGCAGCCCCTACCCGCTCTTCACCCCAGTCCCGGTCGCCGCCGGCCCTCGCGCGCCGCCCGGCCGCTGCTCGCCCTCGCCCTGGTCGGCGCGAGCCTGACCGCCGCGCCCGCCGCCCTGGCCGGCCCCCGGGACGCGCCGCCCGCCGCGCCGCTCGCAGCCAACCCGTACGAGCGGGGGCCCGCGCCCACCGTGGCCAGCATCGAGGCCAGCCGCGGCCCGTTCGCCACCGCGCAGACCACCGTCGCCGCCGGCAGCGTCAGCGGCTTCGGCGGCGGGACGATCTACTACCCGACCAGCACCGCCGAGGGCACCTTCGGCGCGGTCGCCATCTCCCCCGGCTTCACCGCGCGCCAGACCTCGGTCGCGTGGCTCGGCCCCCGCCTGGCCTCGCAGGGCTTCGTCGTCATCACCATCGACACCCGCTCCGTCTACGACCAGCCGGCCAGCCGGGGCACCCAGCTGCTGGCCGCCCTGGACTACCTGACCAACACCAGCACCGTGCGCACCCGGATCGACCGGAACCGGCTCGCCGTGATGGGCCACTCGATGGGCGGCGGGGGCAGCCTCTCGGCGGCCAGCACCCGTCCCGCGTTGCAGGCGGCGATCCCGCTGACCGGCTGGCACTCCCAGAAGAGCTGGTCGTCGGTGCGCGTACCGACCCTGGTCATCGGGGCCGAGAACGACACGGTGGCGCCGGTCTCGTCGCACTCGGAGCCGTTCTACACCAGCCTGCCGGCCACCCTCGACAAGGCGTACCTGGAGCTGAACGCGGCGAGCCACTCCGCGCCCACCTCGTCGAACGTGACGGTGGCGAAGTACAGCATCTCCTGGCTCAAGCGGTTCGTCGACGACGACACCCGCTACGAGCAGTTCCTCTGCCCGGCCCCCCGGGGCTCGGCGATCGAGGAGTACCGGGACACCTGCCCGCACTCCTGAACCCCACGCTCCGGAGCCGTCGCGCGCACTGGGGGCCGCGACGGCTCCGGCTTCCACCCCCGCCCGGGCGGCGCGGACCGCCGTCTCGCGGTGCCCGCGCCGGCCGCGCTCAGGGGCGGGTGCCGAGGAAGCGCAGCGCGTTGCCGCCGAGCAGCATGTCGCGCTGGTCCCCGGTCAGGAAGTCCGCCTCGCGTACCACCCGGCCCACCGGCCGCTCCCCCAGCGGGTACGGGTAGTCGCTGCCGAGCAGCACCCGCTCGGTGCCCATCGTGTCGACCAGCAGCCGCAGTGCGGGGGTGGAGAAGACCACCGAGTCGACGTGGAACCGGTCGACGTACGAGCTGGGCGGTGCGGTGGAGGCGCCGCGTACCAGGTCGCCCCGGCGGTGCCAGGCGTTGTCGGCGCGCCCCAGCCAGAACGGGAAGCTGCCGCCGCCGTGCGCGAAGCAGATCCGCAGCGCCTCGGGGACCCGGTCGAAGACGCCGCCGAGGATCAGCGCCAGCACCGACAGGTGCGTCTCGGCGGGCATCCCGGCGAGCCAGCGGGCCATCCACCGGTCCAGCCGGGGGCCACCCGGCATGTCCCAGGGATGCACGAAGACCGGCGCGCCAACCTCGGCGCAGTGCGTCAGGAACTCCACGATCCCCGCGTCGTCCAGGTCGCGGTCGCCGACGTGGTTGCCGATCTCCACCCCGGCGTGCCCGGCCGCCAGGCAGCGGTCCAGCTCGGCACAGGCCGCCTCGGGGTCCTGCAACGGCACCTGGCAGAACGGCACCAGCCGGTCGCCGCCCTCGGCGGTGGCCTCCAGGGTGCGGTCGTTGAAGATCCGCGCCACCTTCACCGCCTGGTCGGCGGGGCGGTCGTAGCTGAAGAAGACCGGGGTGGGCGAAACCACCTGCACGTCCACGCCGTCGGCGTCCATGTCGCCGAGGCGGGTCGGCGCGTCCCAGCACTCCGCCCCGACCGGGCGGAACTCCGCCTCCCCCACCATGATCATCGCTGCCCGCTCGGAGTCGACCCGCAGCCAGGGCCAGCCGGACCCGCCGCACGCCGCGCCGAGGTCCGGCCACCCCTTCGGTACGACGTGCGTGTGCACGTCGACCACCGGCGGCCGCGCCTGTCCCGGGCGGGCCGGGGCGGGAGCGCCCATCAGCCCTTGCCCGGGTGCAGCGCGCCGCAGTTCGCGCAGGTACGCGCGGCCTCGTCGGCGTAGAACGCCGCGAAGACCGGGGGCAGGTCGGCGGCGATGTCCCTGACCTGCAACTCCACCTCGTGCACCTTGTGCCCGCACTCGGCGCAGTACCACTGGAACTTCTCCAGCGTGCCCTCCTCGCGGACCCGCTCCACGACCACGCCGATCGAGCCGGCCTCGGGCCGCTGGGGCGAGTGCGGGGTGTTGCGCGGCAGCATCCACATCTGACCCTCGCGCACGTGCACCGTACGCGGCCCCTGCGGGGTCATCAGGTTGATGTGCATGTTGCCCTTGACCTGGTAGAAGAACTCCTCGTACGGGTCGACGTGGAAGTCGGTGCGCTGGTTGGGCCCGCCCACCACCATCACGATGAAGTCGTCCCCGCCCGGAAACATCTCCTTGTTGCCGACCGGCGGCTTGAGCAGGTGCTGGTTCTCCGCGATCCAGCCCGGGAAGCTGAACGGCTCCGCGATCTCACTCACGACTGACCTCCTGACGGGAGAAGGGCCACGGCCTGTATCTCGATGAGCAGGTGCGGGTGCGGCAGCTGGTGCACCGCCACCGTCGTGCGCGTCGGGCCGGTCGCGTCGAAGAACTCGGCCCACACCTCGTTGTAGCCACCGAAGTCGTTCATGTTGACCAGGTAGGTGGTGACCTGCACGAGGTCGGAGAGGTCGGCGCCGACCGAACGCAGCAGGTCACGGACGTTCTCGACCACCGCCCGGGTCTGCGCCCGGATGTCGAGGTTCGTCGTGCCGAACTCGTCCACCTCGACGCCGGCGAAGGTGTTGTCCGGCCGCCGCGACGACGTACCGGAGACGAAGACGAAGCCGCCGGCGACCTTGACGTGCGGGAAGGCGCCCCGGGGGACGGCCTTGCCCGCGACGACGCGCGCCTGCCCGCTCATGCCGACGCCCCCAGGGAGGCCGTGCCGAGCTTCTCGACCACGGCGCGCACGTGGGCGCCGGGACGCAGCGGTACGGCGGCGGTGGCCGCGCCGGCGAGGAAGACCCAGCCTTCGCGTAGGCGCACCCCGTGCCGGCCGGCCAGCCGGATGCCCTCGTCGAGGGCGCGGCGGGGGTCGCCGAGGATGGCGGCGGTCGAGCCGACCTGCGCCACCCGTCCGTCGATCTCCAGCAGCACGCCCAGGTTCTCCAGCCCGTCGGGCACCGGCGACCAGGGCCCGATGACGAACGCGGCGGCGGAGGTGTTGTCGGCGATCACGTCCGGCAGGGAGAACGTGAAGTTCGCGTACCGGGAGTCGATCAGCTCGATGGCCGGGGCGACCGCGCGGACCGCGTCGGTGAAGTCGCCGACCGGCTCCCCGAGCTCGGGCAGGCGGTCCAGCAGGAACGCCACCTCCGGCTCGACGCGGGGGTGGATGAAGGCACTGACGTCGATGCTGCCGCCGTCGGCAACGCGCATGGTGTCGGTGAGGCGGCCCCAGATCACCTCGTCCACACCGACCTGGGCCATCTTCGCCTTGCTGGTCAGACCCATCTTCAACCCCACCAGGCGCTCACCGCGGTCGAGACGGCGCTGGATCAGCGCGGTCTGCACCGCGTACGCGGCGTCCGCGTCCAGGCCCGTCTCGGCGGCCAACTGCCCGATCGCGGTGGCGGTGTCCGCCGCCACGCCGAGGCGCTCGGCGATGCCAGCGGTATCCGGCCCGATCATGATTTCTCCTTGCCGGCGAGGTCCAGTGCCACGTCCACGATCATGTCCTCCTGACCACCGACCATGCGGCGGCGACCCAGCTCCACCAGGATCGAGCGCACGTCCACCCCGTACTTGTCCGAGGCCCGCTCCGCGTGGCGCAGGAAGCTCGAATAGACCCCCGCGTAGCCCAGCGAGAGCGTTTCCCGGTCGACCTGCACCGGCCGGTCCTGCAACGGCCGCACGATGTCGTCGGCGGCGTCCATCAACGCGAACACGTCACAGCCGTGCTCCCAGCCGTGCAGCTCCGCGACCGCCACGAACACCTCCAACGGCGCGTTACCCGCCCCGGCACCCTGCCCGGCCAACGACGCGTCCACCCGCACCGTCCGCCCGGGCGCCGAGCCGAGCGGGCCGTCACCGAGGATCCGCCCGTGCTCCACCGCGACCACACTGTTCGCGACGCCGAGGGACAGGTTGTGGTGGGCGTGGATACCGATCTGCGTGTCCGGCGCCAACACCTGCCGATACGCGTCCACCCGCTGCGCGACATCCGACATCAACAGCCGGCCGCCGGAGTCGGTGACGTAGACGCAGTGCGCCCCGTACGACTCCATCAGCTTCGCCTGGGCGGCGAGCCCGGCCGGGTCGTTCATGTGCGACATCATCAGGAACCCGGAGACGTCCATGCCGTTCTCCCGCGCCCACGCGATGTGCTGCGCCGAGATGTCCGCCTCCGTGCAGTGCGTCGCGATCCGTACGCTCGTCACGCCGAGGGCCTTCGCCGCCTTCAGATCCGCGATCGTGCCGATCCCCGGCAGCAACAGCGTCGTCAGCCTCGCGGTCGTCATCACCTCGGCCGCCGCCGCGATCCACTCCGCGTCACTGGCCGCACCATGGCCGTAGTTCACACTGGAACCCGCCAGCCCGTCACCGTGGGCGACCTCGATCGCCGCCACCCCCGCCGCGTCCAAGGCCGCCGCGATGGTGCGCACCTGCTCGACGGTGTAGCGGTGGGCGACCGCGTGCATGCCGTCGCGCAACGTCACATCCTGGATGTACAGGCCGGTCACGACCGCACCCCCGAGGCGGTCTCGGGGCGCAGCGCGACCAGCCGCTCCGCGGTGCGCAGCGCGGCCGAGGTCATGATGTCCAGGTTTCCCGCATACGCCGGCAGGTAGTGCCCCGCCCCGGAGACCTCCAGGAACACCGAGACCTGCAACCCGGTCAGGTGTCGGCCCAGCGCCGGCACGTACGTGTCGACCCGGTCGAACTGCACGTCCTGCTTGAGCCGGTAGCCGGGGACGTACTCCCGTACCGACGCCACCATCTCCCCCACCGACGCGGCGATCGCGGCCCGGTCGGCGTCGGCGTCGGGGCACAGGCAGTAGACGGTGTCGCGCATCAGCAGCGGCGGGTCCGCCGGGTTGAGCACGATGATCGCCTTGCCCCGGTCGGCACCACCGACCACCTCGATCGCCCGCGCCGTGGTCTCGGTGAACTCGTCGATGTTCGCCCGCGTCCCCGGACCCGCCGACCGCGACGCGATCGACGCCACGATCTCCCCGTACGCCACCGGCGTGACCCGGCCGACGGCGGCCACGATCGGCACCGTCGCCTGCCCGCCACACGTCACCATGTTCACGTTGCGCTCACCCAGATGCTCATCCAGGTTCACCGGCGGCACCACGTACGGACCAATCGCCGCCGGCGTCAGATCCACCACCGTACGACCGTGCGCGGCCAGCACCGCGTCGTTGTGCCGGTGCGCGCCCGCCGACGTGGCGTCGAACACCAACTCCACGTCGGCGAACTCCGGCATCGCCACCAGGCCGTCCACACCCTCGGCGGTGGTGGCCACACCCAACCGCCGCGCCCGCGCCAGACCGTCGGACTCCGGATCGATGCCCACCATCGCCACCATCCGCAGCGACTCCGACAACCGCAACACCTTGATCATCAGGTCGGTGCCGATGTTGCCCGACCCGATCACCGCCACCCCGACGGTCATGACGTCTCCCCGGAGAAGCAGGCGCGCACCGAACCCAGGCCGGAGATCCGTGCCTCGTACGCCGCGCCCGCCGTCACCGGCACCATCGGACCGAGCGCCCCGGAGAGCACCACGTCACCCGCGCGCAACGGATCACCGGAGCGGGCCATCGTCTGCGCCAACCACTGCACCGCGTGCAACGGGTTGCCCAGGCACGCCGCGCCCGCCCCCACCGACACCGGCTCACCGGCCCGCTCCAGGACCATCCCGCACAGCCGCAGATCCACGTCGGCGAGCCGACGCGGCGTGGTGCCCAGCACGAACAGCCCGCTGGACGCGTTGTCCGCCACCGTGTCCACGATGGAGATGTCCCACCCGGCCACCCGCGAGTCGACGATCTCGATCGCCGGCAACACGTGGTCCACCGCCCGGATCACATCCGCGCTCGTGACCCGCTCGTCGGGCAGGTCCGCACCCAGCACGAAGGCGACCTCCGCCTCCACCCGGGGCTGGAGCAGCCGGTCCATCGCCACCTCGGCCCCGTCGGGCACCGCCATGTCGTCCAGCAGCACCCCGAAGTCCGGCTGGAACACCCCGAAGCTCTCCTGCACCGCCCGCGAGGTCAGCCCGATCTTCGCGCCCACCCGCCGGTGACCGCGCTGCAACCACTGCCGCACCTGGAGCTGCTGCACGACGTACGCCGACGTGACGTCCCCCTCGGGCAGCAGCCGCCCGCGCAGCGGCGGGCAGGGCCTGCCGTTCTCCCGCGCGTCGACCAGTTCCCCGGCCGCCGCCTCGTAATCAACGCTCATGTCGGCTCCTCGCTGCCCTCGGAGCCGCCACGGGGCTCCACGGCACTGCGGCTGATGATCCGTCCGCTGCGCTCGCTCATGTCAGGTCCACGCAGACGTTGGTGAGTTCGGAGTAGAAGGCGAGTGAGTGCACGCCGCCCTCGCGCCCGATGCCGGACGCCTTCACCCCGCCGAACGGGGTGCGCAGGTCGCGCAGGAACCAGGTGTTCACCCAGACGATGCCGGCGTCGAGCCGGGCGCCGGCCCGGTGGGCCCGGCCGACGTCGCGGGTCCAGACCGTCGCCGCCAGGCCGTACTGGGTGCCGTTGGCCAGCGCGTACGCCTCGTCCTCGTCGTCGAACGGGGCGACGTGCACCACCGGGCCGAAGATCTCCTCGGTGTTGGTGCGGGCCTGCGGGCCCAGCCCGGTCAGCACCGTCGGCAGCACGTACGCGCCGCCGTCGCGGGCGTCGCCGAAGCGCGGCGCGCCGCCCCCGGTGAGCACCTCCGCGCCCTCGGTGCGGGCCAGTTCGTAGTGACCGAGCACCTTGTCGCGGTGCTGGTGCGAGATCAGCGGCATGTTCACCGTGGCCTCGTCGGCGGGCCACCCGTACGGCAGCGCGGCGGCCCGCTCGACGAGCCGGGCGGTGAACTCCTCGAACACCGGCCGCTGCACGTAGATCCGCTCGGTGCAGAGGCAGACCTGGCCACCGTTGGTGAAGCTGGAGCGCACCGACCCCGCCACCGCCGCGTCGAGGTCGGCGTCGGCGAAGACCAGCCCGGCGTTCTTGCCGCCCAGCTCGAAGGAGACGGCCTTCACCCCGTCGGCGGCGGCCCGCATGATGGTGCTCCCGGTGGCCGACTCGCCGGTGAAGGTGATCGCGTCCACCCCCGGGTGCCGGGTGAGGAACTCCCCCGCCGAGTCCGGGCCGAAGCCGTGCACCAGATTGAACACGCCGGCGGGCACCCCGGCGGCGGCCATCACCTCGGCGAGCAGGGTCGCCGAGGCGGGCGTCTCCTCGCTGGGCTTCACGATCACGGCGTTGCCGCAGGCCAGCGCGGGGGCGACCTTCCAGGTGAGCAGCAGCAGCGGCAGGTTCCACGGCACGATCACCGCGACCACGCCGACCGGCTTGCGGACCGCGTAGTTCAGCGCCCGGCCGCCGGTCGGGGTGACCGTGGTGAAGGACTCCGTCGGCGCGGTCGCCACGATCTCCGCGAAGGCGCGGAAGTTCGCCGCGCCACGCGGGATGTCCAAGGTCCGCGCCTGCGAGATCGACTTGCCGGTGTCGGCGACCTCGGCGGTGACCAGGTCGTCGAAGCGGCGCTCCAGCTCGTCGGCGACCCGGCGCAGCACCTCGGCGCGCTCCCGCTCCCCCATCCGGCCCCACGGCCCGCGCAGCGCCGCCCGCGCGGCGGCGACGGCGTCGTCCACGCACGCCCGGTCGGCCTCGGCGACCTCGAAGACCGGCTCGCCGGTGACCGGGCTGCGCTTGGCGAACCGCCGCCCGGCCTCGACGAACTCGCCGCCGACGAAGTTGCGCAGCAGGCCCGGGCCGTCGGGTGCCCGCCCCGCCATCAGCCGGGGATCCCAGGTCACGGTCATCGACGCCTCCCTCTGCTGATCGTGAGGCCGACCGCGCCGGCCAGCAACGCGGCCGCCCCGGCGGCCACCACCCCGAGCGCCCGGTGCTGCCGGCGGACCCGGCGGCGCACCTCGGCGTACGGGGTGGTCGAGAAGGACACCAGCTCGTAGCGGGAAACGTACCGGCCCGGCAGCACCCGCTCCAGCGTGTGCTCGACCTTCCGGCCGGCCTGGAACAGCGGCGAGGCGACCTTATCCCGCATCTCCACGAAGTTCGCCAGCGCCATCTGCGCGATCGCCTCGGCGTTCTCCTGCCGCCGCTGCTGGAACAGCGGCAGCGCCCGGGACCAGTCGTCGGCGCACTCGTCCAGGCAGCGGTCCAGCTCGACCACGTCCTCGAAGGCGCAGTTCGCGCCCTGGCCGTAGAAGGGGACGATGGCGTGCGCCGCGTCGCCGAGCAGGCCGACCCTGCCGTACGCCTGCCACGGGGTGCAGCGGACGGTGCCGAGCACGCCCACGGGGTTGTGCTGGTAGTCGTCGACGAGGCCCGGGGCGAGCGGCGGCAGGTCGGGGTAGTGCTCGGCGAAGTGCCGCTCGATGGCCGCCGGGCTGCCGAGCGAGGCGAAGCTGGCGGTGCCGTGGGTCGGCCAGAAGAGTGTGCAGGTGAACGAGCGGTCCGGGTTCGGCAGCGCGATCATCATCGAGGTGCCGCGCGGCCAGATGTGCAGCGCCTGCGGGTCGAGGGCGAAGTCCCCGCCCAGCGGCGGGATCGTCAGCTCCTTGTAGCCGTAGTCCAGGAAGTCCACGCTCTCGGTCAGCAACCCGTACGCCAGCAGCTGCCCGCGCACCGCCGAGCCGGCGCCGTCGGCGCCGAGGACGACCGACGCGGTGGCCGCGACCGGCCCCCGCGGGGTCTCGAAGGTCATCTCGCCGCTGGCCGGGTCGAGCCCGACGAGCCGGTGGTCGAAGGCGACCCGCACCCCGGGCAGGCTGGTGGCCGCGTCCAGCAGCGCGTTGTTCAGGGCGCCCCGGCTGATCGAGTTGATCGCCCGGTCACCGGCGGCGCTGTACGACTGGAACTGCGCCTCGCCGTCGACGGGGTGGATCATCCGGCCGCGCATCGGCAGCCCGTCCGCCAGCACCTGCTCGTCCAGGCCGATCCGGCGCAGCGCGTCGAGGCCCCGCTCGGAGAGCGCCAGGTTGATGGAGCGTCCCCGCTCCACCGTGCCGGTACGCGGGTCGGGCCGCCGCTCGTAGAGCGCCACCGGATAGCCGCGCCGGGCCAGGAAGCAGGCCAGCAGGCAGCCGGCCAGCCCCGCGCCGACCACCGCGATCTCGTTCCGCTGATCGGTCATGAGTGCACCTCCACCGTGGCGGCGAGCGCCTCCGCGACCCGCCAGCAGTCGTGGAACGTGGAATAGAGCGGTACCGGGGCGAACCGGATGACGTCCGGCTCCCGGGCGTCGGCGATCACACCGTGCTCGTACCGCAGTCGCTTGGCCAGCCCGGCCGCGCTGCCCGCGCCGATGCGGACGGAGAGCTGGCAGCCCCGCCGCTCCGGCTGACGCGGGGTGACCACCGTCAGCGGGCGGTTCGCGGTGACCTCGTCCAGCAGCCCCGCCAGGTAGCCGGTGAGCCGGAGGCTGCGCTCGCGCAGCGCGGGCATCCCGACGGCGTCGAAGAGTTCGAGCGAGGTCCGCACCGGTCCCATCGCGAAGATCGGCGGGTTGGAGATCTGCCAGGCCTCCACGGTGGCCGGCGGCCGGGAGACGGGGGTCATCTCGAACCGGGTGGCCGCCTCGGTGCTCCACCAGCCCTCGAAGCGGGGCAGGTCCGCGTCGCCGAGGTGCCGCTCGTGCACGAAGACGCCGGCCAGCGCGCCGGGACCGGAGTTCAGGTACTTGTAGGAGCACCAGGCGGCGAAGTCGACGTCCCAGTCGTGCAGGGCCAGCGGGACGTTGCCGGCGGCGTGCGCCAGGTCCCAGCCGACGACCGCCCCCGCCGCGCGGCCGGCCGCGGTGATGGTCGGGATGTCCATCAGCTCGCCGGTGAGGTAGTTGACCCCGCCGAGCAGCAACAGCGCCACCGTGTCGCCCTCGGCGGCCAGGAAGCCGGTCACGTCCTCGGTGCGCAGGTTGTCCTCGCCGGCGCGCGGGCGCAGCCGGACCACCGTGGCGTCCGGGTCGAGCCCGTGGAACCGGGCCTGGCTGCGCACGGCGTAGCTGTCCGAGGGGAAGGCGCTGTCCTCGATGACGATCCTGGTGCGCGCCCCGGCCGGGCGGTAGAAGCTGACCATCAGAAGGTGCAGGTTGACGGTGAGGGAGTTCATCACCACGACCTCCGCCGGGGCGGCGCCGACCAGTCGCGCGGCCGGCGCCGTCAGCAGCTCGTGGTACGGCAGCCAGGGCCGCTCCGCCTCCAGGTGCCCCTCGACGCCGAGCCGGCTCCACGCGTCCAGGTCGGCGAGGAGTTCCTCGCGGGTGGCCCGGGGTTGCAGGCCCAGGGAGTTGCCGGCCAGGTACGCGGCCTCGGGGTGGCGCCCGCCGTCGGCCGGCGGGACGTGGAAGAGGTGGCGGTGCCCGGGATCGGCGGCGTCGAGGCGGCGCGCCTCGGCCTCGCCGGCGGCGAGGCCGGACGGATCGGGTGCGGGGGTGGTCATGTGGTTCTCTCGCTCTCGGGTCACATCGCTGTCCGGGCCGACCACAGCTCGGGGAAGACCACCCGGGCCATGCTGCGCTGCAACCACGCCAGTCCGGCGGAGCCGCCGCTGCCGACCTTGGCGCCCATTGTGCGTTGCACCGCCTTGACGTGGTGCTGCCGCCAGTCGCCGAACTGCTCGGCCACCTCGGTCAGCGCCTCGCCCAGCATCCGCAGGTGGTTCTCCGGCCCGGACTCGGCGTAGATCCGCACCCAGGCCGCCTCCACGTCGGCGTGCGGCTGGTGCTCGGCGGTGACGTCCCGGCCGAGCAGGTCGGCGGGGAGGTGGTGGCCGTGCCGGTCCAGCAGGGCGAGCACGTCGTCCCAGAGGCTCGGCGCGGCCAGGGTGGCCCGCAGTTCGTCGTACACGTCGGTCTGCCGCCGGAACGGGCGGATCAGCGTCTCGTCGCGGAGGCCGAGCAGGAACTCCAGGTGCCGGTACATCGCCGACTGGAAGCCGGAGCCCTCGCCCAGCAGGTTGCGGAACCGGTTGAAGTCGGCCGGGGTCATCCAGCGCAGCCCCTTCCAGGCCGCGTTCAGCCCCTCCAGGTGCAGCGCGGCGCGGCGCAGCGGGGCCAGCGCGTCCCAGACGCGGTCGGCCCGCAGCAGCCGCTGCGTCTCGCGCAGCTCGTGGCAGGTCAGCCCGAAGTACAGCTCCATGATCTGGCTGACCATCAGGAAGGACATCTCGCCGGGGTCGCTGCTCAGCGGCTGCTGCAACCGGTGCAGCGTGCTGGCGTGCACGTACGCGTCGTACGGCACCCGCTCGGCGAACTCCAGCGTCGGTTCGCCGCCGTTGCGGGCCGCGCGGGCCGCGCGCTGCCGCGGGGTCGCCGGGCGGACCGCCGGCTGGGCGGATACGCGCAGGTCGGTCTGCTCCACCGGTGCCTCCCTCTGCTCTGTGCGTCACCCGGACCGCCGACGATCGGCGTTTTCGGGTCGACCGCCATGATCTCTCGGTGCAACCGCCGGATGGAATGCCGGATCAACGGCACTCACGGCCTCTGACCTGCGGCGCGAAAGGCATGAGTCGGATTCGGGTTTGAGGAAGTAAGGTCGCCGCATGGACGACATGGACTGGGCGCTGCTGCGGGAACTGCAGGCCGACGCGCGCCTCTCCTTCAGCGAGCTCTCCCGTCGGGTGCACCTGTCGCCGCCGGCCGTCGCGGAGCGGGTGCGCCGGCTGGAGGAGTCCGGGGTGATCACCGGCTACCACGCCCACGTCGACCTGACCCGCGCCGGCCGCACCGTGGTCGCGCTGATCCGGATGTCCTGCTACGGGTCGCGCTGCATCCTGCACGACCCGGCCGTGGCGGGCTGGCCGGAGATCCTGGAGATCCACCGGATCACCGGCGACGCGTGCAGCATGCTGAAGGTGGCGGCCGGGTCGATCGGGGACTTCGAACGGGTCATCGACCGACTCGCCCCGTACGGCCAGCCGTCCAGCACGATGGTGCTCTCCACCCCGTTGCAGTGGCAGCACGTCACCCCGCTGCCCCCCGCCGACCGGCAGCGCTGAGCCGCCCCGGGTTTGCCCCCTGGCCAGCGGGAAAGCAGGCCCTGTTGCCCGGGGAGGATTCCGGTGCTCGTCACCGGAAGGGGGGATCATGCCGGTGCTCACAGCTTTCCAACGTGCCCTGACCCGCGCCCTGACCGTATTGGGGCTGGTCGGGGCCTTCGTCCTGACGACCGTCGCACCCGCCTGGGCGGGTGAGAACACCTTCGTCGAGGTGGTGCCCAACAGCGCCCAGAACGGCACCCGGGTGAACATCCGGGCCGGTTGCGACGACGCCAACAACCGCCAGGCCAGCGTCCGCTCGGACGCCTTCGGCGGCCCGGTGGTGCTCCGGCCGGACAACGGCTTCCTGACCGGCCAGGTCACCATCCCGGGCAGCAAGGAGCCCGGCGACTACCCGGTCGACCTGCGCTGCGACAACGGCAGGACGGCGACCACCACGCTCACGGTGCTGAACATGGAGCGGCCCAGCAAGGGGCCGGCGACCGGGGGCGGCGGCACCGTCGGCGCCTCGGGCACCGGCTCGATGCTGATGGTCGGCGGTCTCGCGGTGGTCGCCCTGGCCGTGGGCTTCGGCTTCTTCGGCAACCGCCGCCGGACCGGGACCGGTTCCTGACCCGCCGTCGCCATGGCCGGCTCCCAGAGGCGTACCCGGGGATCGGATCCGGGCCGGGTCCGGGCCACCGCCCGGCGGGCGACGCGGGCGGCGCGCCGGGCGGCCCTCGCGACCTCCCGGCGACTGCGCCGGGTGGCCGGGGAGGCGGTGTCGGCGAGCGTCGCCACCACCGACCCGGCCGCCGGGCCGCTGCCCGCCCGGCGCCCCGGGGTCCCGCCGGGGCGTCGCCGCCCGGCCCCCGGTCGAGGGCCGGGCCTGCCGGTGCTGGTGATCGGGACGCTGATGGCACTGATCATCGCGATGCTCGGGGTGGAGCGGATCACCGGTGTGAGCGTGCTGCCGGAGCGGTTCCTCGCGGGGCTGCGACCCGCGCCGAAGAAGTTCCCGGTGCTGCCCGCCAGCCGGCCCGTCGGGATCGCCATCGACCCGATCGACGTCCGGGCGCCCGTGCACGGCGTCGGGATCGCGACGGACGGCAGTATCGCGGTGCCCGACGCCGCCCGCGCCCAGGAGGCCGCCTGGTACGACCGGGGGCCGACCCCCGGGCAGTACGGTCCGTCGGTGATCGTCGGGCACGTCGACACCACCACCGGACCGGCGGTCTTCCACCGGCTGCGGGACCTGCGCGACGGCGACCGGATCGAGGTCGCGCGGCAGGACCGCTCGGTGGCGGTCTTCGAGGTGGACTCGGTCGAGCGCTTCGACAAGGACCGGCTGCCGGTCGACGAGGTCTACGGGGACTTCAGCCGCCCCCGGCTGCGCCTGATCACCTGCGGTGGACGCTGGGTGGGCGGGCAGACCGGGTACGCCGACAACGTCGTGGTCTTCGCGTCCCTGGTCCGCGCCCGCACGGAGTGATCGGCGAATCCGCCCGCGAAGGCGGCGTCGGGCCCGCGACGGGCGGGGCGGATCAGGCAGCCTCGGACTCCCGCAGGTCGAGCCAGTCCGCCCAGCGGGGATCCGGCGCCCGGTGGCCGAGCACCCGCCACGCGGTGCCCTTGGGGGCCGCCGGCAGCGCGTGCAGCCGCCAGCCCAGCTCGGCCGGCGTCTTGTCGCCCTTGGTGTGGTTGCACCGGGCGCAGGCCGCCACCACGTTCTCCCAGGCGTGCCGGCCGCCCCGGCTGCGCGGGAAGACGTGGTCGATGGTCTCGGCGGGGCCCCGGCAGTAGGCGCAGCGCCAGCCGTCGCGGGCGAAGATCGCCCGGCGGGAGAGCCCGACGTGGGTGCGGTAGGGCACCCGCACGAAGCGGGTGAGCCGGACGACCGACGGCACCGGCAGGGCGTCACGCGCGCTGTGCAGGATGCCCTCGCCGTCGGCGACGCAGACCGCTTTCGCGGAGAGCACGAGGATGGCGGCACGGCGCACCGACACGACGCACAGCGGCTCGTAGGTGGCGTTGAGGACCAGCGCACCGGAGCCCACCGTGGGTCGTATGTCAGGCATCGCGCTCACCCTCCCGGTTCAGCGGCCCCTGCCCGCCGCCGCCGGCCGGGATCGGGCACAGCGACCCACCACGGCCGACGCCGAGCGGATCACCGACGTCCGTGCGCCCATCGTCCCTGATCGGCCCCCGGATTGCACGTACTAATCCGGGGTCCCTCCGAAGGCGATCCCCGGCCGTGTCAGGATGACCGGTTCACCCGCGACGCCCCGGCGGCGCCCCGCGTCGGGCGGGCGCCCGGTCACCGTGCGGAGGGTCGGCCGCGTCCGGCCCCGCCCGGTGCGGTACGAAGACGGGGTGACCGCTGCCAGCCTGACGCCGCCCGCCCTGCCCGCCGTCGAGGTGCCGGACACGGATCCGTCGCCGACCTGCCTGGACGACACCCTCTGCAAGGGCGTCTACGAGATGACCGGCTCGGTGTGGTTCGCCGAGGGCAGCTACTGGATCCTGCTCAAGCCGCTGCGCGTCGTGCTGGTCCTGCTGCTGGCGATCGCCGCCCGCTGGCTGGTGCACCGGACGATCCGCCGTCTGGTGCGCACCACCACCGACGCGGGCGTGCCGACCATGCTGCGCCCGCTGCGCGAACGGATCCCCACCGCCGCCGTCGAGCCGGGCGAGTTCGTCCCGGAGCGGCGCCGGCAGCGCGCCGAGGCGATCGGTTCCGTGCTGCGCAGCCTCAGCACGGCGTTCATCTTCGGCATCGCGCTGCTGATGGTGCTCAAGGAGTTCAGCTTCGACCTGGCCCCGTTGCTGGCCAGCGCCGGCATCGCCGGCGTGGCCCTCGGCTTCGGCGCGCAGAGCCTGGTCAAGGACCTGATCGCCGGCCTGTTCATGCTCATCGAGGACCAGTACGGCGTCGGCGACACCGTCGACCTCGGCGAGGCGACCGGGGTGGTGGAGTCGGTCGGGCTGCGGGTCACCACCGTCCGCGACGGGCGCGGCGTGCTCTGGTACATCCGCAACGGCGAGATCGTCCGGGTCGGCAACAAGAGCCAGGGCTGGGCCCTGGTGGTCGTCGACCTGCCGATCGGCTTCGCCAGCACCGAGGAGGCCACCGCGGTGCTGCGTACCGCCGCCGCCTCGATGTCGATGGACCCCGAGCTGTCGCCGGAGATCGTCGAGGCACCGGAGGTGCTGGGCGTGGAGCAGATGACGGTCGACGGCGCGGTCATCCGTACGGTGGTCAAGACGACCGCCGACGGCCAGTTCGCGGTCGGCCGGGAGCTGCGCCGGCGGCTGGCCGAGGCACTGGAGAACTCCGGCATCACGGCCAAGATCGCCGCGGCCCGGCTCTACCCCGGCCTGCCGCAGCGCCCCCCCGCCGAGACCGGTCAGGGCGGCGCCGTCTGAGCCGCCGGAGCGACGGGCGGCGGGGGTCGCGAGCCGGGTGGCCCCTCGGGTATCGTCCGTTCGTTCAGTCGGGGATGCGACGATCAACCCGTTCGCCCTAGCCACTCGTCGGAGCATCGGGCAGAATCCGGTGCACGCGCTCCCCGGAGCGTGCTCACGTCCTCGCTGATCCTCAGATCTGACGACAGTTCCCGGCCGTCCACCACGAGTGGCCCGCCCAGGGGAACGATGGAGGCGACGGTGCCCGACGAGCGACCATCCCCGGAAGGGCCGGCAACCTTCCGTGAGGTGTTCGCAGATCGTGAGTACGCTGCGGTCTTCGCCGCCAGCGCCCTCTCCTGGATCGGCGACTACATCGCCAAGGCCGCGGTCACCCTGCTGGTCTACGAGGAGACCCGGTCCGTCGCGCTCTCCGCCGCCGCCTTCGCGGTCAGCTACCTGCCGTGGCTGGTCGGCGGCCCCCTGCTCGCCACGCTCGCCGAGCGGCACCGCTACCGGCAGGTGATGGTCGTCTGCGACCTGGCCCGGATGGCGCTGATGGTGGGCATCGCCATCCCCGGCGTGCCGGTCGAACTGGTCCTGGCCCTGCTCTTCGCCACCACCCTTGCCAACCCGCCCAGCCAGGCCGCCAAGTCCGCGCTGCTGCCCCTGATCCTCACCGGGGACCGCCTGGTGCTCGGGCTGTCGCTCAACGGCAGCGTCGGCCAGGCCGCGCAGGTCGTCGGCTACCTGGCGGGCGCCGCCATCGCCGCGTTCAACCCGACCGCCGCGCTGCTGGTGAACGCGGCAACCTTCGCCCTCTCGGCGGCGCTGGTCCGCTTCGGCGTGGCGGACCGGCCGCCCGCGATGACCGCCGCGCACCGCAGCCACCTGCTGCGGGAGACCGCCCAGGGCTTCCAGATCGTGTTCGGCACCCCGGTGCTGCGGGCCATCGCCGTCCTGGTCTTCACCGCCATGCTCTTCTCCGTGGTTCCCGAGGGGCTGGCCGCCGCGTGGGCGGGCGAGCACGCGGGCGGCATGGACGCCGGCGTGGCCCAGGCGGTCATCATGGCGGCCAACCCCGTCGGCTTCATCCTCGGCGGCCTGGTCGTCAGCCGGGCGTTCGGGCCGGACCGCCGGCTGAGCCTGATGCGGCCGCTGGCGGTGCTCTCGCCGCTGGCCCTGGTGCCCGCGCTGCTCAACCCGCCGCCGCTGGTGGTGGCGCTGCTCGCCGCGGCGTGCGGCTTCGCGGTCGCCGGCATGCTGCCGGTGGCCAACGGCCTCTTCGTCCGCGCCCTGCCCGACGGCTTCCGGGCCCGCGCCTTCGGCGTGATGGCGACCGGCGTGCAGGTGATCCAGGGCACGGCCGTACTGGTCACCGGGCTGCTGGCCGAGCGGTACTCGATCCCGGTCGTGGTCGGCGTGTGGAGCGCGGTGGGGGTCCTGCTGATGTCGCTCGCCGCCCTGCGCTGGCCGAGCAGGTCGACGATCGACGCGGCCGTCTCGATGGCCCAGACGCCGGGCGGGGCGCACCCGCGGCAGGCGGGCGCGGCGGAGCCGGCGGCCGGCACGACCGGCGGGGCGGAGGGACAGGAGCGACCCGACGACGACCGGCCCGGCGGGTCGGCGGGCCGGTGGGCGGTCGCCCCGGCGAGGCGGGACGCCAGCGGCACACGGTGAGCCGGCCCACAGCCGCCACCCCCCGCCCGGGCGCCGCGGCACCTGGCAGGATGGAACGGTGAATGCCGCAGGTGAATCCGACCGTCCCGGTGCGTCGATGACCCTCTTCGAGGCGGTCGGCGGGGAGCCCACCTTCCGCAAGCTGGTGGACGAGTTCTACGTCGGGGTCGCCGCCGACCCGCTGCTTCGCCCGATGTACCCCGAGGAGGACCTCGGGCCGGCCGCCGGCCGGTTGACGCTGTTCCTCATGCAGTACTGGGGCGGCCCCAACACGTACTCGGCGCAGCGGGGGCACCCGAGGCTGCGGATGCGCCACGCGCCGTACCGGATCGGCGCCGCCGAGCGGGACGCGTGGCTGCTCCACATGCGCCGCGCCGTCGACCGCCTCGACCTGCCGCCGGAGATCGCCACCGCGCTCTGGGACTACCTGGAGCGGGCCGCGTACTTCATGGTCAACTCGATGGAGGACCCGGCGGCGGGACCGGCCTGACCGGGCCGGCGCCCACGGGGCAGCCGGCCCGCCCGGGGTACGACCGCATGCCGGCCCGACCCGGGCGCGCGCCCCGGCCCGCCCGCCGGGGCGCCGTGGTCGCGGCCCGCCCACGGGCGGCTCAGAGCAGGGCGCCCTCGTCGTGCAGCCAGTCCACGAAGCTGGTGGCGACCGCCGCGCCACAGTCGAGCATCTCGACCAGCAGCGCGTCGTGCGCCCCGGCCCCGAAGGGCACCTGGAGCTCCGCGTAGATCGGCAGCTGGCCGCGCTCGGTCGGGTCGCCGATGTAGGCCTTGCAGAAGCGGCGGGTGTGGTTCCACTCGTTGACCACCCGGTAGGCCCGGTCGGCCCAGTCCGGCGGGACCGTCGCGTGTGGACGGGCCCGCATCACCAGGATCTCGTCCTCCGGGCCCTCCAGGGTGACCAGCACGGCGTGCCGCTCCCACATCGCCAGCAGGTTGCCGTCGCCGTCGGCCAGGTAGCGCACGTCGAGCAGGTCGAGTGCGTCCCGGACCCGACCCAGGGTGACGGGCTCCACGGTGGCGGCGGGCATGTCCGCGATCACGGCTCGCTCCGCCGGTGTGCAGTCGTCTCCCGGCTGACGGGGGGTCGGCGGTCCGACCCGGACGGTGCCCTCCACTGTGATCCCACTCCGCCCTTCCGGTTCGTCGCCGCCGTTGGCGGGACCGGGGCGCCATGACCACCACGGCATCGCTCGCGCACCTCACTCCCCAGCGGATCCAATCGCCTACGGTGCGTTGGATCCGAGGATGGACGGTACCCGGACAGCCGGGTTGAGGCACCCCCCCAACGGCAGCACCAGGACAGAAGAACGACCACGGGTCATCCGAACGGATGAACTCAGAGGGGTCGCACGGCAAGATCCGTGGCCTTCTGCGACCATGTCGCTCCGTACGGTCCCACAAGACCGACCCAACGGCCGGCCACCCGCACCTGGACGTCGCAGTCGCCGGCCGCCGCGGCGCCCTCCCCGGCGACGCCGAGGAAGCCCATCCGGACCATCCCCTGGACCATCCGCTGGGTCACCTCGACCGGCTCGCCGGACGGGTCGTCCGGGGTGACCACGACCGGCACGTGGTCGAGCAGGGCGTCGCGCAGCGCCCGCTGCCCGACGGCCCGCCCGGCCACCCCGTGCGTGCTCGCCTCGCGCAGCGCGCCCGCCGCCGCCGCCGCGATCCGCCGCAGCTCCCCGCCCGGCAGCGTCTCCACCCGGCGGCTCCTCGTGGGCGGCAACGGCCACCGCCATTGCTCGTCCCGCCGCGCCGGCAGGGCCCCGCCGCCCGATGACAGCACGGCCAGCAGCTCGCCGGCCGCGACCGTGGCGTCGCCGGGGCCGGGGCCGGCCACCGTGCGGACGACCAGCACGCCCCACGGCAGGCGGCCCCAGAGGGCCGTCCGCCCCGCCACGTCGGCCGACCGGAGTCGGACCGGCGCGGCGCGCTCCAGCCGGACGAGGCGGGCGAGGAAGGCCCCCGCGTCCGCGGCGTCGGCGATCCCGTGGCCGCCGCCGGCGCCCGCCGTGGCGGCCGGCGCTCCGCCGGCCGCCGTCACGCCACCCCGCCCTGCGGCGCGTACGTGAGCAGGAACGTCCGCTCCTCCGGGGTGATCCGCCGGGGCCGCTGCCGCGTCAGGTCGAACGGCACCAGCACCGAACGGGCGCGGCTGGCCAGCACGTCGCCGTCGAAGAGCTCGTAGGCGACCGTGAAGGAGGCCCCCCGGATCTCCTCCACCCACAGCTCGATGCGGACGGTGGGGGCGGCCTCGGCGGTGGCCCGGCCGAGGGCGTACTCGACCGGGCGCAGGTAGTCGATCTCGTGCCGGCTGATCACGACGCCGTCGGCGAACGAGCCCACCCCCCACGCCCGGCCGCCGGCGAACATCAGCGCCACCCGCGCCTCCTCGTAGAGGGTGAGGAAGCGCGAGTTGTTGATGTGGCCGTACGCGTCCAGGTCGGACCAGCGCAGGGTGCAGTGGTATACGAAGCGATCGCTCATGATCGGCGGCGGTCCGCGCTGCTAGTCACGGGTCAGCTTGCGGTAGGTCACCCGGTGCGGGCGGGCCGCCTCCGCGCCGAGCCGGTCGACCTTGTTCTTCTCGTACGCCTCGAAGTTGCCCTCGAACCAGAACCACTTCGCCGGGTCCTCGTCGTCGCCCTCCCAGGCCAGGATGTGCGTGGCCACCCGGTCGAGGAACATCCGGTCGTGGGAGATCACCACGGCGCAGCCGGGGAACTCCAGCAGCGCGTTCTCCAGGCTGGAGAGGGTCTCCACGTCCAGGTCGTTGGTCGGCTCGTCGAGCAGGATGACGTTGCCGCCGATCTTCAGCGTCAGCGCCAGGTTGAGCCGGTTGCGCTCGCCGCCGGAGAGCACCTTGGTCGGCTTCTGCTGGTCCGGCCCCTTGAAACCGAACGCCGCGATGTAGGCCCGCGACGGCATCTCGACCTTGCCGACCATCAGGTGGTCGAGCCCGTCGGAGACGACCTCCCAGACCGTCTTGTCGCCGGCCAGGCCCTGCCGGTTCTGGTCGACGTACGACAGCGACACGGTCTCGCCGACCCGGACGTCGCCGGCCGTCGGCTGCTCCAGCCCGACGATGGTCTTGAACAGGGTGGTCTTGCCGACGCCGTTCGGGCCGATGATGCCGACGATTCCGTTGCGCGGCAGCGAGAAGGACAGGTTGTCGATCAGCACCCGGTCGCCGAAGCCCTTGGTCAGGTCGCGCGCCTCGATCACGGTGTTGCCCAGGCGCGGGCCCGGCGGGATCTGGATCTCCTCGAAGTCCAGCTTCCGGGTCTTCTCCGCCTCCGTGGCCATCTCCTCGTAGCGGTCGAGGCGGGCCTTGGACTTGGTCTGGCGGGCCTTGGCGTTGGAGCGGACCCACTCCAGCTCCTCGGTGAGGCGCTTCTTCATCTTGGCGTCGCGGCGGCCCTCGACGGCCAGCCGGGCCGCCTTCTTCTCCAGGTAGGTGGAGTAGTTGCCCTCGTAGCCGACGGCCCGGCCCCGGTCCAGCTCCAGGATCCAGCCGGCCACGTTGTCGAGGAAGTACCGGTCGTGGGTGATCGCCATGACGGTGCCGGCGTACTTGGCCAGGTGCTGCTCCAGCCAGGAGACGCTCTCCGCGTCCAGGTGGTTGGTGGGCTCGTCGAGCAGCAGCAGGTCGGGCGCCTCCAGCAGCAGCTTGCAGAGCGCCACCCGGCGGCGCTCGCCGCCGGAGAGCTGGGTGACGTCGGCGTCCGGCGGCGGGCAGCGCAGCGCGTCCATCGCCAGTTCGAGCTTGGAGTCGATGTCCCACGCGTCGGCGTGGTCCAGCTCCTCCTGGAGCTTGCCCATCTCCTCCATCAGCGCGTCGGAGTAGTCGGTGGCCATCTGCTCGGCGATCTTGTTGAACCGCTCCAGCTTGGCCTTGGTCTCGGCGACCGCCTCCTCGACGTTGCCGAGCACGGTCTTGGCGTCGTTGAGCGGGGGCTCCTGGGCGAGCAGGCCGACGGTGTAGCCGGGCATCAGCCGGGCCTCACCGTTGCTCGGGCGGTCCAGTCCTGCCATGATCTTGAGCAGGCTGGACTTGCCGGCGCCGTTCGGGCCGACCACACCGATCTTGGCCCCCGGCAGGAAGCTCAGCGTCACGTTGTCGAGCACGACCTTGTCGCCGTGCGCCTTGCGCGCCTTTTCCAGGACGTAGATGTACTGGGCCACGGTGCGGGCTACCTCCGTAGGTTGCGACTGGGAGCCGGCGGGCGCTGGCGCGGGCTCCGACTCCGCCCGCCGCCGCGGGCCGCAGGCCGGCCCGCACGCACGCCATCGTCAATCCTGACAGGTACGCGGCGCCGCGCCCACATCACCCCGCCCCGACGCCCCGGACACACCTCCCGGCACCCCTGCTTCCGAACAGGGGTATCGACAAGATCACACGGTGGTTGGACCATCGTGGGACGGGTAGGTGAGTCCGGCACGGGGCCCCAGACGCCGCAGCTACGCTCAGTACGCTCATTCGCGGTTGACCCGTCAGCACCCGGAGGTGGCCGAACGTGACCGTCCGCAGCTCCTTTGTCGTAGTGGCGAACCGGCTACCCGTCGACGAGGTGAGCACCCCCGGAGGACGGCAGTGGCGTCGCAGCCCCGGCGGGCTGGTGACCGCCCTGCACCCCGTCCTCGCCGAGCACCAGGGCACCTGGGTCGGCTGGGCCGGCGGCACCGGTGCCGCCCCCGAGCCCTTCGACCTGGAGGGCATCCGGCTGCACCCCGTGCCGCTGAGCGCGGAGGAACTGGAGCGCTACTACGAGGGCCAGTCCAACGCCACCATCTGGCCGCTCTACCACGACGCCGTCGAGACACCGGCCTACAAGCGTCGCTGGCGTGAGGCGTACCGCCTGGTCAACGCCCGCTTCGCGGAGGCCGCGGCGGAGGTCGCGGCCGAGGGGGCCACGGTCTGGATCCAGGACTACCAGCTCCAGCTCGTCCCGGCGATGCTCCGCGAGCTGCGCCCGGACCTGCGGATCGGGTTCTTCCTGCACATCCCGTTCCCGCCGATCGAGCTGTTCATGCAGATGCCGTTCCGCACCGAGATCCTGCGCGGCCTGCTCGGCGCCGACCTGGTCGGGTTCCAGCAGCGCCTCGCCGCGCAGAACTTCGTCCGGCTGGCCCGCCACCTGCTCGGGCTGCGCTACGAGGGGCAGATGATCCAGGTCGACGGCCGCCAGGTGAAGGCCGGCGCGTTCCCGATCTCCATCGACACGAGGGAGATGGAGCGGCTGGCCGCCGACCCGGGGATCCAGGCCCGGGCGAAGGAGATCCGCGAGGAGCTGGGGAACCCGAAGACGATCATCCTGGGCGTCGACCGGCTGGATTACACCAAGGGCATCGAGTTGCGGCTGAAGGCCTTCCGCGAACTCCTCGCTGACGGAAAGTTGACAGTTCCCGACGCGGTCATGGTGCAGGTCGCCACGCCCAGCCGGGAGCGCGTGGAGCACTACCAGGCACTTCGCGTGAAGGTGGAGCGCGAGGTCGGTCGGATTAATGGTGAATTCGGCAGGGTCGGCGTGCCGGCGGTGCATTACCTGCATCAGTCGTACAGTCGCACTGAGCTGGCCGCGATGTACGCCGCCGCGGACGTGATGATGGTGACCCCGCTGCGAGACGGAATGAATCTGGTAGCCAAGGAGTACGTCGCATCGCGCGCCGACCAGGGCGGTGCACTCGTGCTCAGCGAGTTCGCCGGCGCCGCCACCGAGCTGCGTCAGGCGTTCCTGTGTAACCCGCACGACCCCGACGCGGTCAAGGACGCCCTGCTGCGGGCCGTGCATGTCGAGAAGCCGGAGGCCCGCCGCAGAATGCGGACAATGCAACGCCACCTACGCACCCACGACGTGGGGCACTGGGCGAAGTCGTTCCTCACCGAACTCGGTGTGCCCCAATCGGAGGACGCGTGAACGCGGCCACCGAGATCGTCACCCCGGCGGCCGGCACGATGGACCCGGAACTGCGCGCGGCCATCGGCCGGATCGCCCGGGTACCCCAGCTTCTGATCGCATGCGACTACGACGGCACCCTGGCGCCGATCGTGGAGGACCCGAGCAAGGCCGTGCCGCTGCCCGAGTCCGTGGCCGCCGTCCGGGCGCTGGCCGCCCTGCCCCAGACCACCGTGGCGGTGGTCTCCGGGCGGGCGCTGCGCGACCTGGCCGCGCTCTCCCGGCTGCCCAGCGAGGTCCACCTCGTCGGCAGCCACGGCTCCGAGTTCGACATCGGCTTCGTCGAGCGGCTCTCCCCCGAGCTGATCGCGGTCCGCACCCGGCTGCGCGACGCGCTGCGCGAGATCGCCGCGCTCCATCCGGGCGTCCGGCTCGAACGCAAGCCGGCGAGCGTCGCGGTGCACACCCGCGGGGTCGACCCGGCGGTCGCGGCGGCCGCCATCGAGGCGGTCCGCGGCGGCCCCGCCACCTGGGACGACGTCACGGTCACCCAGGGCAAGGAGGTCATCGAGTTGTCGGTGGTCGCCACCCACAAGGGCACGGCCGTCGACCAGCTGCGCACCCAGCTCTCCGCCAGCGCGGTGCTCTTCATCGGCGACGACGTCACCGACGAGAACGCCTTCGGCAACCTGCACGGCCCCGACGTGGGCATCAAGATCGGTCCCGGCGACACCAGGGCCGGCTACCGGGTCGCCGAGCCCATCGAGGCCGCCCGCGCCCTCGGGCTGCTGCTGGAGACCCGCCGCCACTGGCTCTTCGGCGAGCGGGCGGTGCCGATCGAGCGGCACTCGATGCTGGCCAACGGGCGGACGGTGGCCCTGCTCACCCCCGAGGCCAAGGTCACCTGGCTCTGCCACCCCAAGCCCGACTCGGCGGCGATCTTCGCCGACCTGGTCGGCGGCAGCCCGGCCGGGCACTTCAGCGTCGCGCCCGAGCGCGGGGGCATCCCGCTGGGGCAGCGCTACCGCTCGGGCACGATGACCGTCGAGACCCGCTGGTCGGGCCTGACCGTCACCGACTGGCTGGACAAGCCGGCCAGGGAGACCACGCCCGACGGCCCGGCCGTCGTCAGCGGCGACTCGACCCTGGTCCGGGTGCTCACCGGCTCCGGCCGGGCCCGCCTGGAGTTCGCGCCCCGGCCCGAGTTCGGCCAGGTCGCCGTGCAGTTGCAGCCGATCGGCGACGGCCTGCGGGTGCTCGGCTCCAACGAGCCGGTCGCGCTCTACTCGCCCGGGGTCGAGTGGCAGGTCAGCAACGACGGCGGCTACGAGACGGCCAAGGCGGTCGTCGACCTCTCCGCCGCCGGCGGGCAGGTCGTGCTGGAGCTGCGCTTCGGCACGCACAGCCTGGAGCACCACCGGCTGCCGATCCACGAGCGGCAGGCCGCGGCCGAGCAGCCGTGGAAGGACTGGGTCGCCACCCTGCGGCTGCCGAACACCGCACGGGACCTGGTGGTACGCAGCGCGCTCACCCTGCGCGGGCTCTGCCACGAGGCCACCGGCTCGATCCTGGCCGCCGCGACCACCTCGCTGCCGGAGGAGTTGGGCGGCGTCCGCAACTGGGACTACCGCTACTGCTGGCTGCGGGACGCGGCGATGACCGCGCGGTCCCTGGTCGACCTGGGCTCGATCGAGGAGGCCGAGGCGCTGCTGCGCTGGGTCGACGGGTGCATCGAGCGCACCGGCGGGCACCCGGAGCGGCTACACCCGCTCTACACCGTGGACGGCTACGAGCTGGGCGCCGAGGCGGTCATCGACACGCTGCCCGGCTACGCCGGCTCCCGGCCGGTGCGGGTCGGCAACCTCGCCAACCACCAGCTCCAGCTCGACGTCTTCGGGCCGATCGCGGATCTCATCGCGGCCGTGGCCGACGCCCGCGGCTCCGTCCGCGAGGACGAGTGGCGGGTGCTGGACAACATGGTCGAGGCGGTCCGGCGCCGCTGGCACGAGCCGGACCACGGCATCTGGGAGGCCCGGCTCCCGCCGCGGCACCACATCTTCTCGAAGGTGATGTGCTGGATGACCGTCGACAGGGCGCTGCACGTCATGCGCCAGCACGGCGGCGAGGACCGGCCGGAGTGGGTGGAGCTGCGCGACCGCATCGGCGCCAACGTGCTGGAGTACGGCTGGCACGAGACCGTCGAGGCCTACAGCGTGGCGTACGGGGACGAGGAGATGGACGCCTCGTCGCTCTGGATCGGGCTCTCCGGCCTGCTCCCCGGCGACGACCCGCGTTTCCTCTCCACCGTCCTGCGGATCGAGGCGGACCTGCGCAGCGGCCCGGTCGTCTACCGCTACCACTGGGACGACGGCCTGCCCGGGCGCGAGGGCGGCTTCCACATCTGCACGGCGTGGCTCATCGAGGCGTACCTGCGCACCGGGCGGCGTACCGACGCCGAGGAGCTCTTCTCGCAGATGGTGGACACCGCCGGCCCGACCGGCCTGCTCCCCGAGCAGTACGACCCGATGGCCGAGCGAGGGCTGGGCAACCACCCGCAGGCGTACAGTCACCTCGGCCTGATCCGCTGCGCGCTGCTGCTGGACAACATGCTCAAGCAGTGACCTGACCAGCGACGGGGGCGGCCGGAGAGGATTCTCTCCGGCCGCCCTCGCGGTTGCGGCGGACGGCGGCGGGCCGGAGGTCAGTCGCCGGTCGACGCGGCGAGCGCCGTGACGACGTCCCCGACGACCACCACCGCGGGCGGGCGCAGCCCCGCCGCCACCACGTCGGCGGCCACCGCCCCGAGCGTGGAGCGGAGCACCCGCTGCGCCCCGGTCGTCGCCTCCTGCACCACGGCGGCCGGGGTCTCCGCCGGCCGGCCGTGGGCGAGCAGGGTCGCGGTGATCGCCGCGAGGTTCTTCAGCCCCATCAGGACCACCAGCGTGCCGCGCAGCCCGGCCAGCGCGTCCCAGCGCACCAGGGAGGCCGGCGAGTCCGGCGCGACGTGCCCGGAGACCACGGTGAACTCGTGGGCCACCCCCCGGTGGGTGACCGGGATGCCGGCCACGGCCGGGGCCGCGATCGAGCTGGTCACGCCGGGCACCACGGTCACCGGTACGCCCGCCGCCGCGCAGGCCAGCAGCTCCTCGCCGCCCCGACCGAAGACGTACGGGTCGCCGCCCTTGAGCCGCACCACGGACCTCCCGGCCAGGGCCCGGTCCACCAGGATCCGGTTGATCTCCTCCTGGGCGCGGGACGGGCCGTACGGGATCTTGGAGGCGTCCACCAGCTCGACGTCGGCGCGCAGCTCGTCGAGGAGCAGTCCCGGCACCAGCCGGTCGGCCACCACCACGTCCGCCTCGGTGAGCAGCCGCCAGCCCCGCACGGTGATCAGCTCCGGGTCCCCCGGACCGGCGCCGACGAGCGCGACCCGCCCGGGGCCGCCGCCGGGAGAGGGCTCCTCCCGGGCCGCCGGTGTCGACGGGGGGCCCTTCCTCGCGTCCAGCAGGTCGCGCACGGCGTCACGCACGGCCATCGCCCGGCGCGGGTCGCCCCCGCCGAGCACCGCCACGGTCACCGGCCCGTGCCGGGTGACCGCCGGGGTCCAGGCGGTGGCGGCGGCGCGGTCGTCGGCGCGTACGCAGAAGATCCGCCGCTCGGCGGCGGCGGCGCTGACGGACGCGGCGGCGAGCGGGTCGTCGACCGCGACCTGCACCAGCCACGCGCCGTCCAGGTCGTCGGGGGCGAAGCGGCGCGGCGCCCAGTGCAGCCGCCCGGCGTCGACGTGCGACCGCAGCGCCGGGGTCAGCTCCGGCGCGACGAGGAAGACGTGCGCGCCCGCGTCGAGCAACGCCGGCACCCGCCGGGTGGCCACCGCTCCCCCGCCCACCACGACCACCCGGCGACCGGCGAGCCGCAGGCCGAGCGGGTACGGGTTGCCGCTCACGTCGCCGCCCCGCGCCGCCCGCCGGCGGCGGCGCACGGCGCGCCACCGGGTCGGAGGCTTCGCCCGCTCACTTCTCGGCCACCCCCGCCGAGTCGAAGGTGGCGACCTCGTGCAGCACCCGGACCGCGCCGGTGACCACCGGCAGCGCGAGCAGCGCGCCGGTGCCCTCGCCCAGGCGCAGCCCGAGGTCGATCAGCGGCTCCAGGCCGAGCCGGCGCAGCGCGACCGTGGCCCCCGGCTCGGCGGAGCGGTGCCCGGCCACCATGGCGCCCACGGCCAGCGGCGCGAGGGCCGCCGCGGCGAGCGCCGCGGAGACCGCGATCACCCCGTCCAGCAGCACCGGCGTCCGGCGGGCGGCGGCGCCCAGGATCAGCCCGGCGAGCGCGGCGTGCTCCAGGCCGCCGACGGCGGCCAGCACGCCCAGCGGGTCGGCCGGGTCGGGGGCGTGCCGGCGCAGGGCGGCCCGCACCACGTCCACCTTGCGGGCGTACGTCGGGTCGTCGACCCCGGTGCCCCGGCCGGTGGTCTGCACCGGGTCGACGCCGGTGAACGCGGCGATCAGGGCGGCGGCCGGCGTCGTGTTGCCGATGCCCATGTCGCCGGTGAGCAGGATGCGCGCGCCGGCGTCGATCAGCTCGTCGGCCACCCGGATGCCGGTCTCGACCGCCGCCCGGGCCTCCTCCCTGGTGAGCGCGGCGGTGACGGCCAGGTCGCGGGTGCCGGCCCGGACGTTCGCCGCGACCAGCCGGGGCGTGTCGCGCGCGGGCGGCGACCCGGCGGCGTCCCCGTGCGGCGCGGCGACCGGGAGCGGGGTGGCCACGCCGACGTCGACCACCGTGACCGAGGCCCCGGCCTGCCGGGCGAAGGCGTTGACGACGGCGCCGCCGGCCAGGAAGTTGCCGATCATCTGCGCGGTGACCTCACGCGGCCAGGGCGTCACCCCCTGGGCGTGCACGCCGTGGTCACCGGCGAAGATCGCGACGGCGGCCGGCTCGGGCAGCGGTGGCGGGCAGTGCCCGGCCAGGCCGGCGAGGCGTACGGAGAGCTCCTCCAGGGCGCCGAGCGAGCCGGCGGGCTTGGTCAGCCGCCCCTGCAACTCCCTAGCGGCGGCCATCGCCGGCTCGTCCGGCGGACGGATCGCCGCGATCGTCGTCTCCAGCATCATGCCTCCAGGATCTCCGTCAGTACCTCGGTGAACGCGTCGGTGGTGGCGGGGTCGCGAACGGCGACGCGCAGCCAGTCCGGGCCGAGCCCGGGGAACGTGTCGCCCCGGCGGACCGCCCAGCCGCGCCGACGCAGGGCGAGCCGCACGTCGGCGGCCCCGGGCACGTGCACCAGCACGAACGCGCTGGCGGGGCGGCCGACGACGCGTACGCCGGGCAGGGCCGACAGACGGGCGACCAGGTGCTCGCGGTCGGCGGCGAGGCGGACGGCGACGGCGCGCTCGGCCTCGACCGCGACGGGCGTGGCGCAGGCCGACGCGGCGGCCAGGGCGGGGGTGGAGACGGCCCAGAGCGGCTGGGCGGCGGCCAGCCGCTCCAGCAGCGCGGCCTCGCCGAGCAGGTAGCCGACGCGCAGCCCCGCCAGGCCCCAGGTCTTGGTGAGACTGCGGACCACCAGCAGGCCGGACAGGTCGCGCCGGGCGGCCAGCGACTCCGGTTCGCCGGTCCCGCCGGGGGCCACGGTGGTGTCGGCGAACGCCTCGTCGACCACCAGCACCCGGCCGGGCCGGGCCAGGGCGGCCAGGTCGGCGGCGGGGTGCAGCACCGACGTCGGGTTCGTCGGGTTGCCGATCATCACGAGGTCGGCGTCGGCGGGCACCCGGTCGGGGTCGAGGCGGAAGCCGTCGGCGGCGTCGAGCAGCACCCGGTCGACCTGGTGCCCGGCGGCACGCAACGCCGCCTCCGGCTCGGTGAACTGCGGGTGCACCACCACCGGTCGGCGCGCGCCGGTCAGCGCCCGGGCGATCAGCACGAAGCCCTCGGCCGCGCCGGCGGTCAGCAGCACCTCGGCCGGCGGGCGGCCGTGCCGGGCCGCGACGGCCGCGCGCGCCGGCCCCGGGTCGGGGTACGCGGCGAGGTCGCCGAGCGCGGCGGTGATCGGGTCGGCCAGCCAGTCCGGCATGGCGTCGCGCCGCACGTTCACGGCGAGGTCGACCAGCCCCGGCCCCACCTCGGCGTCGCCGTGGTGGTGGAGATCGGGCTCGGAGCCGTGGCGGGCGGGTCCGGGCTCCGCTCCGGGACGGCTCTCGGCCGGCTGAGCTCGCATGCCCGCGATCCTGCCGGGAAGGCGGCGCGCGGGACAGCGGATCACGGCGTGGGCCGCGTCACCACCCGGGCGTTTATGAATATTTCTCCGGTACGAATCAGAAATGTCATAACTTGGGGTGGTGAGCAATCGACCCCTTGCTGCCGCCGGTCGTCTCGTTCCCCTCCTCCGCGCCGGACTCATCGCCGGCATCGTGGTCGCCGCCGTGGCGTACCCGGTGGCCGCCGCCACCGGCCTCGGCGCCAAGGTCACGGCGCACGCCATGGAACACAAGACCGAGATCCTCACCAGCGCGCTGCCGGCCGAGACGTCGTACGTCTACGCGCCCGACGGCAGGACCGTGCTGACCATGTTCTACGAGGAGTACCGGCAGTACACGAAGCTCTCCGACATCTCGCCGAACATGCAGCAGGCGATCGTCGCCGCCGAGGACAACCGCTTCTACCAGCACCGGGGGGTCGACCCGAAGGGTGTCGCCCGGGCCTTCGTGGCGAACGCCCGCTCCAGCGGCGTCTCCCAGGGCGCCTCCACGCTGACCATGCAGTACGTGCGGATGGCGCTGCGGGACAGCGCGAAGACGCCGAAGGAGGTGCAGGAGGCCACCCAGCAGACCAGCCTGCGCAAGGTCCGCGAGATGCGGATGGCGCTGGACCTGGAGAAGGAGCTGAGCAAGGACCAGATCCTGGAGCGCTACCTCAACTCCGCGTACTTCGGGCACCGCGCGTACGGCATCTACGCGGCCAGTGAGATCTTCTTCTCCAAGACCCCGAAGGACCTCTCCCCGGTCGAGGCGGCCACCCTCGCCGGCCTGGTGAAGTCCCCGTCCGAGTACGACCCCGCCAGCTCCGACCAGAAGGACGCCACCGGCCGGCGCAACTACGTGCTGGACCGGATGGCCCAGCTCGGCTACCTCTCGCCGGACGCCCTCGCGCAGGCGAGGAGCGAACCGATCCGGCTGAAGCTGACCGACCCGCCGAACGACTGCGCCTCGGTGCCCGAGAAGTGGAACAGCTGGGGCTTCGCCTGTGACTACCTGAAGAACTGGTGGAGCGCGCAGCCCGCGTTCGGCGAGAACCGGCTGGAACGGATGGACAAGCTGCGCCGGGGCGGCTACCGGATCGTGCTCAGCATCGACCCGAAGATCCAGCAGGCCGCCGAGAAGAACGTCGGCAGCAAGGAGAACACCGGCAGCCCGTTCGCCAACGGCATCGTGGTCTCCGAGCCCGGCACCGGGCGGGTGAAGGCGATGGCGGTGAACCGGACGTACTCGCTGGACCTGAGCGAGAACGGGCAGAGTTCCAACCCCGAGGCCGGGCCGAAGGTCAAGGCCAACTACCCGAACACCGTGGCGCCCCTGCTCGGCGGTGGCGACCTGCCCGGCTACCAGGCCGGTTCGACGTTCAAGATGTTCCCCATGCTGGCCGCGCTGAACTCCGGCATGCCGCTCTCCACCTCGTTCAACGCCCCGCACCGGTACCGCTCCGAGGTCTACGACGGCTGGGCGCCCTCCAACGCCAGCGGCGCCATGTCCGGCAACCAGACCATGTGGTCCGGCTTCGGCAAGTCGGTCAACACGTACTTCGTGTGGCTGGAGGAGCGGGTCGGCGCCGACAAGGCGGTCCACCTCGCCGAACAGCTCGGGCTGCGCTGGCGCACCGACGTCGACCGGGAGCAGGCGTCCCCGGAGAAGGTGAAGAAGTGGGGCGCGTTCACCCTCGGCGTCTCCGACGCCACCCCGCTGGAGATGGCCAACGCGTACGCCGCGATCGCCGCCGACGGCCGCTACTGCGAGGCGATCCCGGTGCAGGCGATCTACAACCGCGACGGCACGCCGACCACCTGGAAGACCGCCTCCGGGATCGAACGCGAGGTCGCCAAGCCGCGCTGCCGGCAGGTGGTGGAGGCCGACGCCGCCCGGGCCGCCACCGACGCCGCCCGCTGCCCGACCGGCGACACCCCGGCCCGCGGCAGCTGCGGCGGCTGGTCGACCGCGGACAGCGTGCGGGGCACCGTCGGCCGCCCGGTGGCGGGCAAGACGGGCACCACCGACAGCACCCGCTCGGCCTGGTTCGTCGGCTACACCCCGGAGCTGGCGGCGGCGAGCTTCATCTCCGACCCGGACAACCCGTTCAACGCCGTGGGCGACGGCCAGTCCCAGATCCCGATCAAGGCGGTGGCGCAGACCCTGCGCGACGGCCTGAAGGGCCAGCCCACCCGCCAGTTCACCCCGCCCTCGGACCGCATGGTCGGCTGACCCCGCCGCCGGGCGGGACGCCTCAGCGCAGGTCGGCCGCCACGAAGGACCAGACCTCCAGGTCGACCCGGCCGCCGCGGACGAAGCCGGCGTTGCGGAGCAGGCCCTCGTAGCTGAACCCGGCCTTCTCCGCGACCCGGCGCGAGGCCAGGTTGCCCGGGGCGACCCGCAGCTCCACCCGCTGGAAGCCGTGTTCGAGGATCAGCGCGATGGCGAGCGCGTCGACCGCCTCGACCGCCAGGCCGAAGCCGCGCGCGTCCGCCGCCATGGCGTACGAGACCTCGGTGCAGCGGGCGCCCCAGTCGGTGCGCCGGGTCCAGAGGCAGCCCACCACCCGGTCGTCCTCCCGGCGGACCACCGCGTAGTGGTCGCCGTCGCCGCTGTCGCGGCGCTGTCGGGCCAGGTCCGTGCACCAGGCCAGCCCGTCGATCTGACCGGAGGTGTCGGCCAGGGGCAGCCACCGCCGGGTCAGCCGGTCGGCGAAGACCTCGCCGACCGCCTCCGCGTCGGCCGCGCCCAGCACCCGCACCTCGGTGCGGGGGGTGGAGACCGTCAGCGCCGGGAAGCGACGGACCGCCACCTGGCCGATCACGCCGGCACCCCGCCGGGCCGGGCCGCCGCCGGCTCGGCCGCCTCCACCGCCGCGTCCACCAGCCGGGCGGCGAGCCCCGGGTGCGCCGCCCAGTGCAGGGTGAGCTGGGAGGCGTGCACGCCCCGCCAGACGAACCCCTCGGCGGCCCCGCCGTCCCAGCTCCAGGCCGGTCGTGCCCCGGCGCGCGGGGCCAGCACCGTGCGGTGCTCCTTGTGCCCGACCACCGCCGTGCCCGCCGTCGCCACCACACTGTCGGTCAGCGCCGTCGCCTCCCGGTAGCCGACCACCAGGCCGTCGCGGCGGGTCGCCACCGCGTCCAGCACGCCGCACATGGGCAGCCCGTCCAGCTCCCGGGCCAGCCAGAGCAGGCCGGCCCCCTCGGCGAGGACCGGACGCCCGGTGCGGGCCAGCTCGGCGACCGCGATGCAGAGCCGGCGGTTGGCGGAGAGTTCCTCGGCGTACGCCTCGGGAAGCCCGCCCCCGACGACCAGCGCGTCGGTGCCGGCGGGCAGCGCCTCGTCGCGCAGCGGGTCGACCGGCACCACCTCCGCGCCGGCCGCCCGGAGCAGCTCGAGCGTCTCGGCGTGGCTGTAGCTGCCGCCCGACGCCCCGGCGACCGCCACGACCGGGCGCGCCTCAGGCCCCGGGCCGGCGGACTCCCGCCCGGCCTCCGGCGACCAGGGCGACGCGGGCAGCGGCGGCGCGGAGCGGGCCAGGCCCAGCAGCCGGTCCAGCTCGACGGTGGCGGCGACCGCCTCACCGAGCCGGTGTACGGCGCGGACGGCCTCACCGGCGCGGTCGAGCGCGGGGACCGCGCCGTGCCGGCGGGCGGGCAGCACGGACGGCAGGTCCTGGCGACGCAGCGCACCGTAGACCGGCACGCCGATCTCGTCGAGCGCCTCGCGCAACAGCTCCTCGTGCCGGGCGGAGGCGACCCCGTTGAGGATCACCCCGCCGAGCCAGAGCTGCTCGTCGTACGCCCGGAAGCCGTGCACCAGGGCGGCCACCGACTGCCCCATCGCGGCGACGTCGACCACGAGCACCACCGGGCTGCGCAGCGCGGTCGCCACGGCGGCGGTCGACTCGATCTCCGGACGGCCGGTGGGGCTGTCGTACAGCCCCATGCTGCCCTGCACCACCGCGAGCCCGGCGCCGGCCGAGCCGTGGCCGACCAGCGGGGCGATCCGGTCGACGCCGACCAGCCGGGGGTCCAGGGTGCGACCGGGGCGGCCGGAGGCGAGCCCGAGGTACGCCGCGTCGACCCGGTCGGGGCCGACCTTGAACCCGGCGACGTCGACGCCGCGCTCGGTGAACGCGGCGAGCAGCCCGATCGCCAGCGCGTTCTTGCCGTGGCCCGAGGAGGGCGCGCTGAGCACCAGGCGCGGCACGACGGTCATCATCGACTCCCTGCGGGGCGGCGGTGGACCCTGCGACGGACCGACCGCGCGGTCCGCCCGCGTGACGATAGCCGAAGGGGCCGGCGGGTGGCCGCCGCCGTGCGGGCCGGTCGCGCTCCCCCGCGGCCCGGACGGGGGCTGTCGAGGTCAGTGGCTCCGGTCACAGGGGTAGCCTCGTGGTCGTGTACCGGTTCCTGCTGACGCCGCGCTGGCTGGGCATTCTCGCGCTGACCCTGGTCGCCTCGGCCGTGATGGTGCTGCTCGGCAACTGGCAGCTGGAGCGCTACCACGGCCGCACCGAGATCAACGAGCAGATCGACGCCGGCCGGCGGATGGACCCGGTGCCGCTGCGCGACGTGCTGTCCGCGCCGACCGGCGGCAGCGGCACCGTCGGCCCGCCCCCCGCCGAGGAGAAGACCTGGACCAAGGTCACCGTGACCGGGCGGTACGACCCGGCGAACGTGGTGCTGGTCCGGGGGCGTTCCGTGGACCGCACGGTCGGCTTCGAGGTGCTCACCCCGCTCGTGCTCGCCGACGGCACGGCCGTGCTGGTGGACCGGGGCTGGATCCCGCCCGTGCGGGGCGGCGACGCGACCGCCCAGCCGGACGTCCCGGCCGTCCCGCCCGGCGACGTCACCGTGGCGGGGCGGGTGCGCCTGAGCGAGAGCGGTTCGGTGGGCGTGGCCCGGCGCGAGGGCAGGTTGGAGACCCGGCGGATCGGCCTGGAGCAGCTGGCCCGGGAGCTGCCCTACCCGGTGCACGGGGCGTACCTGCTGCTGGACGGGCAGACCCCGGCGGCCGATCCGCTCTTCCGGGCAGTGCCGATCGGCTACACCAACAACTGGCAGAACCTCGGCTACGTCGTGCAGTGGTGGATCTTCGCCGCGATGACCCTCTTCGGCTACGGCTGGGTGGCCCGCCGGGAGGCGCGCCGGCTGGCGGGCGTCGAGCCGGAGCGGCCCATCGACCGCGCCGCCGAGCCCGCGCCGCAGGGCGCCGCCTGACCGTCGCCCCGGTCGGTTCAGCCGGTGACCCGGCCGGCGTGGATGGCGCGGACGGCGTCGACGGTGTCGGCCTCCGCCGCCGTCTTGTCGTCGCGGTAGCGCACCACCCGGGCGAAGCGCAGCGCCATCCCGCCCGGGTAGCGGGAGCTGGTCTGCACCCCGTCGAAGGCGATCTCGACCACCTGCTCGGGGCGGACCCGCACCACCCAGTCGCCGCGCTCGACGGCGAGGCCGAGGAAGCGCTCGGTCTGCCAGCGCAGCAGCTCGTCGGTGAGGCCCTTGAACGTCTTGCCGAGCATGACGAAGTCGCCGGTGCGCGGGTCGCGGGCGCCGAGGTGCAGGTTGGAGAGCCAGCCCTGCCGCCGGCCGCTGCCCCACTCGACCGCGAGCACCACCAGGTCGAGGGTGTGCCGGGGCTTCACCTTCACCCAGGCGGCGCCCCGCCGGCCGGCGTCGTAGGGGGCGTCGGGAGCCTTCACCACCACCCCCTCCTGACCGGCGTCGATGGCCGCGGCGAACGCCTCGCCGGCCCGCCCGGGGCCGTCGACCTCCATCCGGCCGACCAGCAGCGAGGCGTCGACCGCGGCGTCGAGCGCCGCCCAGCGCTCCCGGCCGGGCAGGTCGATCAGGTCGTCGCCGTCGAGGTGGAGCAAATCGAAGAAGTAGGGCGTCAGCACCGTCGCGCCGGTGCTCTCGGCGGCGGCCCGCACGGCCGGGGCGACCGGGGCGGGGCCGGTGGGGCGCGGCGAGCCGCGCCGCGCCGCGCGGCTCGACGTCTGCTGGAAGGGCAGCGGGCGGCCCGTCTCGTCCAGCCCGATCGCCTCCCCGTCGAGCACCAGCTCGCGGGCGGGCAGCGCCCGCACGGCGGCGACCACCTCGGGGACCCGGACGGTGATGTCGTCCAGGCTGCGGGTGAACACGGCGATGTCGTCGCCGGAGCGGTGGACCTGGATCCGGATGCCGTCGAGCTTGACGTCGACCACGGCGGGGACGCCGGTGGCCGTCAGCGCCTCGTCCACCGAGGGCGCACTCTGGGCCAGCATCGGCGCGAGCGGACGGCCGACCTGGAGCCCGAAGGCGGCCAGTGCCGCCGCGCCCCCGTCGATCGCGGCGACCGCGACCGCGCGCAGGTCGCCGGCGAGCAGCAGCGCCCGGCGTACGGCGGCGACCGGCACGTCGGCGGCGCGGGCCACCGCGTCGGCGAGCAGCCCCGCCTGGGCGCCCTGACGCAGCTCGCCGCTGAAGAGCCCGGTCAGCAGGCGCTGTTCCTCGGCGGTGGCGGCGGCGTAGAGCGCACCCAGCAGCGCCCGGCGGCGGGTCTGGGACCCCGGTCCACGCACGGCCGCGATCTCGTCGACGGCCGCGTCGACGGCGGCCACGGTCAGGGTCGGCTCGGCGGCCGGGGGCGGCAGGTCGCGCAGGCTCGCCCAGCCCACACCGGTCTGCCGCTGCCGCAGCTCGCCGGCGAGCCAGCCGGCGCCGGCCGGCACCTCGGGCGGATCGAGCGCCCGCAGCGCGGCGGCCAGCAGCTCCACCTTGGCCCGTCGGGCGCGGGTGGCGCCGACGGCGGCGGAGGTGGCTGCCAGATCGAGGAACCGCACGGGCTCCATCCTGCCAGCCACCCCCGACACCGGCCGGCGGGTCAGGCCGAGACGGGCTCCTCGATGCGCAGCCCCCGGGCGCGGATCTCCTCGGCGACCCGTGAGAGCGTCGTGTCGAGCGTGACCAGCGCGGCGGACAGGTCACCGAGCTGTTCCTTGAGCGTGTCCTCGGACCACGCGGAGACGTCGACGTCCCCCAGAGCGCTGACGGCGGCCTCTAGCCGGCTCATCACCTCGTTCGTACGCATGTTCGAGAGGCTATAACAACCCGCCGGCCGACACACCGCAAACTCCCACATCGTCCGCGAAGTTACGGTTCCGTCACCTGACGCCCGCCTCGGCGACCCGCTTCAGCAGCAGCGCCTCGGCCAGGCAGACCCGGGCGAACTCGCCGAGGTGCAGGCTCTCGTTCGGCCCGTGGGCCCGGGCGTGCGGGTCCTCCACGCCGGTCACCAGGATCGCCGCCCCCGGGAACATCTCCTGGAAGGTGGCGATGAACGGGATCGAGCCGCCGATGCCGAGGTCCACCGGGTCGGTGCCGTCCCAGGCGGTCCGGAACGCCGAGCGGGCCGCGTCGAACATCGGCCCGGACGCGTCGATGACGCACGGGTCGCCGTCGTGCTCGAAGGTGACCGCCACCCGCGCGCCCCACGGGGCGTGCTTCTCCAGGTGGGTGCGCAGGGCCGCGTACGCCCGCTTCGGGTCGTCGCCCGGCGCCAGCCGTACGCTGAGCTTGGCCTTCGCGGCCGGGACCAGGGCGTTCGGCGCCTCGCCGGTGGCCGGGGCGTCGATGCCGAGCACCGCGAGGGCCGGCTTGGTCCAGAGCCGGTCGGTGATCCGCCCCGTGCCGATGAGGCTCACGCCCTCGGCCAGCCCGGCCTCGGCCCGGAACCGCTCCTCGGGGTAGTCGACGCTCGCGCCCTCCCGGCCCACCAGCCCCTCGACGGCCACGTCGCCGGCGTCGGTGTGCAGGGTGGCCAGCAGCCGCGCCAGGGCGGTCAGCGCGTCCGGCACGGCGCCGCCGTACATGCCGCTGTGCACGGCGTGGTCGAGGGTGCGCACCTCCACGAAGCAGTTGACGATGCCGCGCAGCGAGGTGGTCAACGCCGGTACGCCGATGTCCCAGTTGGCCGAGTCGGCGATCACGATGACGTCCGAGGCGATCTCGTCGCGGTGCTCCACGAGCAGCCGCTCCAGCGAATCGGAGCCGTACTCCTCCTCGCCCTCGATGAAGAGCACCACGCCCACCGGCAGCGCGTCACCGAAGGCGCGCAGCGCCGCGACGTGCGCCATGATGCCGGCCTTGTCGTCGGCGGCGCCCCGGCCGTAGAGCCGGCCGTCCCGCTCCACCGGCTCGAACGGGTCCGACTCCCACAGCGTCAGGTCGCCGACCGGCTGCACGTCGTGGTGCGCGTAGAGCAGCACCGTCGGCGCCCCGGGCGGGGCGGCCCGCTTGCCGATGACCGCCGGCTGACCGCCGGAGCGCACGGTCCGCACGTCGAGACCGCAGCCGCGCAGCAGCTCGGCCACCGCCTCGGCGGAGCGCTCCACGTGCGAGTGGTCGAAGCCCTCGAACGCGATGCCGGGGATGCGGACGAGGCGTTCCAGGTCGGCGCGGACCCCGGGCAGTTCCCGCTCGACGGCGGCCCGGACCTCGGACTCGGACATGATCGGTGTGGTCATGACCGGCATCGTATGCCGGCCTTACCGTGCCCACCGCCCGAGCCCGGCGGCGACGCCGGTCCGCCCGGCGGCCTTCAGCGGCGGCGCACGTAGTAGCGGTCGGCGTCGTGCGGCAGGCGCGGAGCGCCGTCGACCACCAGGTCCGCGCGGGCCTCGGTGCCGTCGGCGGCGAAGTGCGCGCGCTCCCCGGCGTGCCAACGGCGCAGCTCGGGCAGGATCCCCGGGCCGTCGCGCCGGACCGCCCGGCCGAGCCGCAGCGGCGCCGGCGCCGTGACGAAGACCGCGAGCGAGAGGTCCCGGGCGGCCTCGGCCCGGGCCGCACTGACCCCCTCGACGAGGAGCACCGGCGCCACCGGGACCGGCACCGGGCGCGGCAGGAAGGCCGCGCGCACCCAGCTGTACCGGCGGTAGGCCCCGGGCCGACCGGCGCGCAGCGGCGCGAGCACGCACTCCTCCAACCGGGGCCAGAAGGTGAGCTGGTCGTCCCAACCGTCGAGCAGGTCGTCGGTGTGCACCACCGGCGGCGGGCAGCCGCCGGGCAGGGCGGCGAGGGCGTCCGCGAGCCGCGCCGCGAAGACGCTCTTGCCCGCGCCGCTCGGCCCGTCCACCGCCACCAGCCGGGTCCGGCCCAACCGCGGCGGGCCGGCGAGCACCCGCCGGGCCAGCCGGTCGTACGCCTCGACCACCGCCACCGTCACCGCCCGACGGTAACGATCCCGGCGGGCCCTCCGATCGGGGGTCGCCCGAACGAGCGGTCGTCGGGTGGGCCGGGGCGTTCGGCGGGCGCAGTACCGGCCGGGACGCGATGATCGGCGGGTGTCCCACAGCGTGATGAGTCCGGGCGTCGACGCCCTCCTGGAACAGGCCCGCGCCGGGGTGCGCCGGCTGACCCCGCACCAGACCGTCGAGGCGGTCCGCACCGGGGCGTTGCTGGTCGACACCCGCACCGACGGGCAGCGGCGGGAGCAGGGTGACCTCCCGGGCGCCCTGGTGATCGACCGCACGGTGCTGGAGTGGCGGCTCGACCCGGCCAGCGCCTGGCACATCCCGGAGGTCAGCGGGTACGACCAGCGGATCGTGGTGGCGTGCCGCCAGGGCTACAGCTCCAGCCTCGCCGTGGCCAGCCTGCGGGCGCTCGGGCTGCGGAACGCGACCGACCTGATCGGCGGCGTGCAGGCGTGGCGCGAGGCGGGGCTGCCCATGTCCGACCGTCCCGCCGACGTCCGCCACTGACCCCGCCGGTCAGGCGAGGACCGGGGCGCCGGGCGGGATGAACGGGAGGCCGGCCGGCGGGCCGGACTCCAGGAGGCGCCAGAGGGCCGCCGTGTCCAGGTGCTCCTCGACGAGGTCGCCGAGCAGGTCCAGGGCGCGCTCGCGGGCGGCGGCGAAGGAGTTGTCGGGGGCGACCGTGAAGCCCGTCCGACCGGCGAGCCGCGCCACCTCGGTCAGGAACCGCCGGCGGAACTCGTCGGACTCGAAGGTGCCGTGCCAGTGGGTGCCGTGCACCGCGCCGACGACCGCCCCCTCCCCACGGCCGTCCGCGTCGGTCAGCAACGGGGTGAGCGCCGGGTCGGCGGACGAGACGTGCCCGTGGTGGATCTCGTAGCCGCGTACCGGGACGTCACCGGCCGCCGTGCCGGCGGAGCGCCGGACGGTCTTGCGCGGGTCGAAGGTGACCTCGATGGGCAGCAGGCCCAGCCCGGGCACGCTCCCCTGCCGGCTCTCCACCGCGTCGTGGATCGCCCGGCTGAGCATCTGGAAGCCGCCGCAGATGCCGAGCAGCGGCCGGCCCGCCGCGGCGTGCGCCAGGACGGCGTCGGCGAGGCCGGTGCGCCGCAACCAGTCCAGGTCCGCCACCGTCGACTTCGACCCGGGCAGCACCACCAGGTCGGCGGCGGCCAGTTCGGCGGGCTCGACGGTCAGCCGGACCCGTACGCCCGGCTCGGTGGCGAGCGCCTCGACGTCCGTGGCGTTGCTGATCCGGGGCAGCCGGACCACGGCCACGTCCAGCCACTCGGTGCCGCGCGGGGCGGCCGGTCGACCGAGGACCCGGCCGTAGGCGAGCGAGTCCTCCGCGTCGAGCCAGAGGTCGAGCGACCAGGGCAGCACCCCGTACGTCTGGCGGCCGGTGACCTGGCGCAGCATGTCCAGCCCCGGGCGCAGGAGCCCGAGGTCGCCCCGGAACTTGTTGACCACGAAGCCGGCGACCAGCGCCTGGTCGGCGGGGTCCAGCAGGGCCACGGTGCCGAACATCGAGGCGAAGACCCCGCCCCGGTCGATGTCGCCGACCACGATCGTGGGCAGCCCGGCGTGCCGGGCCAGACCCATGTTCACGTAGTCGCCGGCTCTCAGGTTGATCTCCGCCGGGCTGCCGGCGCCCTCGCAGATCACCACGTCGTACACCGCCCGCAGCTCGCCGAGCGCCGCGTACGCCGTCTCGGCGAGCCGGGGCCGCAGCGTGCGGAAGTTGCCGGCGGTGACCGTGTCCACGGCCTCGCCGAGCAGCACCACCTGGCTGGCCAGGTCGGTTCCCGGCTTGAGCAGCACCGGGTTGAAGCGCAGGTCGGGGGCGACGCCGCAGGCGGCCGCCTGCATCGCCTGGGCCCGCCCGATCTCGCCGCCCCGGCCGTCCAAGCCGACCACGACGGCGGAGTTGTTGGACATGTTCTGCGCCTTGAACGGCGCCACCCGCACGCCCCGTCGGCGCAGCCACCGGCAGATGCCGGCGGTGAGCACGCTCTTGCCCGCGTCGGAGGTGGTGCCGGCGACCAGCAGCCCGCCGGTCACCGGCCGCTGCCCCGCCCCGCCGACGCCACCACAGCGCCGACGAGGCGCCGCCCGCTGCCCCGCGACCCGGAGCCGGCCGGCCCCGGGCCCCGCCGCCCGACGACGAGCCGGGCGGCGATCCGGCGGCCGGCGGCACCGACCAGCCGCCCGACGGTCAGCGGGTACGCGGTGGCCACCCCGAGCGCGGCCAGCCCGACCGCGCCCGAGACGCGGGCGGCCCGGGCCAGGTGCCGCGCCTCGGGTCGCGGGCCGTCGCCGAGGAACGGACGCACCTCTGAGCGCCCGAAGTAGACGTTGCGCCCGCCGAGCCGCACGCCGAGGGCGCCGGCCATCGCCGCCTCGCACTGCCCGGCGTTGGGGCTGGGGTGGTCGTCGCGGTCCCGGCGCCAGATCCGCCACGCCCTCCGCCGGTCGCCGTGCGCGGTCGGCGCGACCGCGACGGTGAGCAGGCCGGTCAGCCGCGCGGGCACCAGGTTGAGCAGGTCGTCGAGGCGGGCGGCCGGGGTGCCGAACCGGGCGTACCGCGACGAGCGGTGGCCCACCATCGCGTCCAGGGTGTTCGCCGCGCGGTAACCGAGCAGTCCGGGCAGCCCCGCGACCGCGCCCCACAGCAGCGGGGCGACGACGGCGTCCGAGGTGTTCTCGGCGACCGACTCGACGGTGGCGCGGGCCAGCTCCGGCTCGTCCAGCGCGGACGGGTCCCGCCCGCAGAGGTGCCCGAGCCGCCGCCGGGCCGCCGGCAGGTCGCCGGCGCGCAGCGCCCGACCCATCACGTTCGCCTCGTGCCGCAGGGTGCGCCCGCCCAGCACGGTCCAGGTACCGGCGGCGACGAGCGCCGCCCGGCCCACCGGCCGGTGCCGGGTGGCGATCGTGCCGGCCACCCCGAGCAGTACGGGCACGCCGACCGCCAGCGCGGTGAACGCCGCGCCGGCCGTCCGGTCCGGGCGGTGCATCCGACGCTCCAGCGCTCCGGCCACGCGCCCGAAGCCGGCCACGGGGTGGTACCGGCGGGGGTCGCCGAGGACCGCGTCGAGGGCGTACCCCGCGGCCAGCCCCACCGCGGTCGCCACCGGCGTCACCTGTCGCACCCGCCACCACCTCCGGCCGGCCAGCCTAGCCGAGCGTCCGACCGGCTCCCCTCGTGTCCGCCCGTACCGCTCCGTCGGTCGGGGTGCGGGATGTCGCGGCCGGTGGGAGCGCCGCCCCGGGCGACGCAGGGCCCGCACCGCCCACCGCCGACCACGCCGGGCCGCGGGAGGCACGCGGGGTGACGACGACGGCGCCGCCGCCACCCCGCCCCCGTCGTGCCGCCCCCGGCCCGGCGGGGCTCAGGCCGGCTGCGGCACCCGCCCGCGGCCCCGGCG
>NZ_JBAKHV010000044.1:0-55761 GCF_036906775.1 Micromonospora sp. CPCC 205561 | reverse complement strand
GGCGGCCGGCGGGGCGGGCCCCCCCGGCGGCCGGCGCGGGGGCGCCGCGCCCACCGCCGGCCGGGCCGCCGTACACCCCGCTGGCGGGCGCGCCGCCGTAGACGGCGCCGCGACCCCGGTCGCCCGGGGGCGGGAAGCCGTCGTCCGCCGGTTCGCGGCCGTCGGCTGCGTCCGCACGGTCCGGGCCGTCGCCGCCGGCGACCGCCGGTCGGCGCCGGGAACGGAGAATGCCGACGACCCCGGCGGCCACCATCAGCGCGCCGAGCACACCCACGGCGGCGATCAGGTACGTGATGTCGCTCAGGCTCAGGCCGGCGAGCCAGGACTGGTCGGCCTTCTTCGGCGCGTCGCCTCCGCCGGCCACCGGCTTGGCGCCCTCGGCGGAGGGCACGTAGCTGAGGATGTCGATCGGGTCGTCCGCGTCGAGCTGGCCACCGTCGGAGACGGTGACGAAGCTCTTGCCGTCGGGGGTGTAGGAGATCGCCTCGCCGAACGGGTCGCTCAGTGCCGTCACCCGCGGCTTGCCGCTGCTCAGCGCCGCCACCACGTCGCCGCCGGCCACGTCGTACTCGAACGCGTCGGCGTAGGTGCGCACCACGACCCGGGAGCCGTCGGGGGACCGGGCCGCACCCGTGATCGCCACCCGGCCGGGGGCGCCGAGACGGTTGTCGGTGTCCGTCGCCGGCAGGCTGATCTCGCCGACCTTCTTCATCGGGACGGCCTGGGTGTCCCCGCTCTTCATCTTCTCGGCGGGGGTGAAGATCTCGGCCTTGCCCGACATCACCTTCGTGATGATCAGAGGGTTGCCGTCGTCGCCGATGAGCAGCGCCTCGGCGTCGTGCGGCTTGCCCTCCGGGTAGGTGAGGCGGTGCAGCACCGGTTGCCTGGACCCGCTGACCGGCATGCTCCAGAGCGCGACCCGCTCGCGCCGCTCACGGCTGGTGATGTTGTCGCCGGTGTCGGCGATCCACAGGGTCTGGCCGTTCGGCGAGAGAGCGAGGTCCTCCGTGTCGAAGGGGCCCCGCCCCGAGTAGCGGACCGGTTCCTTCGCGATCCCGCACTTGGAGTCGAGGAAGAAGACCCGCTTGCGGCTCTCCACGTCGGTGCCGTCGTTGATCACGATGTAGCCGCTCTTGGTGGCGACCAGGCCCGACAGCTCCCGCAGCCGCTCGTCGGTCACCGTGCACCGCTTCTTGCCCGGGGCCGCCGCGAGCACTGACGAGGCCGACGCGGGCGCCGCCAGGGCGACTCCGGTACACGCCACGGTCGCCCCCAGCAAGCCGAGGGCGACCGTGACCGAAGAAACAGCGCGGGGCATGGAAGCAGTGTCGCACGCCGGACGTTTCCGCCGGATGACGCCGGGAGGCCGTCAGCGAGCCCCCGGGGCCGCCTGGCCCTCGTCCGCGCCGAACGGTGCCAGCTCGGCCGCGAGCGCCTCGCCGACCCGGACGTGCAGCAGGGTGCCCTCCGGCAGGTGGGAGGTGCTCAGCACCTCACCCTGACGGTGCACCCGGGCCACCAGGTCGCCCCGGTCGTACGGCAGCACCGCGCGGATCTCCACCGCCGGGCGGGGCAGCCGCTCCTCGATCGCCTCGCGCAGCCCGTCGAGCCCGCGCCCGGTGTGCGCGGAGACGAGCACCGCGTCCGGCCAGAGCCGCTTGAGCCGCAGCAGCGTGTCCTCGTCGGCCGTGTCGGTCTTGTTGACGACCAGCAGCTCGGGCAGCCGGTCGGCGCCCACCTCGGCGAGCACCTCGCGGACCGCGCGGACCTGCTCCTCCGGATCGGGGTGGGTGCCGTCGACCACGTGCACCACCAGATCGGCCTCGGCCACCTCCTCCAGCGTCGAGCGGAACGCCTCGACGATCTGGTGCGGCAGGTGCCGGACGAACCCGACGGTGTCGGAGAGCGTGTAGACCCGCCCGTCGGCCGCGGTGGCCTTGCGGGTGGTCGGGTCGAGGGTGGCGAAGAGCGCGTTCTCGACGAGCACGCCCGCCCCGGTCAGCCGGTTGAGCAGGCTCGACTTGCCGGCGTTGGTGTAACCGGCGATGGCCACGGCCGGCACGGCGTTGCGGGAGCGGCGAGCGCGCTTGGTCTGGCGTACGGTCCGCATGGCCTTGATCTCCCGGCGCAGCCGCGAGATGCGGTGGCGGATGCGGCGCCGGTCGGTCTCCAGCTTCGTCTCACCGGGGCCGCGCAGACCCACGCCGCCGCCGGCGCCCCCGCCGCGACCGCTGCCGCCGCTCTGGCGGGAGAGCGTCTCACCCCAACCGCGCAGACGAGGCAGCAGGTATTCGAGCTGGGCCAGCTCGACCTGGGCCTTGCCCTCCCTGCTCTTGGCGTGCTGGGCGAAGATGTCGAGGATCAGCGCGGTGCGGTCGACCACCTTGACCTTGGTGCGCTGCTCCAGGTTGCGCAGCTGCGACGGCGACAGCTCGCCGTCGCAGATCACCGTGTCGGCGCCGCTGGAGAGCACCATCGAGCCGAGGTCGTCGACCTTGCCCCGGCCGATGTAGGTGGCCGGGTCGGGTCGGTTGCGCCGCTGGATCAGCCCCTCGAGCACCTGCGAGCCGGCGGTCTCGGCCAGCGCGGCCAGCTCGGTGAGGGAGTTCTCGGCGTCGCCCTGCGTGCCCTCGGTCCAGACACCGACGAGGACCACGCGCTCCAGGCGGAGCTGGCGGTACTCGACCTCGGTGATGTCCGCGAGTTCGGTGGAGAGCCCGGGGACCCGCCGCAGCGCCTGCCGCTCCGACAGCTCTAGCTCACCCGTGGTGGCGTCGAGCTCGTCGTCCTCGTAGGGAAGAAGGGTCTCCTGGTTGTGCAAGCCGGTCTCCTGTCCGTTCTGTCACGTACGGAGCAATCCTGACATGTGCCAACGCCGAACGCACCCGCTATATGCCCGGCGGGCGTCGACCACAAAAGTGGGGGCGGATGCCGGCCGGGCCGGCCGGAGCGAGTAGAAATGCGGGGCGAGCCGTTCAGCGTCGACGGAGGGATCCCGTGGCCATCACCCGACTTCCAAGTGCCGGATTCTCGATCACGATTCGGATCGCCGTACCGGCGGACGCGTCCTCGATCGGCCGGCTGACCACCTCCGTGGGTGAGGCCGGGGCGATCGTCACCGCGCTCGACGTGGTGGACTCCGACCCGACCCACGTGCTCGTCGACCTGACCTGCGACACCGCCGACGCCAGCCACGCCGACCAGGTGGTCGACGCGCTGACCGCGCTGGACGGCGTGGACGTGCGCAAGGTCTCCGACCGCACCTTCCTGCTGCACCTCGGCGGCAAGATCGAGGTCAGCTCGAAGGTGGCGCTGCGCAACCGCGACGAGCTGTCCCGGGCGTACACCCCGGGGGTGGCGCGGGTCTGCCAGGCCATCGCCGAGAACCCGGCCGACGCCCGCCGGCTCACCATCAAGCGCAACACCGTCGCCGTGGTCAGCGACGGCTCCGCCGTGCTGGGCCTGGGCAACCTCGGGCCGGCCGCGTCGCTGCCGGTGATGGAGGGCAAGGCGGCGCTGTTCAAGCGCTTCGGCGGGGTGGACGCCTGGCCGGTGGTGCTCGACACCCAGGACACGGACGAGATCGTGCAGATCGTCAAGGCGATCGCCCCGGCGTACGGCGGGATCAACCTGGAGGACATCGCCGCGCCGCGCTGCTTCGAGATCGAGGCCCGGCTGCGCGAGGCGCTGGACATCCCGGTCTTCCACGACGACCAGCACGGCACCGCGATCTGCGTGCTGGCCGCGCTGACCAACGCGCTGCGCGTCGTGGGCAAGCGGCTCGCGGACGTCCGGGTCGTCGTCTCGGGCGCGGGCGCGGCCGGCACCGCGATCATGAAGCTGCTGCTGCGCCAGGGCGTGGGCGACATCATCGCGTACGACCGGCAGGGCGCCCTGCACCGCGGCCAGACCGGGCTCAACCCGGCCTGGCAGTGGCTGGCCGAGAACACCAACCGGGAGAACTACTCCGGCGACCTGGTCGGGGCGGTACGCGGCGCGGACGTCTTCATCGGGGTGAGCGCGCCGAACCTGCTCACCGGCGACGACATCGCCACGATGGCCAAGGACTCGATCGTCTTCGCGCTGGCCAACCCCGACCCGGAGGTCGACCCGCGCGAGGCGCGCAAGCACGCCGCCGTGGTCGCCACCGGCCGCTCGGACCAGCCGAACCAGATCAACAACGTGCTCGCCTTTCCGGGAGTGTTCCGCGGCATGCTGGACGCGCACGCCGAGGAGTTCACCGAGGAGATGGCGCTCGCGGCCGCCCGGGCCATCGCGGACGTGGTCGGCGAGGAGAAGATCAACCCGACGGTGATCGTGCCCAGCGTCTTCGACTCCCGGGTCGCCCCGGCGGTCGCCGCCGCGGTCCGCGCCGCCGCCCAGAACCCGACCCCGACCCCGGCCGCCGACCCGGGCCCCGCCGACCTCCCCGAGATCGCCGCCGGAGCCTCCGCCACCCCCTGACCCTGACCCTGCCCGCCTGTCCCCCGCCCCCGCCCCCGCCCCGCCCCCGCGCCGCCCGAGCCGCGTCGATCTTGCAGTTGCCGCCCCCGCGAATCCGCCCGAAGCGGACAGGCCGAGGGCCGAAAGTGCAAGATCGACGCGGGACGGGGCTAGGGCGGGGCGCGGGGACGGGGCGAGGGCGGGGCGCGGGGACGGGGCTAGGGCGGGGGCGGGTCAGGTGAAGGTGGGGTGGAGGGTGCCGGTGGCCACCAGGACGGCGGGGCCGGCCAGCCAGCAGAAGTCCTCGGTCACCGTGACCGACAGGCGCCCGCCCGGCACGTCCACCGCCAGTACGCCGGTGTCCCGGCCGGCGTCGCGCAGGGCGACCGCGGCCACCGCGCAGGCCCCCGTGCCGCAGGAGAGCGTCTCGCCGGAGCCGCGCTCGTACACCCGCATCAGCACGTGCCCGTCGGTGCCCTCGACCGGCTCGCCGGGCGAGGTGAACTCCACGTTCACCCCGGCCGGGAAGACCGCCGGATCGACGTCGGGGGCCCGGGTGAGGTCGAGCGCGGTCAGCTCCAGCCCCGCCGGCAACGCGCAGACCAGATGGGGGTTGCCCACGTCCACCGCGGTGCCCGGCAGGGTCAGCCCGCCGAGGGTGGCGGTCGCCGCGTCGTACAGCCGGGGGCGGCGCATCTCGACGGCGATGGCGTCGGCCGTGACCAGCGCGCGCACGACGCCGGCCCGGGTGGCCACCGGCAGTGCGTCGCCCTCCGGCGCGGCCAGCCCGGTGTCGACCAGGTAGCGGACGAAGACCCGGGCGCCGTTGCCGCACATCTCCGCGAACGAGCCGTCGGCGTTCCAGTAGTCCATGAACCACTCGGCCTCGCCGGCGAGGTCGGCGCCCTCGGGGTGCTTCGCCGCACGGACCACCCGCAGCACGCCGTCGGCGCCGATCCCGCGCCGCCGGTCGCAGAGGGCCGCGACCAGCCCGGGTGTCAGCGCGAGCCGGTCGTCGGGGTCGGGAAGGATGACGAAGTCGTTGCCGGTGCCGTGGCCCTTGGTGAACTGCACGCCCCCATCATCGCGCAGCACCGGGCAGCAGGCGCAGGGCGGCCGGGATCAGCTCCGGTCCCGTCGGGTCCAGCCAGTGGATCCGGGGGTCGCGGCGGAACCAGGACCGCTGCCGCCGGACGAAGCGGCGGGTGGCCCGGACGGTCTCGTCGTGCGCCGCGGCCTCGGTCAGCTCACCGGCGAGGAAGCGCAGCACCTGCTGGTAGCCGAGCGCGCGACTGGCCGTGCGCCCCTCGGCCAACCCGCGCCCGAGAAGCGCGCGGGTCTCCTCGACAAGGCCGTCGGCCCACATCCGGTCCACCCGCGACGCGATCCGCTGGTCGAGCAGCGCCGTGTCCAGGTCCACCCCGAGCTGCACGGCGGAGTAGTACGGCGTCGGGTCGGGCAGCGAGGCGGTGAACGGCGCGCCGGTCAGCTCGATGACCTCCAGGGCGCGCACGATCCGCCGGCCGTTGCCGGGCAGGATCCCCGCCGCGGCGGCCGGGTCGGCCGCGCGCAGCCGGGCGTGGAGGGGCGCGGGGCCGGCCTCGGCCAGCTCCCGTTCCAGCCGTTCACGCACCGCGGGGTCGGTGCCGGGGAACTCGAACCGCTCCAGCACCGCCCGTACGTAGAGGCCGGAGCCGCCGACCAGCAGCGGCACCCGGCCGCGGGCCAGGATGTCGTCGACGGCGGCGCGGGCCAGCCGCTGGTACTCCGCGACGCTCGCCGGCTCGGTGACGTCCCAGATGTCCAGCAGGTGGTGCGGCACCCCCTCGCGCTCGGCCGGGGTGAGCTTCGCGGTGCCGAGGTCCATGCCCCGGTAGAGCTGCATGGAGTCGGCGTTGACCACCTCGCCGCCGAGGGCGTGCGCCAGGGCTACGCTCAGCGCCGACTTGCCGGCCGCGGTGGGGCCGACCACCGCGACCACCGTGCCGGCGGGCGGGCGGGCGCCGCCGGCGTCGACCGCTGCGCTCACGCCGGCTCCCAGGTGGCGACGAGGTAGGCCACGCCGTAGGGGGCCGAGTCGTGGTGCAGCTCGCCGCGCCAGGCGCCGCCCGTCGCGCGGACCGCGCCGGCCAGCACCTGCCAGGGCGCCCGGCCGGCGACCCTCAGCTCCGCCGACGCCGCCTCGTCCAGGCCGAGCAGGGCGTCGGCGTCCACCGTGGCCAGGGCCCGGGCGACCCCCTCGTCGTACGGCCGGGCGCGCGGGTCGTCGTAGCCGGGCGCCTTCTCGCCCCGGCAGGCCGAGCCGTCCCCCAGCACCAGCAGCGCCGTGCGCCTCTCGGCGCGCCGGGCCAGGTCGGCGCCGAGCGCGGCGCACTCCGTGGCGGTGGCGTCGGCGGCCACCGACTCGGCGAACCGGGGCAGCTCGGTGCCCGTGCGGTTGATCAGCCACGCGCCGACGGTCAGGCTCAGCGGCAGCCGTACGCCCCCGGCGCAGTTGACCTTCCAGAGCCGGACGTGCCGGTCCACGCCGTACCCGCGCAGGGAGCCCTCGTCCGCGGCGTTGAAGCGGGCGGTCCGCGGCCCGCCACCGATCAGCAGGATCTGCTCGGGCCGGGCCGCGAGCAGCCGGGCGAGGGCCGCGTCGCAGGCGGCGCGGAGGTCGTCGAGCTCACCGGCGGCGGCGCCGGCCACCTCGGGCACGAGCAGGGGCGGGTGCGGGCAGACGGCGGCGGCGACCAGTGGCACCCGTCCACCGTAGCGGGACGCCCCGGTGCGTCCCCGCGCCGATCCGGTCATTCGGGCGCTAGGACACCGTATGGTCACGGTCGGCGATAGGCGCTCGACGGGAACGGGGTCGCACCTGTGACAATGCCGGGAGGAACTTTGCTGCGCCGTGGCGGCGATCGAGGGGCTGCTCCCCGACGCCGGGAGATCGAGGATGGGCACATGAGCGACTGGACTGCCTTCGGACGGGTGGACGCGGACGGCACCGTGTACGTCAAGACCGCCGACGGCGAGCGGGTGGTCGGATCCTGGCAGGCGGGAGCGCCCGAGGAGGGGCTCGCCCACTTCGCCCGCCGCTTCGACGACCTGGTGACCGAGGTCAACCTGACGGAGGCCCGGCTGAACTCGGGCGCGGCCGACGCGGGCCACTCACTGACCACGATCCGGCGGATCCGCGCCTCGCTGGCCGAGGCGCACGTCGTCGGCGACATCGACGCGCTGGCCGCCCGGCTGGACCGGCTCGCCACGGTCGCCGAGGAGAAGGCCGGCGAGGCCAAGGCGGCCCGCGACGCCGCCCGCGGCGAGGCACTCGCCCGCAAGCAGGCCCTGGTCGAGGAGGCCGAGAAGCTGGCCGCCGAGTCGACGGGCTGGAAGACGGCCGGCGACCGGCTCAAGGAGATCCTCGACGAGTGGAAGACCATCCGCGGGGTCGACAAGAAGACCGACGGTGAGCTGTGGAAGCGGTTCGCCGCCGCGCGCGACGGCTTCACCCGTCGCCGGGGCGCCCACTTCGCCTCCCTCGACTCGCAGCGCAAGCAGGCGCAGACGGTCAAGGAGGAGCTGGTCGCCGAGGCCGAGAAGCTCAAGGACTCCACGGACTGGGCGGCCACGGCCAACCAGCTCAAGGAGCTGATGAACCAGTGGAAGGCCGCGCCCCGCGCCTCCAAGGAGGCGGAGCAGAAGCTCTGGGAACGGTTCCGGGCCGCGCAGGACGAGTTCTTCACCCGGCGCAGCGAGGTCTTCTCGGCGCGGGACAACGAGCAGCGGGCCAACCTGGAGCGCAAGCAGGCGCTGCTCGCCGAGGCCGAGGCGTTGGACGTCGACGGCGACCCCAAGGGCGCGCAGGCAAAGCTGCGCGACATCCAGGCGCAGTGGCACGAGGCCGGCCGGGTGCCCCGCGAGGCGGCGGCCGGGCTGGAGCGCCGGCTGCGGGCGATCGACGAGAAGGTCCGCGAGGTGATGGACTCGGCGTGGCGGCGGACCACCAAGGAGGACAACCCGCTGCTGGCCCAGATGCGGGCGCAGGTCGCCGAGGCCGAGGAGCGGTTGGCGCGCGCCCAGGCCGCCGGGGACGCCCGGCGGGTCAAGGAGGCCGAGCAGGCGCTGGCCTCAAAGCGGCAGTTCCTCCAGCTCGCCGAGCAGGCCGGCTGACCGAGACGGCACGCGAGCCCCCGGTCCGCAGGGCCGGGGGCTCGCGTGTGTCCACCCGCGCGTCGGCGGGGTGCGGCTCGACGGCGTCGCCTGCTGATCCACCCGCCGAACGGCGGCCGTTCCCCTCGGGGCGGCCGCCGTTCCGCGTGCGGGCGAGGGGCCTTTACATCGATCAGCGTCTGTGTTTACATCAGGAAAGCGCTTGCCTGATCCTTCGGCGGCGCCAGCACGGGAGCCGCAACTTCGCGCAGCCAGTCCGTACCCGCGGGGCCGCCGACCGCCGTCCCCGCCGACCAGGACGCCAGCCGGGCACGGCGTCGCCGGTCGGTACGCGGTCCGCGAGCCCGCCACCACCGAAGGGAACACCCAGTGCGTACATCCCGACGTCGCAGCACCCTGCTCACCGCCGCCGCCGGCGCCGCCCTGCTCGTCGCGGGGGCGCTGACCACCGGCGCCCCACCCGCCTCGGCCGCCCCCACCGGGCTGGTCGGCTGGGCCACCCAGAACGGCGGCACCACCGGCGGCAGCGGCAGCCCCGTCACCGTCACCAGCGCCTCCGCGCTGACCAGCGCGGTCGGCTCCAGCAGCGCGGCGGTGATCCGGGTCTCCGGCACCATCTCCTGCTCCGGCATGCTGCGGGTCCGCTCCAACAAGACCATCCTCGGCAACCCCGGCGCGACCATCTCCGGCTGCGGCTTCAACATCAACGGCGACCGCAACGTCATCATCCGGAACCTGACCTTCCGGAACTGGAACGACGACGCGATCAACGTGCAGGAGTCGGCGACCAACATCTGGATCGACCACAACAGCTTCACCAACGGCTACGACGGCGCGGTCGACATCAAGCGGGGCTCGGACTTCGTCACCGTCTCGTGGAACCGGGTCTACGACCACGACAAGTCGATGCTGCTCGGGCACAGCGACAGCAACGCCAGCCAGGACACCGGCCACCTGCGGGTGACCTACCACCACAACTGGTTCGACGAGAGCACCCAGCGCCACCCCCGGGTCCGCTTCGGCAACCCGGTGCACGTGTTCAACAACTACTACGACAGCAACGGCGGCTACGGCGTGGCGTCCACCGAGAACGCCGGCGTCCTGGTCGAGGGGAACTACTTCGAGAACGTCGAGGACCCGTACCACCTCGGTGAGGGCGACTCCGGGCCGGGCACGCTGGTGGCCCGGAACAACCACTTCGTCAACTCCGGCAGCGGCCAGGCCGGCGGCAGCGTCCGGAGCATCCCGTACTCGTACCCGCTGGACCCCGCGAGCAGCGTGAAGTCCATCGTGACCGCCGGCGCGGGCGCCGGCCGGATCTCCGTCTGACGCCCTGAGCGCACCGGCCGGGGTCGCCGCGGGGCGGCCCCGGCCGGTCGCGCGTCAGTGCGCGGAGCAGCCGGTCGTCGGCGCGGGCGACGCGGCCGGCGCGCCGATCGTGGGCAGCCCGAGCAGCACCCCCGGCGTACGCGGGGCGCGCCCCGCCTCCGCCGCGTCGCCGGCCCGGGTGCGCCGGTGCGACAACGGCTCGCCGTCGGCGTTCAGGTGGTGCGGGGCGGCGTAGGTGACGACGGTGTGCACGATGTCACCGGGGCGGATCCGCCCGGCGTACGAGCCCGCGTCGAAGTGGACCAGGCGGCCGTCACGGGCGCGGCCGGAGAGCCGGCCCGTGCGCTCGTCCTTGCGCCCCTCGCCGACGGCGACCAGGACCTCGACGGTCTCCCCCACGAGCTTCCTGTTCTCCGCCCAGGTGATCTCCTCCACGCAGGCGATCAGCCGCTCGTAGCGTTCCTGCACGACCTGCTTGGGCAGCTGGCCGTCCATCGTCGCGGCGGGCGTGCCGGGGCGCTTGGAGTACTGGAAGGTGAACGCGGAGGAGAACCGGGCCGCGCGGACCACGTCGAGGGTGCGCTCGAAGTCGGCGTCGGTCTCGCCGGGGAAGCCGACGATGATGTCGGTGGTGATGGCCGCGTCCGGCATCGCCGCCCGCACCTTCTCGATGATGCCCAGGTAGCGCTCGGCCCGGTACGAGCGGCGCATGGCCCGCAGCACGTCGTCGGAGCCGGACTGGAGCGGCATGTGCAGCGAGTGGCAGACGTTGGGCGTCTCGGCCATCGCGGCGATCACGTCGTCGGTGAAGTCCTTCGGGTGCGGGCTGGTGAAGCGGACCCGCTCCAGCCCTTCGACGTCGCCGCAGGCGCGCAGCAGCTTGCCGAAGGCGAGCCGGTCGCCGAACTCGACGCCGTAGGAGTTGACGTTCTGCCCGAGCAGGGTCACCTCCAGCACACCCTCGTCGACCAGGGCGCGGACCTCGGAGAGGATGTCGCCGGGGCGGCGGTCCTTCTCCTTGCCGCGCAGAGCGGGCACGATGCAGAACGTGCAGGTGTTGTTGCAGCCGACCGAGATCGACACCCAGCCGGCGTACGTGGACTCCCGCCGGGTGGGCAGCGTCGAGGGGAACACGTCGAGGGATTCGAGGATCTCCACCTCGGCGGCGGCGTTGTGCCGGGCCCGCTCCAGCAGCACCGGCAGCGACCCGATGTTGTGCGTGCCGAACACGACGTCCACCCAGGGCGCCTTGCGGACGATCTCGCCGCGGTCCTTCTGGGCCAGGCAGCCGCCGACGGCGATCTGCATCCCCGGGTGCCGGGCCTTGACGGGGCGCAGGTGACCGAGGTTGCCGTAGAGCCGGTTGTCGGCGTTCTCCCGGACGGCGCAGGTGTTGAACACCACCACGTCCGGGTCGTCGACCGCTTCGCCGACGCGCACGTAGCCCGCCTGTTCGAGCAGGCCGGAGATGCGCTCGGAGTCGTGCACGTTCATCTGGCAGCCGTAGGTGCGCACCTGATAGGTGCGCGGACTGCTCGCCGCTGCGGTAGTCATGACCCGGACAGCGTATCCGGGCCCACCCGATGGACCGAACCAGGAGGAGCCATGTGCCGGAGCATCAAGACGCTTCGTGAGCCGTACACCGCCGAGGTGACCCCGGCCGACGTGGACGCCGCGGCGTTGCAGTACGTCCGCAAGATCTCGGGCTTCCGCAAGCCCGCGCCGCACAACGCCGCGGCCTTCGACGCGGCGGTCGCCGCGGTGGCCGCGGCCACCGCGACCCTCCTCGCCGAACTGGAGGTACGCGGCGGCCGGTCCGCCCGTCCGGCGGCCGGCTGAGCCCGCCAGGCAGGCCCCCTGCCCGCCGGCCCGATCCCGTCCGGGGTCGGGCCGGCGCGGTCAGGCGGCGGCGAGCGCGGGGAGCACCGAGTCCGGCGCCCAGCGCGAGCGGTGACACTGCGACCAGCCGCGGCAGCGGGGATCCGCGTCGGTGCACAGCCGCTGCTCGGCGAGCACCTCGCCGTCGTCGGTCTCCCGCACGTCGAAGTGCACCGGCCGGATGGTCCCGTCGGGCGCGACGAGCAGGTGACGCCCGGCGTCGAGGGTGTCGTCGCGCAGCAGGCAGTTGCGGTCCAGCAGCCGCGCCAGCGCGGCGATGCTGCCGTGTTCGGAGAGCCCGTCGGGCACCCCGTAGCAGTCCACGATCGTGGCGAACTCCCCCGGCGCCTGCCAAACGTCGCAGACCACCGCGTACGTCGGCAGCCGGGCGGGGTCCGCCACGGCCAGGGGCATCACCACCCGGCCGAGCGCCTCGGCCAGTGCCGGGTAGACCTCCACCGGCCGCACCTGGTCAATTCTCCAGTTCCACAGCTCGGTCATGCCGCCTCCTCGCTGTGCTCGTCCCACCGGCCTCCGGATCGGGCCTTAAAGACGATGGTGGGGTGCAAATGGCATCAGCCGGGGGCAAGTTACCGGTCTGTGACCATTCCGGGCAAAATTCCTCGGGCCCCATTGCTCCGAGTAGCGGGAAGATGACAGTTTATCGGGTACGGTGGCCCGCTCCCCGGCACCCCACGCCGTACGCGGAAGAACCCTTCGCCGGGCCGGCCGCCGCGTCCGCCGCACCCTCAGCGCAGCACCACGCGGTGCTCCCCCGCCGGCAGCAGCTCGCCGACCACGGTGCCGCCCGGCACCTCGCCGGCGACCAGCAGGCCGCCCGAGGTCTGCGCGTCGGCCAGCAGCAGCCGTTCCTCCTCGGAGACGCCGCCGAAGTCGGTCCACGGGGCGACCCACTCCAGGTTGCGCCGGCTGCCGCCGCTGACGTGCCCGTCGCGCACCGCCTCCCGGGCGCCGGCCAGGTAGGGCACCCGGGCCGCGTCGATCGCCACCGTCAGCCGGCTCGCCCGGGCCAGCTTGGAGGCGTGCCCGAGCAGGCCGAAGCCCGTCACGTCGGTTCCGCAGCGGACGCCGGCCGCCACCGCCGCCCGCGCCGCGTCCCGGTTCAGGGTGGTCATCGCGGCGACCGCTTCGGGGAAGCTCTCCCCGGTGGCCTTGTGCCGGGTGTTGAGCACGCCGACACCGAGCGGCTTGGTCAGCGACAGGGGCAGACCGGCCCGGCCGGCGTCCAGGGTGATCAGCTCCTCCGGCCGGACCACCCCGGTGACGGCCAGCCCGTACTTGGGGCCCTCGTCGTCAACGCTGTGCCCGCCGGCGAGGTGGCAGCCGGCGTCGCGGGCCACGTCCTGCCCGCCGCGCAGCACCTCCCGGGCCAGTTCCAGCGGCAGCACGCCGCGCGGCCAGCAGAGCAGGTTGAGCGCCACGAGGGGGGTGCCGCCCATGGCGTACACGTCGGAGAGCGCGTTGGTCGCGGCGATGCGCCCCCAGTCGTACGCGTCGTCGACGACGGGGGTGAAGAAGTCGGCGGTGGCGACGATCCCCGTACGCTCGTCGAACCGGACCACCGCGGCGTCGTCGCCGTGGTCGAGCCCGACGAGCAGCTCGGCGGTGCCGGTCGCCGGCCCGAGCCCGGCGACCATGGTCTCCAGCTCACCCGGGGGAATCTTGCACGCGCAGCCGCCACCCCGGGCGTACCGGGTCAGCCGTACCGGTTCGGTCATCCCCACATGATCTCCGCACCGCCCGGCGGGCGCCACCGCGCCCTACCCGGATCGCGGTCAGAATCGGACTCTTGACCCCGATCCGAACTGGTGTTATCGCTCCGTGACCAACTGGGTTGCGTCCCGCCACATCCCCCCGCCTACAGTTGCCCAACCGGGGGTCATCCGACCCCGCGCGACGACAGGGACGGTGAACGACGTGACGACGGGCGAACCGCTCATCGTGCTGGACTCGGTCAACAAGTGGTTCGGGCCGCTGCACGTGCTGGACGACGTCTCACTGTCGGTCGGGCGCGGCGAGGTGGTCGTGGTGATCGGCCCGTCGGGCTCCGGCAAGTCGACGCTGTGCCGCGCGATCAACCGCCTCGAACCGATCAGCTCCGGCACCATCACCTTCGACGGGCAGCCGCTGCCGGCCGAGGGCAAGGCGCTGGCGAAGCTGCGCAGCGAGGTCGGCATGGTGTTCCAGTCGTTCAACCTCTTCGCGCACAAGACGATCCTCGAGAACGTCACCCTCGGGCCGGTGAAGGTCCGCAAGGAGAAGCCGGCGGCGGCGCGCGAGCGCGGCCTGGCCCTGCTGGACCGGGTGGGCATCGCCAACCAGGCCGACAAGTTCCCGGCCCAGCTCTCGGGCGGGCAGCAGCAGCGCGTGGCGATCGCCCGGGCTCTGGCCATGCAGCCCAAGGCGATGCTCTTCGACGAGCCGACCAGCGCGCTGGACCCGGAGATGGTCGGCGAGGTGCTGGACGTGATGACGTCGCTGGCCAGCGAGGGCATGACCATGGTCGTGGTGACCCACGAGATGGGCTTCGCCCGACACGCGGCGAACCGCGTGATCTTCATGGCCGACGGTCAGCTCGTCGAGGACGCGCCGCCGGCCGAGTTCTTCGCCAACCCGCGCAGCGAGCGGGCCAAGGACTTCCTCTCCAAGATCCTCACGCACTAGGCGTCCGTACCTGGAGCGCGCCGTCCCCCGGCGGTTCCGTCCAAGAAGGAGAAGAACATGCGTATCACGCGCGTAGCGGCGCTCGCGGCGGCCGCCACCCTGGCGCTCGGCATGACCGCCTGTGGTGGCGACGACGCCGACGAGGGCACCGGCGCCGGCAGCAAGTCCTTCGCCGCCGGCAGCACGATGGAGCGCCTCAACAAGGCCCAGGCCATCAAGATCGGCACGAAGTTCGACCAGCCCGGCTTCGGCCAGAAGGGCCTCTCCGGCAAGCCGGAGGGCTTCGACGTCGAGGTCGCGAAGATCATCGTCAAGGAGCTCGGCATCCCCGAGGACAAGATCGAGTGGGTCGAGGCCCCCTCGAAGGTCCGCGAGGACGTGCTCGTGAACGGGACGGTCGACCTGGTCGCCGCCACCTACACGATCAACGACAAGCGCAAGGAGCGCATCGCGTTCGCCGGCCCGTACTACGAGGCCGGCCAGAACATCATGGTCAAGAAGGACGACGCCGCGATCACCGGTCCGGACTCGTTCAAGGACGGCACCAAGAAGGTCTGCTCGGTCACCGGCTCGACCCCGGCCGAGGAGATCAAGAAGTACGTCAAGGACGTCGGCACCCAGCTGGTGCTCTTCGACACCTACGACAAGTGCCGCGACGCCCTCAAGGGCGGCCAGGTCGACGCCGTCACCACGGACAACGTGATCCTGCTCGGCTACATCGCCAAGGACGAGGCGTCGTTCAAGCTGGCCGGCGAGAACTTCACCAAGGAGCCGTACGGCCTCGGGGTGAAGAAGGAGGACACCGACTTCCGCAACTTCGTCAACGACACGCTGGAGAAGGCGTTCGCCGACGGCAGCTGGAAGAAGGCCTGGGACGACACCGCCGGCAAGTTCGGTGCCGAGCTGGGTTCCGCGCCGACCGTCAACCGCTACTGAGCTGATTCCTTGATCTGGAGGGTGGGGAGGAAGACCGGCCCGTGAGTGTGCTCATCGACAAGTTCGACGTCTTCGCGGGTGGTTTCTGGCTCACCCTCCAGATCTGCGTACTCGCCGCGATCGGCGCCCTGATCCTGGGCGCCGTCATGGCGGTGCTGCGGATCTCCCCGGTGCCGCCGCTGCGGGCGGTCGGCACCGGCTACGTCAACGTCTTCCGCAACATGCCGCTGACCGTGGTGATGTTCTTCGCCGCGTTCGGCCTGCCGGCGCTCGGTTCCAACGCCGACTTCCTGCGCGTCCCCGGCCTGGACGCGGTGTTCAGCCGGCTCGACACGGACCTGCCGTACTTCCGCTTCGCGCTGATCGCGCTGACGCTCTACACGGCGGCGTTCGTCTGCGAGGCGCTGCGTTCCGGGGTGAACGCCGTGCCCGCCGGCCAGGCGGAGGCCGCCCGCTCGCTGGGGCTCACCTTCGGCCAGAACCTGCGCTACGTGGTGCTGCCGCAGTCCTGGAAGGCCTCGGTCGTGCCGCTCGGGTCGGTGATCATCGCGATGATCAAGAACTCGGCCCTGGTCGGCTTCTTCGGGGTGGTCGGCGACCTCTCGCAGACCGCCGACCAGCTGACTTCGGCCGAGGGCTACGCCTTCGTCCCCGTCGCCATCGGCATCTCGATCGGATACCTGATCATGACCGTCCCCCTCGGCGCACTCCTCGACCGGATCGAGAAGCGGCAGGCGGTGGCCCGGTGAGCCAGCAGAGCGTCCTCTACGACGTCCCCGGTCCCCGGCAGCGCCGGGTCACTCTCATCGGCAGCGCGATCGCGACGGTGCTGCTGCTCGTCGGCGCGTACTTCCTGATCTACCGCCCGCTGGCCGACAAGGGCCAGTTCTCGATGGAGCTCTGGGGGCCGCTGATCGACCCCTCCAACGAGAACTTCTCGCTGGTGTGGGACCGGATCGGGCTCGGCTTCAAGAACACGCTGATCGCCGCCGCGCTGGCGATCGTGGCCTCGCTGGTGGTCGGCACCCTGCTCGGGGTGCTGCGGATCCAGCTCAAGAGCCTGACCCGGCGCCGCTTCACCGGGCTCGCCACGCCCCTGGCGTACCTGCTGCGCGGGCTGAGCCTGTTCCTGTCCGCGGTCACCCGGGTCTGCGTCGAGGTCTTCCGGGGCCTGCCGGTGGTCATCACGATCTTCTTCGTGGCCCGCGGCTTCCCCGAGTTCGGCGTCTCGTTCGACACGCTCTGGTACCTGGTCATCGGCCTGACCATCTACAACTCGGTGGTGATCGCCGAGATCCTCCGCTCCGGCATGGAGGGCCTGCCCGGCGGGCAGGCCGAGGCCGCGGCCGCGATCGGGCTCTCCCCGGCGCAGACCACCCGGATGATCCTGCTGCCGCAGGCGTTCCGGATCATGCTGCCGGCGCTGATCAGCCAGCTCGTGGTGGTACTCAAGGACACCTCGCTGGGCTTCATCATCAGCTACGAGGAGACCCTGAACATCGGCAAGCAGATCATCGGCGTGCTGGACAACCCGATCCAGGTCTACGTCGTGATCGCGGTGATGTTCATCCTGGTCAACTACTCGCTGTCGAAGCTGGCCCAGTACGTCCAGCGCCGGCTCTCCCGCGGTCGCAAGACCGCCGGCACCCCGGCCCAGAACCCGCCCCCGGCGGCGCTCACCGCGCAGGCCGAGGGCACCGGCGGCGCCTGACACCGTCCCGACGACGAGGGCCGGCCCGATGATCGGGCCGGCCCTTCGCGTCGCGCCACCCTCCGTGAGCCCCGGCGGCGGGGGTCGGTCACGCCGTCAGCGGGCGATCTCGGTGACCCGGGACTCGCGGACCACGGTCACCCGGATCTGACCCGGGTAGGTCAGCTCCTCCTCGATCTGCTTGGCCACGTCCCGGGCCAGCACGGCGGCGCCGATGTCGTCCACGTCGTCCGGCTTGACCATCACCCGGATCTCCCGGCCGGCCTGCATGGCGAAGACCTTCTCCACGCCCAGCTTGCCCGCCGCGATCTCCTCGATCCGCTCCAGCCGCTTGACGTACGCCTCCAGGCTCTCCCGCCGGGCCCCCGGCCGGCCGCCGGAGCAGGCGTCGGACGCCTGGGTGAGGACGGCCTCGATGGTCTGCGGCGGCACCTCGTTGTGGTGCGCCTCGATGGCGTGCACGACGTCCTCGCTCTCGCCGTACTTGCGGGCCAGGTCGGCGCCGATGATGGCGTGGCTCCCCTCCACCTCGTGGGTGAGCGCCTTGCCGATGTCGTGCAGGAACGCCGAGCGCTTGATGAGCGGCACGTCCAGCCGCAGCTCGGCGGCCATGACGCCGGCGATGTGCGCGGTCTCCACCAGGTGCTTCAGCACGTTCTGCCCGTACGACGTCCGGTAGCGCAGCCGGCCCAGCAGGGTGACCAGCTCCGGGTGGATCTCGGTGATGCCGACCTGGACCAGGGCGTCCTCGGCCGCCCGCTGGCAGAGCTCCTCCACCTCGTGCCGGGCCAGGTCGTGGACCTCCTCGATGCGGTGCGGGTGGATCCGCCCGTCCAGGATCAGCTTCTCCAGGGTCAGCCGGCCGACCTCCCGGCGTACCGGGTCGAAGCAGGAGAGCAGCACCGCCTCCGGGGTGTCGTCGATGATCAGGTTGACGCCGGTGACCGACTCGAAGGCGCGGATGTTGCGCCCCTCCCGACCGATGATCCGCCCCTTCATCTCGTCGCCCGGCAGGTGCAGGACGCTGACCACGCTCTCGGCGGTCTGCTCGCTGGCGACCCGCTGGATGGCGTCGACGACGATGTGCCGGGCGCGCTGCTCCGCGGTGCCCCGGGCGTCGGACTCGATCTCCCGGACCAGCAGCGCGGCCTCCCGCTTGGCCTGGACCTCGATCGCCTCGATCAGCTCCGCCCGGGCGGCGTCGGCGGTGAGGCCGGCGACCCGCTCCAGCTCCCGGCGCCGCCGCTCCTCCGACTCGGCCAGCTCCGCCTCGCGCCGGGCGAGCGCGGCGTCGCGTGCCGACAGGGCCGCGCTGGTGGCGGTGAGCTGCCGCTCGCGCTCGGCCAGCCGCTCCACGTCCTCGGTGTGCAGCCGCTCGCGCTCGTCCATCCTGGCCGCCCGCCGCTCCACCTCCGCGGCCTGCTCACGGGTGGTGGCGGCGAGCACCGCGACCTCCCGCTCGCCGCTGCGCCGGGCGGTGGCCCGCAGCTGCTCCGCGTCGGCCTCGGCCTGCTTGTGGGCCCGTTCCAGGACGGCGTCGGCCTCCGCCCGGGCGTCGTCGAGCACCCGGCGGGCCTCCGCCCGGGCCGCCTTCGCCTCGGCCTTCGCCGCCGCCGCCTCGGCGCGGGCCGCCGCGGCGGCGGACTTCGCCACGTCGATCGTGCTGTTGGCCTCGTCGGCGGCGGTACGCAGAGCCGCGAGGGACTGCTCCTGCCGGTCCTTCTCGGCGATGAAGGCGGGATCCTCCGGCGCCGGCGCCGCACCGAAGCGGCGCAGCGCGCGTACGCCGAACAGCACCGCCCCGAGCACGACCACGGTCAGTGCCAGCACCACGACGAGGATGAGGACGTCGAAGCCGCTCATGCCCGCGCCCCGTCCCGGCCGGCGACCACGGGTCCGCGCCCGGCGCCCGGCCGGCTCGCTCCGACGCCCGGAGCGCCCGACCCGGTGCCCGGCCCGCTCATGTCGGCACCCCGGTGCAACTGCGCCACCTCGCCATGGCCGCCTCCCCTGAACGTCGGGCCCGCAGCGACCGTGCCGGTGGACACGGACCCTGCGGCTGTGGACGCCCGACCGGAGCGACTGGCCGTGGGGTAGCTCTCCGTCGGCGGTGCCCACGTGGGGGCACCACCGGCGGCCGGGTGCAGTTGTCGCCAGCCGCGGACCGGCCTGTCCGCGGCTGCCGTCGATGACCGATGGTGCCGGCCAAAGTGATGCTGTTCTGTTACGCGATCTATGTTGTGCGCTTAGCCTGCGCTTGGTCGGGCAATGTGAGCCTGTATGGCGAGGCTAGGTCTCCCGGGGGGCTCCGGTCAAGAACTCATGATCAAACCCCCCGAACGGAGAGAAGTTGCCGCGTCACGCAACGCTGACACGAGCCCGGACACGGGCGGACAAAACGGCGGCGGATCGGGCTTGCCGACACGTCTTTCCTGCTCAGCCGGGCGGCGCGTGCGCCCCCGCGGGACCGACTGTGACGTACGCGTCGCCGCGCAACCGCCACCGCCCTGATCGTCCGTCGCCGAGCCGGTGCGCCGGTTGTCCGGGGCCAGGCCCGCAACGACCGATCATGAACGCGGAGCCGGACCGGCCCCGCCCGGTAAGGTCAGCGGGCGCCCGCGGCCAGCGCCGCCGTCACCAGTGCGGCGTTGCCGGGTGCGGTCGTGCCGTCGGGCAGCAGCAGCGTGTCCTCCAGCCCGACGCGGCTGTGCAGGCCCCGGCGCACCGCCTCGGCCAGCACCAACCAGGTGGCCGGCCCCTCGGCGTGCAGCAGCACCGGCGGGCCTCCGGTCACCGGGGCCGGCAGCGCGGCGAGCATGGCGGCGGCATCGGCCAGCGCCCTCGTCGGATCCTCGGCCATGCACTCGATCAGGACCCGCCCCGCCGGCACCCGCCACCGCGCGTACGCCTCGACCGCGGCCACCGTCCAGAGCCCCGCCTCGACCGGGACGCCCCGCTCGTGCAGCGCCGCCGCCACCGCCTCCGCGCCCGGCTCGTGGGCGTTCACCGAGGCGAAGTCGGGCAGCGTCGTCCAGGCGCGGACGGCGGCCACCCGGGCGGCCGGCTCCGGCTCGATCCAGGCTCCGGTGCTCACCCCGACCGGCAGGCCGGGCCGGGCGCCCCGGATCGCCTCCAGCGCGGCGGCGACCACCGACGGGTGCAGGGACTCCCGCCCGGCGTCGTCCCGAGGGTGCACGTGCACCGCGCCGACGCCGAGCCGGGCGCAGCGAACCGCGTCGGCGGCCAGCTCGGCCGGGGTGACCGGCACCGCCGGGTGCTCGTCTCGGCCCCGGCTCCCGTTGAGGCACGCCTTCAGCACGGAAGTCTCCCTACGCCGCCGACCCGGGGGAAGGGCGGTCCCGTTCGAGCTCGCCCTCGGCGTCGGCGAGCGCGTCGGCGTCGATCTGCTCGGCGAACTCGGCCGCCTCGGCGCTCTGCGCGGCGAGCGCGTCCTTCACCGCCCGGATCGCCACGCCCGGCGGGTAGCCCTTGCGGGCCAGCATGCCGACCAGGCGCCGGAAGACCGCGTCCGGCTCGCCCCGGGCGGTGCGCAGCTTCCGCTCGACGAGGGCGCGGGCGGTCTCGGCCTCGGTCTCCTCGTCGAGCTCGCCGAGGGCCTCGCTCGCGACCTCGCCGTCCACCCCGCGCTGCCGCAGCTCGTTGGCGAGCGCCCGACGGGCCAGGCCACGGCCGGCGTGCCGGCTGGACACCCACGCCCGGGCGAAGGCGGCGTCGTCGATGAGGCCGACCTCGTCGTAGCGGTCGAGCACCTCGGCCGAGACCTCGTCGGAGATCCCCCGCTTGGCCAGCGCCCCGGCCAGCTCGGCCCGGGTGCGGGGCCGGACGGCGAGCTGGCGCAGGCAGATCTCCCGCGCCAGCTCCGACTCGTCGCGCGGCGGGGCCGGGGGTGCTTCGGGGTCGGCGTCGGCGGACCGGCCGCGCCGCGCCCGCCGGGGGCCGGGCGTGCTGTCGTCACCCGGGCGGCCGGGGCTGGCATCCCAGCCCCGGCCCGTGCGGGCGCGTCTTCCTGCCACGGGTCGGCGACCGGTCAGAAGTCGACCGGCGGCAGCTCCGGACCACCGGCGGCGTCGCCGGCGCCGACCCCGACGCCGAGCTTCTCCAGGATCTTCTTCTCGATCTCGGCCGCGACGTCCGGGTTCTCCCGGAGGAACTCGCGGGCCTTCTCCTTGCCCTGACCCAGCTGGTCACCGTCGTAGGTGTACCAGGCGCCGGACTTGCGGATGATCGCCTGCTCGACGCCGACGTCGATCAGCGAGCCCTCACGGGAGATGCCCTTGCCGTACATGATGTCGAACTCGGCCTGCTTGAACGGCGCGGCGACCTTGTTCTTCACGACCTTGACCCGGGTGCGGTTGCCGACCACGTCGGTGCCGTCCTTGAGGCTCTCGATGCGGCGCACGTCGAGCCGGACCGAGGCGTAGAACTTCAGCGCCCGACCACCCGTGGTGGTCTCGGGGCTGCCGAACATCACGCCGATCTTCTCGCGGAGCTGGTTGATGAAGATCGCGGTGGTGCCGGTGTTGTTGAGCACACCGGTGATCTTCCGCAGCGCCTGGCTCATCAGCCGGGCCTGGAGGCCCACGTGGCTGTCGCCCATCTCGCCCTCGATCTCGGCACGCGGCACCAGGGCCGCCACCGAGTCGATCACGATGATGTCGAGCGCGCCGGAGCGGACCAGCATGTCCACGATCTCCAGCGCCTGCTCGCCGGTGTCCGGCTGGGAGACCAGCAGGGCGTCGGTGTCGACGCCCAGGGCCTTCGCGTACTCCGGGTCGAGCGCGTGCTCGGCGTCGACGAAGGCCGCGATGCCGCCGGCCCGCTGGGCGTTGGCCACCGCGTGCAGGGCCACCGTCGTCTTACCGCTGGACTCGGGACCGTAGATCTCGACCACCCGGCCGCGGGGCAGACCTCCCACGCCGAGCGCCACGTCGAGCGCGATGGAACCCGTCGTGATCACGGAGGTCTGGATGACCGGCCGTTCCCCCAGCCGCATCACCGAGCCCTTGCCGAACTGCTTGTCGATCTGAGCGAGAGCAAGGTCGAGTGCCTTCTCCCGATCGGGCCCTGCGGCCATGTTTGCCACTCCTGCCTTCGCCGGCGTCTTTCCTGAGCTTCGCGTCACGCGGACACGCTAGGCGCTGGGTCCGACAGAAAACCAGCCGACCGGCCGCAAGCTGTGGACGAGCGCCCCGCCGTGGACAATAGCCGAACAGGTGTACGAGTCGGCAAGCGACACGCGAAAGTAGCGAAACGGCTGCTCAGCGTAGCCTGGCGGGCACCCGGTCGGGATAGGCGGCGCAGACCGCGCGCCACACCACGTGGGTCTGCTCGCCCGAGGCCAGGGCCTGCTCGACGGTCCGGCCGCCGAGCTGCGAGAGCACCTGGTCGCGGGCGATGCTCGCCGCGTAGCCGGGGCCGAACGCCTCCTCCAGCCGGGCCCAGAAGTCGGTCAGCCGCACGTGATCAGTCCTCCTCGTCCGGTGCGCCCACCGGCACCGGCCGCAACGCTAGCGTCACCAGGGGCGCCACCGCGACCGCCGCGAGGAGGGTCAGCACCGGATAGCCGGCCGCCTCCACGACAAACCCGCTGACCGCCCCGGCGGCCGCGCCGGCCAGCCCCATGGTCAGGTCGGAGAGCCCCTGGACGCTCGGCCGGATCCCCACCGGCACCGACTCCGACAGCAGCGTGGAGCCGGCCACCATGGTCCCCGACCAGCCCAGGCCGAGCAGGAACAACCCGACCGAGAGCCGGGCCGTGTGGTGCCCGGCGGTGCCGGCGACCGCGCACGCCGCGAGCAGCAGCCCTACCCCGCCGAGGATCACCGCCCGGCGGCCGAGCCGGTCGGTGAGCCAGCCCGCCACCGGCGCGAGGGCGTACATGCCGGCGATGTGCAGGCTCAGCACGAGGCCCACCACCCGCAGCACGTCGGCGTCGGCGTGCCACTCGTGCAGGCGCACCGGGGTCATCACCATCACCGCGACCATGACCAGGTGCCCGACCGCCACCGCGACGATGCCCAGCCGGGCGGCCGGCCGGGCGCGTACCGCCGACCAGGCCGCCCGCATGCCCGCACCGCGCGCGGCGGGCGGTGCCGGCGCGGCGGTCGGCGTCGCCGGGATGCCGGCCGTGGCGGCGGCCGGCACCAGCCGGCGGGCCGTGAGCAGCGGGTCGGGCCGCAGCAACGCCAGGATCGCCCCGGCGGCCAGCACCAGCGCGACGGCGCTGAACGCGAAGGGGCCGGCCAGCGCCGGCAGCCCCCAGCCGCTGGTGGTGCGGTCGGCCAGCGAGGCGAAGTTCGGGGCGGCGACCGCGCCGATGGTGGTGGCCCAGACGATCAGCGAGAGCTGGCGGCCCCGGCGCGCCGGGGCGGCGAGATCCACCGCGGCGTAGCGGGCCTGGAGGTTGGCCGCGCTGCCCCCGCCGAAGAGGAGCATGCCGAGGAAGAGCAGCGGAACCGAGCGGACGGTCGCGGCCAGGACCACCAGCGCGCCGCCGGCCGCGCCCGTCAGGTAGGCCACGACGAGGCCGGGCCGCCGGCCGCGGGCGTTCATGATCCGGGTGACCGGCACGGCGAGCAGCGCCCCACCCACCACCGCGGCGCTGCTCACCAGGCCCGCGACGGCGGTGCCGGCGACGTCCGAGGCGAGCAGCGCCCCGACGGCGACGCCGATCGTCACCCCGATGCCGCCGACGATCTGGGTGGCGAAGAGCAGCCGCAGGGTACGCCGCTGGATGGACGCGACGTCGGGCGCGGCGGGCGGCGCGGCGAGGCCGGTGGCCATGGTGGTTCCTTCGGGTAAGGGGCGGCGTGCGGTTCCATCCTTGCGCAGTCGACCCACCGCCCGGCAGCCGGTTCGGCTACAGACCCAGGCCGCGGCCGATGATCTCCTTCATGATCTCGGTGGTGCCGCCGTAGATCGTCTGCACCCGGCCGTCGAGCCAGGCCTTCGCCACCGGGTACTCCAGCATGTAGCCGTAGCCGCCGTGCAGCTGCACGCAGCGGTCGGCGACCCGGTTCTGCAACTCGGTGGTCCACCACTTCGCCTTCGCCGCGTCGGTGACCGAGAGCCGCCCGGCGCCGTGCTCCGCGACGCAGTGGTTGACGAAGGTGCGGGCGATGGTCACCTCGGTGTCCAGCTCGGCCAGCAGGAAGCGGTTGTGCTGGAACGCGCCGATCGGCCGGCCGAACGCCTGCCGGGACCGGGCGTAGTCGAGGGTGACGGCGAGCAGCCGCTCGGCGGCGGCCACCGCGACGACCGCGATGCTGAGCCGTTCCCGGGGAAGGTTGGCCATCAGGTGGTAGAAGCCGTGGTTCTCCGTGCCGATCAGGTTCTCCGCCGGCACCCGGCACCCGTCGAAGAACAGCTCGGCGGTGTCGTTGGCCTTCAGCCCGACCTTGGCCAGCCGACGGCCCCGGGAGAAGCCGGGGGTGCCGGCCTCCACCGCGATCAGGCTCACCCCGTGCGCGCCCTGGTCCGGCGCGGTGCGCACGACCACGACCACCAGGTCGGCCATCTCCCCGTTGGTGATGAAGGTCTTCTGGCCGTCGATCACCCAGCTGTCGCCGTCACGGACCGCGCTGGTGCGGATCCCGGCCAGGTCGGAGCCGGCGCCCGGCTCGCTCATCGCGATCGCGGTGACCAGGTCGCCGGAGCAGAACCCGGGCAGCCAGCGCTTGCGCTGCTCGTCCGTGGTCAGCCCGGTCAGGTACGGCGCCACCACGTCGTTGTGCAGGCCGAAGCCGAGCCCGGTGCATCCGGCGGCGACGATCTCCTCGTCCAGCACGGCGTTGAACCGGAAGTCCCGCTGCCCGCCGCCGCCGTACTCCGCGTCGACGTCCATGCCCAGCAGGCCGGCGGCCCCGGCCCGGCGCCACACCTCGCGGTCGACGATCCCGTCGGCCTCCCAGCGCTCGTGGTGCGGCACCGCCTCCCGGGTCAGGAACGCGCGGCACAGCTCGCGGAACTCCTCGTGGTCGCGCTCGTAGAGATGCTGCTCCATGGCGGCCAGTGTGGCACCGCTCAACCGCCCTGCCCAGGGCCGTCCAGCGCCCGTTCCAGCCTGCGCGCCCTGCCCAGGGTCAGGGCGGCGGCGGCGAGCACGGCGACCAGGACCAGCCCGTGCAGGCCGGCGGTCAGCGGCCGGTCGAGCGCCAGCGCGAGCACGGCCATGCCGCCGAAGAGCAGGACACCGCCCGCCAGCCCGACCACCGCTCCCTGCCGGGTCGTGGGCAGCTGGTCGGCGGCGGCCGCCCGGGCCCGCTCGTCGTCGGGCGCCACGCCCCGACGCAGGGCCCGGCGGGCCGCCTCCCACGCCGGGTCGCGGTCGGCCCGCAGGACCCAGCCGAGGGCCAACGGGACCAGCCCCCAGGGCACGCCGCCCACCCCCGCACCGAGCAGGGCCTCGGCCGGGGAACCGCCCGAACCGGCGAGCAGCCGGGCCACGGACCAGGCGGCGGTGGCGAGCGCGGCGACCAGGACGTACGGGCCGGGCGCGCCCAGCCGGACCAGTGGCGTACGAAGGCGGGGGGACATGCCTCCGGCGGTACCCGGTCGACCCCCGTGGCACTCCCCCGCGGCCCGGGGCGCAGCTCAGCCGGCGAGGGCGCGGGCGGCCACGGTGAGGTCGGCGACCAGCCCCTCGTACGCCTTGTCCTGGTCGTCCGCGCGCAGCACGGCGGACGGGTGGATGGTGGCCAGCAGCCGGGCCGGCGGGGCGTCGGCGACGGCGCCGCCCGCGTCCACCGGAACCCGTCGGAAGTCCTCCGGGTGCTGGGCCGACTCCGGCCAGGGCAGCAGCTCGCCGCGCTGGCGGGTGACCCGGAACGCCGGGCCGAGCAGGGCCTTGGCGGCGGTGGCACCGAGCACCACCACGACCTCGGGGCGCAGCCGGGCGAACTCGGCCACCAGCCAGGGCCGGCAGGCCGTGACGTGCACCCGGTCCGGGGTCTGGTGGATGCGCCGCCTGCCGCGTTGCTCGAAGCGGAAGTGCTTCACCGCGTTGGTGAGGTAGATGTGGCCGGGGTCGAGGCCCGCGTCGTCGACCGCCCTGCGCAGCAGCCGGCCGGCCGGGCCGACGAACGGCAGGCCCTTCTGGTCCTCCAGGTCGCCGGGCTGCTCGCCGACGAGGACCGCCCGGGCGCGGGCGTCGCCGCGGCCGAAGACCGTCTGCGAGGCGTCCCGGTAGAGCTCGCAGCCCCGGCAGCCGGCGGCGGCGGCGCGCAGGTCGTCGAGGGTGTCGGCGCTGGGCGGGATGAACCGCTGGGCGCCCGGCGCGGTCTCGGTCTGCTCGGCCATGGCGACTGTTCTACCCCGCGCGGTGTGGGACACGCGCGGGGACCCGCCGGGGCGCGGCCACGCGGGGCACCGGGCCGGTCGGGACCGGGCGCCGGTGCGGGGCCGTGGCTCAGGCGGTGAAGCCCCCCGGCGGGACGGGGCGCACCGCGCGGGCCACCGCCGCCGCCAGGGCCGGGATCTCCGCCTCGTCCAGCGCGCTGACGGTGATCCGCAGCGCCGGCGGGCCGGCGATGCGGTGCAGCGCGCCGGGCGCCACCGCCCACCCGGCGTCGCGCAGCGCGGTCAACGCGCTGGTCTCGTCCTCGACCGGCAGCCAGACGTTGATCCCGCTGCGGCCGTGGGCGACGAGGCCGTGGCCGGCGAGCGCGTCGATCAGGCCGCCGCGCCGCCGCTCGTAGCTGCCGGCGGCCCGGTCCACCAGCCCGGCGACGGCGGGGTCGCGCCAGAGCGCCAGGACCAGCCGTTGCAGCACCGTGGAGACCCAGCCGGCGCCGACCCGGGCCCGGCCGGCCACCCGGGCCACGGTGGTCTCGTCCCCCACCAGCACGGCCAGCCGCAGGTCCGGACCGAACGGCTTGCTCACCGAGCGGACGAAGGCCCACGACGGGGTCGCCCCGACGAGCGGGTGCAGCGGTACGCGGGCCAGCTCGGCGGCGTGGTCGTCCTCGATCAGCAGCAGGTCGGACCGGCCGGCGAGCAGGGCGCGCAGTTCCCGGGCCCGCTCGGCGGAGACCGCCGCCCCGGTGGGGTTCTGGGCCCGGCTGGTCACGATAAGCGCCCGCGCGCCGGCGGCGAGCGCGGCCCCGACCCCGGCGGTGAGCGGGCCGTCGTCGTCGACGGGCACGCCGATCGGCCGCAGCCCGAGCGCGGCGACCAGGTCGAGCAGGTTCGCCCAGCCGGGGTCCTCGACCGCGACCGCGTCGCCGGGGCGCAGGTGCGCGCCGAGCAGCCGCTCGATGCCGTCCAGCGCGCCGCCGGTGACGGTCAGCTCCGCCGCCGGCACGCCGTCGGCGGCCAGCCGCTCGCGGGCCGCCTCGGCCAGCTCGGGCAGCACCCCGGCCGCGGGGTAGCCGGCCGACTCGCCCGCGGCGGCGGCGAGGCCGGCCAGGTGCTCCCCGAGCGGCGGCAGCAGCCGCACGTCGGGCTCGCCCCGGGAGAGGTCGCGCAGGCCCGAGGTGGCCGGCGGGCGCAACGCGGAGCGGCGGGCCGCCACCGGCGGACGGGGACGGACCCGGGTGCCGTGCCGGCCGGCGGTGACCACCAGGCCCCGCTGGCGCAGCTCCTGGTAGGCCCGCGCGACGGTCGCCGGGCTCACCGTGAGCCGGGCGGCGAGCTCCCGCACCGGCGGCAGCGCGTCGCCGGGGGCGAGGGCGGCGGAGCGGATGCCCGATTCGATGCTGGCCGAAATCTCGGCGGCCGTCGTACCGGCGGCCTGATAGCGTGCTGACACAAATCAGGGATTGTACTAGAACAAAGGTCTGACAATGTACGCACCCACCGAGCGGACCACCGCCACCCGCACCCGGGAACGGATGAGCTACGACGAGGCCGCCGCGCACGCCGTCCTCGACGAGGCGTACGACTGCGCGCTCGGGTTCACCGTCGACGGCGAGCCCCGCGTGCTGCCCACCCTGCACGTCCGCGTCGAGGACACCCTCTACCTGCACGGCTCCACCGGCAGCCGGCCGCTGCTCGCCGCCCGGGGTGACGGGTTGCCGGTCTGCGTCGCGGTCACCCTGCTCGACGGCATCGTCTACGGCCGCTCGCAGTTCCACCACAGCGCGAACTACCGCTCCGTGGTCGCACACGGCACCGCGCGGCTCGTCACCGACGAGCGGGAGAAGCTGCGGGTGCTGACCGCGCTGGTTGAGAAGGCCGCCGCCGGGCGCAGCGCCGACAGCCGCCCGCCGTCGCGGCGGGAGCTGGCCGAGACCGCCGTGCTGGCCCTGCCGCTGCGCGAGGTCTCGGTGCGCGCCCGGGCCGGGGGCGTCCGCGACGACCCCAACGATCTGGACCTGCCGCACTGGGCCGGGGTGGTGCCGCTGCGGCTGACCGCCGGGCCGGCCGAGCCCGACGCCGGGGTGACCGCGTCGGTGCCGGCGTACCTGCGCCCGGCCACCCCGGCGTGGCTCGACCCGGTGGTGCTGCGCGGCGAGCACGTGCTGCTGGAACCACTCGACCCCGCCCACGCCGAGGAGCTGCACGCCGCGACCGCCGACCCGGAGGTCTGGCGGCACCTGGGCAGCCCTCTGCCGACCGACCCCGCCGGCACCGCCGAGCTGGTCGCCGCCGCGCTGGCCGCGCACCGGCGGGGCGAGCGGGTGCCCTGGGTGCAGCGCTGCGCGGTGACGGGCGCGGTGGTCGGCACCACCTCCTTCTACGAGGTGGACCCGGAGCGCCGGGCGGTGGCGATCGGCTACACCTTCCTGGGCCGGCCGTGGTGGCGTACCGGGATCAACACCGAGGCGAAGCTGCTGCTGCTCGCCCACGCCTTCGAGGAGCTGGGCGCGGTGCGGGTGGTCTGGCACACCGACATCCGCAACGAACGCTCGCAGCGGGCGATCGAGCGCCTCGGCGCGTCCCGCGAGGGGGTACTGCGGATGCACCGCCTCCGCCCGGACGGCTCCTGGCGGGACACCGTGCAGTACTCGATGACCGTCGACGAGTGGCCGAACGCACAGGCCGCCCTGCGAAAAAGGCTTCGCCGGGCCGCACCGGTGGCCCGATGATGGCGGGCGTGCTGGGTATCACCGACATCTGGACGTACGTGCTGGGCACCGTGGCGATCGTTCTGCTGCCCGGGCCGAACTCCCTCTTCGTGCTCTCCACCGCCGCGCAGCGGGGCGTGCCGGCCGGCTACCGGGCCGCCAGCGGGGTCTTCGTCGGCGACGGGGTGCTGATGTTCCTCTCCGCCGCCGGCGTGGCCTCGCTGGTCAAGGCGTACCCGCCGATCTTCCTGGTGGTCAAGTACGCCGGCGCCGCGTACCTCGGCTATGTGGGGTTGACGATGCTGCGCGGCGCGTGGCGACGCTGGCGGGCGCGCACCGACCCGGCGGCGCCGCGGCTCATCGACGCCGCGGAGCCGGCGGCGATGCGCAGCCCGTTCCGCAAGGCGCTGGTGATCAGCCTGCTCAACCCTAAGGCGATCCTCTTCTTCGTCTCCTTCTTCATCCAGTTCGTCGACCCGGGCTACGCCTGGCCGGCGCTGTCGTTCCTGCTGCTGGGGCTGATCGCCCAGGTCACCAGCGTGCTCTACCTGACGGCGCTGATCTTCACGGGCACGTTCCTGGCGGCCCAGTTCCGCCGGCGCCGCCGGCTGGCAGCCGGCGCCACCACCGGCGTGGCCGCCCTCTTCCTCGGCTTCAGCGTCAAGCTCGCCACCGCCACGGTCTGACGGTCAGGTGCCGTCGCCGCCACCCGCGCCACCGCCGCCGGAGCCGCCGATGCCGGCCCCGCCGGCGGTGCCGCCGAGCCCGTAGCCGGGGTGGATCGGCTCGTCGGGCGGGCGGCTGACGTGCGCCGACTCGGAGATCGTCGCCGACCAGTCGGCGTGCGCGGCGGCCGCGGCGTGCCGGTTGATCGCCTCGCGCAGCCAGGCGTCCACCGTCGCTATCCAGTCCCGCCGGTCGGCGTCCGCGTGCCAGACCCGGAACCGGCTGATGCTCTGGTGGGTGATCCCGGCCAGGGCCAGCCGACGGTCCATCCAGAGGATCACCTCCAGGCCGGCCTGGTCGCTGATGAAGATCAGCTCCAACTCGGTGATCGGCCCGGCGTAGAGCGGCGCGACCCAGAAGCCCAGGCGCTGGTGCAGCCGCAGGGTCTGCGCCACCCCGGGCAGCCGCGCGTCGACCAGGCCGGCCTGGCGCAGACTGAAGCCGAGCGTGTCGAGGGCCGCCAGGACGTGCGCCTGGGTGGGCAGCGGATGGACGAAGAGCGGCACCATCGCGCCCTGGTCCAGCCGAGGCCCGACCGCCACCTCCGTACGCAGCCCCATCCGCAGAGCGAGCAGGGGCACCCCGCCGAGAACGGTCACCGGGGTCTCCCAGGGCAGCGCGAACTCGAACGGGATCGACCGGCCCCGTCCGGCCGGCAGTACGAAGCCCTCGGCCACCGTCGCCCGGTGGAACTGCACCAGCCGACGGGGCGCCTCCGGGTCGTCCGGCTCGGCCGTGGAGACCAGGCCGAGCCGGACGTGCAGGACCGGCACGTCGGCGGAACCGGCGACGACGGTGACCCGCCCCGGCAACCGCAGGCCCGGGCGGGTGCTGGGGTTGGCCAGGGCCGTCCGCACGGAGAGGCCGGTCCAGCCGGACTCCGGTGACACCCCCGTCAACCGCACGGCACTCCCCCGTCCGCACCGGGCCGGCCCTGCCCGGCTCCCGTGCGCCGGCCGGCGGGACCACGGCGATCGTCGCGGGCCCCGCCTCGGCGGGACCGCCTCAATCGTCGCGGACCTCGGGCGTGGCCGCCCCGACTTCGGCGAAGAGCGGCCACCCCCGCTCCGTCTCACCTCATGCGCCGCCCGCGCGGCACCGCGTCCGTCTCGTCGTCGAACTCGCCGATGACCTCCTCCAGGAGGTCCTCCAGCGCGACGAAGCCGATCGGCCGGGTCGGCCCGCCACCGTTGCGCACCAGCGCGAGCTGGGACTGCCGGGCCCGCATCTCCGCCACCGCCTCGCTCACCGAGGCCGAGGCCGGCAGGGTGAGGGTGGTCGTCATCAGGTCGCCGGCGGTGACCGCGCGCCCCGTGGTGGTGGCCCGCACCGCCTCCCGGACGTGCACCAGGCCGCAGACGTCGTCGTTCTCGTCCAGCACGGCCAGCCGCGACCGGCCGCTGTCCCGGCTGACCTGCTCGATCCGGTCGGCCCCCTCGTGGCGGCGCACCGTCACCATCTTCTGGAACGGCTCCATCACCTGGGCCACCGTGGTGCCCTGCAACTCCAGCATGCTGGTCAGCATCTGGTGCTGCTCCGCGCCGAGCAGCCCGTGTTCGCGGGACTGCTCCAGCAGCATGCGCAGCTCGTCCGGGCCGTGCACCTGGGCGAGCTGGTCCTGGGGGTTGACCTTGACCAGCCGCAGCATCGCGTTGGCCAGCGCGTTCATCACCGACAGCACCGGGCGGGCGACCCGGGCGAAGGCGCGGAACGGCAGCGCCAACAGCACCGCCGAGCGCTCCGGATCGGTGATCGCCCAGGACTTCGGCGCCATCTCCCCCACCACCAGGTGCAGGAAGGTGACGACGCTGAGCGCGAAGACCAGCGCCACCACGTGGCTCGCGGCGTCCGGCAGCCCGACCGCGTGCAGCAGCGGACTCAGCAGGTGCTCGATCGCGGGTTCGGCGAGCGCGCCCAGACCCAGGGTGCAGAGCGTGATGCCGAGCTGCGCGCCGGCGAGCATCAGCGACAGCTCGCGTACGCCGTCCAGCGCGGCCCGCGCCGCCCGGCCGCCACCGGCGGCCGCGTGCTCCAGCCGGTAACGCTTGCTGGCCACCAGGGCGAACTCGGCGGCCACGAAGAAGCCGTTCAGCGCCAGCAGGATCACCGACGTGAAGAGCGCGATGCCGGGGCTCACGCGGCCACCTCCCCCGGCTCGGCGATGCGCAGCCGGACCGAGTCGGCCACGTGCCGGTCGACGGCCAGCACCTCGACGAGGGCGCGCGGCCCTTCCGCGCCGTCCTCGCCGTCGGCCGGCAGGCTGATCGCCAGCCGGTCACCGACCTCGGGGACCCGCCCCAGCTCGCGCATGACCAGGCCGGAGAGGGTGTCGTACTCCGGGGCCTCGGGCAGCGCGATGCCGGTGCTGTCGGCGACCTCGTCGATGCGCCAGCGCGCCGGCACCACCCAGGAGCCGTCGTCCTGCCGGGCCGGGGCCCGCTCCGGCGGGTCGTCCTCGTCCCGGATCGGGCCGACGAGTTCCTCGGCGATGTCCTCCAGCGTGATCACCCCGGCGAAGCCGCCGTACTCGTCGACCACGCAGGCCAGCTGCCGGTGGCCGGAGCGCAGCCGGTCCAGCACCGTCGGCAGCGGCAGCGTCTCCGGCACCAGGAGCGGGGGCCCGGCGACCGCGCTGACCGGGGTGGTCGCGCGCCGCTCCGGGGGTACGCCGAGCACGTCGGCGATGCCGACGACGCCGACCAGGTCGTCCACGCCCTCGGTGCCGCGCACCGGGAAGCGGGACTTGCCCGTGTCGAGCAGCTCGACCACCCGGCTGAGCGGCTCGTGCGCGCGTACGGTGTGCACGTCGACGCGCGGCACCATCGCCTCGCCGGCGGTCAGCTCGCGGAAGTCGAGCCCCCGGTCGAGCAGCGTGGACATCTCGGCGGTCAGGTGCCCCTCCTGGCGGGACTCGGCGATGATCTGCTCCAGGTCCTGCGGGGTGGCCCCGCTGGGCAGTTCCTCGATCGGCTCGATGCCGACGCGGCGGAGCAGCCGGACCGCGGCCCGGTCGAAGAGCTTGATCAACGGACCGGCGACCTTGAGGTAGATCAGGGTGGAGCTGCTCAGGGCCTTCGCGAGGGGTTCGGGCCGGGCGATGGCGAGGTTCTTCGGGGCCAGCTCGCCCAGGACCATCTGCACGACGGTGGCGAGGAGCAGCGCCAGGACGACCGAGAGCGGCAGGCTGACCGCCGTGGAGACGCCCGCCACCCCGAGCAGCTCGGCCAGCCCCGCGCCGAGGAACGGCTCGGCGACGTAACCGACCAGCAGGGCGGTGACGGTGATGCCGAGCTGCGCGCCGGAGAGCATGAACGACAGCCGCCCGGTCACCTCCAGCGCCCGGGCGGCCGCCTTGTCGCCGTCGTCGGCGAGCTGCTTGAGCCGCCCCCGGTCCACGGCGACGTAGCCGAACTCCTGGGCCACGAAGTAACCCGTGGCGACGGTGAGAACGATGATGAGAAGAAGACCAACGACGATCAACACGGGTCGCTCAGGGCTCCCGGGGACGTCGGGGTGGGGATACGCCGGGCACGACCCGGCTGGCTACTGCTGCCCTCCTGGGCAGAAGAGTCGATCATGCCGCCCATTTTATCGGGCTCGGCTGGGCATCCGCTGAAGGTGCGCCGAAGGCCCCCGCCGACGTCGGGGCGGGGGGCCTCCGGCACGCGTCAGCTCAGGATGATCCGCACGTCGTCGACGGCTGCCTCCACGAGGCTGGCGCCGCCCGCGTCGGCCGCGTCGACCACGATCCGTACGGTCTGTCCCCGCAGCGCGGAGACGTCGGCGGTGGCGCCCTGCCAGGCCGCCGCCCGGTCACTCGCGGCGCCGGTCACGTTCAGCGCCGTGACGGTGCCGCCGCCCACCACCCGCACGCGCAGGTAGTCGGCGCTGCTGGCGTTGTTCAGGTGGGCCAGGTACCAGGAGAAGGAGAGGCGCAGGGTGCCGCTCGACGGCAGCGTGATCGCCGGCGACTGGATGGTGCTCACCCCGCCGTCGAGGTCGTACGCCCCGGCGCTGCCCCCGGCGAGCGCCCCGGTGACCAGGTCGTAGCTGCCGCTGACGGTCGTACCGAGCTGGGTGGCCACGCCGGAGCTGGTGGCGGCGGGGTCGCCGCGCTCCCACCCGCCGAGGGTGGCGGTGTCGGTGCCCGCCGGGTTGGTGGTCCACCCGGTGGCGGTCTCGAACGTGTCGCTCCAGACCGTGCTGCCCGGCGGGGTGCCCGCCCCGGCCAGCGTCCACACCGTGTACGCGATCGCGTCGGCGTTGCGGTCCAGCGCGGTGTCGCTGATGTTGCTCGTGTTGTCGCAGGAGCGGTGGTAGCACGGGTCGAACGCCTGGCCCGCCGTGCCGCCCCAGAGCGACGCCTGGGTGCTGGACTTGACTCCCTCGGCCCCGGTGAAGGTGCCGCCGGCCGGGATGCCGACGTTGATGAACGGCCCGTAGTCGCTGCGGCCGTCGAAGTCGGTGCCCCGGGTGGGCACCCCGATCGAGGTGAAGTACGCCTGGATGGTCTGTTCGATCTGCGCGGAGCCGGCCGGGCCGGGGCCGGAGCCCACCCCGTCGGAGTTGTCGCCGTCGTAGACGAAGTAGCCGGCGTTGGGCGAGCCGACCATGTCGAAGTTGAGGTACTGCTTGATCTTCGTGCGCTCGGTCGAGGGCAGGTTGTTCACGTAGTACTGCGAGCCGCGCAGCCCGAGTTCCTCCGCGCCCCACCAGCCGAAGCGCAGGTGCTTGGTGGGGGTGAAGCCGCTGCGGGCCACGGCCAGCGCGGTCTCCAGGATCGCGGCCGAGCCGGAGGCGTTGTCGTTGATCCCCGGGCCGGAGGAGACGCTGTCCAGGTGCGCCCCGGTCATCACCACCTGGTTCGGGTCACCGCCCGGCCAGTCGGCGATCAGGTTGTAGCCGGTGGCGCCGTTGTAGGTGAACGACTGCACCACGGTGCTGAACCCGGCCGCGTCGAGCTGTCCCTTGACGTAGTTGACCGAGGCGAGGTAGCCGGGTCGGCCGTGCGCCCGGTTTCCGCCGTTGGCGGTGGCGATGGACTGGAACTGCGACAGGTGGGCCTTCACGTTGGCCAGCGGGATGTCCGGGGCCGCGGCGAGGCTCGCCGGGGCGGCGGCCCGGACGGTGGTGGGGGCGGCGGTCGCCGAGGAGGCGGTCACGACCGTCGCCGCGGCCACGGCCAGCGCGGCCAGCCAGGCGGCGCGGGGGGTGCGGGATCTCATTGGTCCTCCGGGGTGGGGGGTTCCGGTCCCGCCGGGTGGGCGGTGACCGGGGACGGCCGTTGATCGACGGTCATCACTGCGAAAGAGTGCAGCGGGACCCCGGTCCGGGCAATACGCAAGACGCAGAATCGCCGCATTCCCCGAAATGGGACGCCGGGCCGCGACGGCGGGACCGGGCCCCCTCGCCGGTCGCCGCGGCGCGGGCGGCGGTCGAGCACCACACGGGTCAGCGCTCGGCGAGCTCGTCGGCCTCGAGCAGGGCCGGGTCCGCCTTGCCGGCGCGGTACGCGGCCCGGCCGATCATCTGCGCCGCCACCGGTGCGGTGGCGAGCTGGAAGATCCCGACCAGCGTCAGCATGCCCAGGTCGGCCGGCGTCCGCAGCCGCAGCGCCAGGCCGAGCAGCAGGAGCAGCACCCCGAGCACCTGCGGCTTGGTCGCGGCGTGCATCCGGTCCAGCGTGCCCGGGAAGCGCAACACCCCGATCCCGGCGGCGAGGCTCAGCAGGGCGCCCGCCACCAGGCAGCCCCCGGCCAGCCAGTCGGCCAGCGTGCCCAGCATCACGCCTCCTCCCCCTCGTCGCGCACGGCGAAGCGGACCAGCGACACCGAACCGACGAAGCCGAGCATGGAGAGCACCACGAGCACCGGCAGCGTGGTGGCGTGGCGGTTCACCGCGGCCTCCGCGCCGACCGCGCCGACCATGGTGGCGAGCAGCATGTCGGCGGCGACCACGCGGTCGATCAGGGACGGTCCCCGGTAGAGCCGGATCAGCGCGAGCAGCGCGGTCACCGAGAACAGGGTGGTGAGGACGACGGCGAGGAAGGTGGTCACTGGTCAGGTCCCCTCTCGACGGGATCGGTGGTCACCCGGCGTACCTCTTCGGCGGCGCCGACGGCACGGACCAGCCGCCGCTCCACGGCGAGGATCCGCTCCCGGCTGCCGGTCAGGTCCCGCGGCCCGCGCACGTCGAAGACGTGCACGTAGAGGACCCCGGCGTCCCGGTCCACCTCGATGATGAGCGTGCCCGGCACCAGCGAGATCGCCTCGGCGGTGAGCGCCAGGTTCAGGTCGGTGCGGACCCGCAGCCGGACCGCGAGGATCGCGCCCCGGGGCTGGTAGCCGAGGCGCACCGCGACGACGGCGACGTGCGCGCTGGCGCTGACCAGCTCGCCGACGAAGCGCAGTGCGAAGACCAGCAGCGGCCCGGGGCGCACGTGGCCGCCGAAGGAGACCGGCGGCAGCGGGAAGAAGAGCAGCACCGCCCCGGCGACGGCCGTCCCGGCCACCAGGTTGCCCCAGGAGAGGTCGCCCCAGAGCAGGCACCAGACCAGCACCAGCCAGCCGAACGCGATCGCCCGGTCCCGCCGACTCTGCCGGCGCTCCGGCGCGGCCGGCTCGGGGCGGCTCACGGGGCGCCGTCCGGCAGGACGGAACGGATGTACGGGGTGCGCTCGCGCAGGTCCGCGGCCGCCTCCGCGGTGACGTCGAAGAGCGGCCCGGCGACCACCGTCAGCGCCAGCCCGAGCGCGACCAGCGCGACCGTCGCGCCGACCATCAGCCCGGGCAGCCGGACGACCGGCTCGGCGGAGGGCAGCCGGGGAGCGCGCCAGAAGACGAGGGTCCACACCCGGGAGGCCACGTAGAGGGTGAGCAGGCTCGTCACCGTCCCCGCCGCGACGAGCACCCCGGGCAGCGGTCCGCCGGCCGCGACGCCGGCCTGGAGCAGGCCGAGCTTGCCGAGGAACCCGGAGAAGGGCGGCACCCCGGCGAGGTTCATGGCCGGGACGAAGAAGAGCACGCCGAGCAGCGGCGCCGCCCGGGCCAGGCCGCCGATGCGGCGCAGGTCGGTGCTGCCGGCGCGCTCCTCGACCAGCCCGGCGACCAGGAACAGCGTGGTCTGGATGGTGATGTGGTGCACCACGTAGAAGATCGCGCCGGAGAGCCCGGCGACGGTGCTCAGCCCCACCCCGAAGATCATGTAGCCGATGTGGCTGACCAGCGTGAAGGAGAAGAGCCGCTTCATGTCGGACTGGGCCACCGCGCCGAGGATGCCGACCAGCATGGTCAGTCCGGCCACCACCATCAGCGGCCCGGCGAGCTGACCGCCGGGGAAGAGCAGCGTCTCGGTGCGGATGATCGCGTACACGCCGACCTTGGTGAGCAGGCCGGCGAAGACCGCCGTGACCGGGGCCGGCGCGGTGGGGTAGCTGTCGGGCAGCCAGGCCGAGAGCGGGAAGACCGCCGCCTTGACCCCGAAGGCGAGCAACAGCATCAGTTGCAGGCTCAGCCGTACGCCGTCGGGCAGCGCGTCCAGCCGGTACGCCAGCTGGGCCAGGTTCAGCGTGCCGGTGGCCGCGTACACCAGGCCCACCGAGGTGAGGAAGACCATCGAGGAGAGGATGCTGACCACCACGTACGTCGAGCCGGTCCGGATCCGGGTCTCGGTGCCGCCGAGGGTGATCAGCACGAAGCTCGCGGCCAGCAGGATCTCGAAGCCGACGAAGAGGTTGAACAGGTCGCCGGCGAGGAACGCGTTGGTCACGCCGGCGGTCAGCACCAGGTAGGTCGGGTGGTAGATGGTCACCGGGACGGTCTCGCCGAAGTCGGCCTGCCCCTGCCCGACGGAGTAGAGCAGCACGCAGAGGGTCACCGCCGACGAGACCACCAGCATCAGCGCGGCGAACTGGTCGGCGATCAGCACGATGCCCACCGGCGCCGCCCACCCGCCGACCTGGAGCACCACCGGCCCGTGCCGGTACGCCTGCACCAGCAGCGCCGCCGCCACCACCAGCGTGGCCGTCAGGCAGGCCACGCTGACCACCCGTTGCAGCCCCGGCCAGCGGGCCAGCAGCAGGGTCAGCGCCGCGCCCAGCAGCGGCACCACCACCGGCAGCGGCAGGAGCCGGCTCATCGGGCGCCCCGTCGCGCGGGGCCGGTCATCCGGGACCGTCCCCGGGGCGGAGCCGGCGCGGCGGCTCGGGGTCGACCTGCTCGGGGTCGACCCGCCGGGGGTCGTCCGGGCCCTCGCCGCCGAGGTCGGCGGTGCGGGCCTCGTTGCGGTCGGCGGCCCGCCTGATCTGCCGGTCCTCGATGTCGTCGGGGACCTCGTCGTCGCCGGTGAGGTACCAGCTGCGGTAGCTGACCGCCAGCAGGAAGGCGGTCAGCCCGAAGGTGATCACGATGGCGGTCAGGACCATGGCCTGCGGCAACGCGTCGCTCAGCGTGTCGGTCGGCGCCGTGCCCACGATCGGCGCCGCCCCGGCACGCCCGCCCATCAGGATGAGCACGTTGACCCCGTTGCCGAGCATGATGACACCGAGCAGGATCCGGGTGAGGCTGCGTTCCAGCATCAGGGTGACCCCGCAGCCGACCAGCACCCCGGCGGCCACCACCAGCACCAGGGTCGGTCCCTCGACGCCCGGCCTCACGTCCGCCTACCTCCCCGGTCGACCCGCAGTCCGCCGCCCGACTCGCCGGCCGCCTCGATGTGCCGGTCCACCTCGGCGCCGAGGCTGCGCAGGATGTCCAGCACCAGCCCGACCACCACCAGGTAGACCCCGACGTCGAAGAAGACGGAGGTGACCAGGTAGAAGTCGCCGATCAGCGGCAGCCACAGGTCGATCCGGGCGCTCTCGAGCACCGATCCGCCGGCGAGCAGGGCGACGACCCCGGTGCCGATCGAGACGAGGAGGCCGGCCCCGAGCACCGTGCCGGCGCCGACCGGGGCGGCCTCGGCCAGCTCGTAACGGCCGCCGGCCAGGTAGCGCACGGCCAGGGCCAGGCTCGCCACCAGCCCGCCGGCGAAGCCGCCACCGGGCGCGTTGTGACCGGAGAAGAGCAGGAACAGGGAGAAGACCACCACGGTGTGGAAGAGCAGCCGGGTCACCACCTCCAGCACGATCGAACGCTGCCGCTCGTGCAGGGTCGCCCCGCCGCGCAGCCAGACCCGTCCGCCCGCCCGCTGGCTCCGGCCGGACGGCTCGGGACGGCGGGGACGCGGTCCGGTGCGGGAGCGCTGGAAGACCAGGCTGGCCACGCCGGTGGCGGCCACCACCAGCACCGACAGCTCGCCCATCGTGTCCCAGGCCCGGATGTCGACCAGGGTCACGTTGACCACGTTGTGTCCGTACCCCTGGGTGACGGCCAGGCCCGGGAACGCGTCGGAGATCGTGGGCGCCTGCCGGGCCGAGGCGGCGGTCAGGGCCAACCCGCCGGTCATCACGCCGACGGCCACCCCGATCGCGCGGCGCCCCCACCGGCTGCGCCGCGGGCGGGCCGAGAAGCGTTCCGGCAGCCGGCGCAGCACCAGCACGAACACCGCGATGGTGGCGGTCTCGACGAGGAACTGGGTCAGCGCCAGGTCCGGGGCGCCGTAGACCACGAAGAGCATCGCGGTGCCGTAGCCGGTCATGCCCACCAGCAGCATCGCGGTCAGCCGCCGGCGGGCGCCCACCGCGAGCACCGCCGCGACCATGACCACGGCCACCACCACGACCTGCAGGGGGCTGTCCCAGAGGGCGATCCGGTCCCGCCACGGGGCGGTGGCGAGCATCGCCCCGCCGGGCACCACGGTGAGCACGAGCAGGATCGCGCCGAGGTACTGCGGCAGCGAGCCCCGCTGGGTGGCGCCGGTGACGTCCATGGCGAGCCGGTCGAAGCGGCCGATGACCCACTCGTACCCCTGGTTTCCGCCGACCGGGACGCGCAGCCGCGCCAGCACGGGGGCGAGCGGGCCGCGCAGCGCGTGCAGCGCCGCGCCGCCGGCCACGGCGAGCGCGGAGAGGCCCAGCGCGGGGGTGAGGCCGTGCCACAGCGCCAACTCCTTGCCGACGCCGCCGAAGAGCTCGGCGTACGGGCGGAGCAGGTCGTCGAGCACGCCGGTGCCCGGGCCCGCGACCAGCCCGACGGCGGCGAGCAGGGCCGGCGGGACGAGCATCGACGCGGGGACCCGGCCCAGGACGGTCGGCTGCACGCCCGGCCGGGTGGCGAAGGCCCCCCAGACGAAGCGGGCGCTGTAGGCGACGGTGAGCGCGGTGCCGGCCACCAGCACGGCGAGGACGGCGGGCCGGTCGGTGAAGGCGGCCAGCACCGCCTCCTTGGCGACGAAGCCGACCAGCGGCGGCAGCCCCGCCATCGACGCGGCGGCAAGCACCGCAACGGCGGCGAGCACGGGCGCGCGCCGCCCCAGCCCGGACAGTTCCCGCAGGTCCCGGGTGCCGGCGCCGTGGTCGACGATGCCGACGACGAGGAACAGCGAAGCCTTGAACAGGGCGTGGGCCAGCAGCATCGCCGCCCCGGCCAGCGCGGTGTCCGGGGTGCCCGCCCCGGCCGCCACCGCGACCAGCCCGAGCTGGCTGACCGTGCCGTACGCCAGCAGCAGCTTCAGGTCGGTCTGCCGCAGCGCCGCCCAGCCCCCGGTGACCAGGGTGGCCAGGCCGGCGACCAGCACCACCGGCCGCCACGGGCCGACGCTCGCCAGCAGCGGGGCGAGCAGCGCGATCAGGTAGACGCCGGCCTTCACCATCGCGGCGGCGTGCAGGTACGCGCTCACCGGCGTGGGCGCCGCCATCGCCACCGGCAGCCACGAGCTGAACGGCAGCAACGCCGACTTGGACAACGCCCCGGCCAGGATCAGCAGGACCGCCGTGACCAGGTAAGCCCCGCCCGGCAGCGCACCGGCGGTGAGCTGCGACAGCCGGTAGCTGCCGGCGTGCTCGCCGAGCATGATGAAGCCCACCAGCATGGCCAGCCCGCCGAGCGTGGTCACGATCAGCGCCTGCGCCGCCGCCCACCGGCTGGAGCGCCGCTCGGTGCTGTGCCCGATCAGCAGATACGAGAAGATCGTGGTGAGTTCCCAGCAGACGTAGAGCAGCAGCAGGTCGTCGGCGAGGACCAGGCCGAGCATCGCCCCCGCGAAGGCCACCAGCACGGCCGCGAACCGGGCCACCCCGGTCGACTCCGCGCCGAAGTAGCGGGCGCTGTAGATCAGGACCAGCGCGCCGACGCCGCCGACCAGCAGGGTCATCAGCCACGACAGGGTGGTCATCCGCAGGGCCAGGTCGACGCCGAGTTCCCGGATCCACGGGTACGTCTCGACCACCGCGCCGCCGTCGCGGACGGCCGGGGTCCGGGCCACCGCCCACCCGAACGCGGCCGCCGGCGCCAGCGCCAGCGGGTAGCAGGCGCGCGGACCCCACCACCGGACGAGCAGCGGCGCGACGACGGCCGCCACGAGGTGGAGGATCAGCAGTACGAGCACCCGCGCTCCCGGTCGAGGTTGCTGCGGTCCGCGCCGGAGGTGGGACGGCACCTAGCTGCGATCAGACGCCAGTTCGTCGCCCGGCGGGCGGTTTTGCGCGAATTCGGCCGGATTGCCGGTTGACCGTTCCCCGGTACGGGCGCGGACGCCTCGGCGACGACCGGAGGTCGGCCGACGGCGAGAGCGGCGCCGGGGGCTGGCGACGGCGGGGCCGACGACCGGGGTCAGCCGACGGCGAGATCGGCGGCGGGCAGGGCGGGCTCCCCGGCTGGACGTTCGCTCCGTGGCTCCACCAGCAGGTCGGGACGGTCCAGCTCGACGACGACGCGGTTGACCACCCGCTGGGCGGCGGCGAGGGAGCGCACCGGGAGCAACCGGCCCCGACCCTCCCGGCGCAGCACGAAGTAGTGCACCGCCGCGCGCACCTGGCCCCGGTCGGCGGCGCTGGCCTGGGCGGTGGAGGCGACCAGCTCCCGCAGCGCGGCGGCGAGCCGCTCGGCCAGCTCCAGCTCCGGCCCGCACAGCCCGGCGCGGACGGCGGCGAGATGGCTGTCGACCTTGCGGATGAGCACGTCGGTGCCGGGCTCGAAACTCCGCTGCTCGACGGTCATCCAGTCCCCTCCACCCGGTCGGCACTCGGAGTGAAGTTACTTTATGTTGTGGGGGACAAGCAAGCAGTTAAGTAAGACTTAACGGACCTAACCGCGCAAGCACCCCTCACCGGGTCGAAGCCGGGCAGAATCCCACGCCGCCCGAGGCCTGATTGTCACACCGCCGGGGCAGGATGGATGGCGTGACGGATGCGATGGCGAGTTTCGGCGCGGCCACCCGGGAGTGGTTCACCGCCGCCTTCGCCGCGCCCACCGCCGCCCAGGCCGGCGCCTGGCGTTCCGTCGCCGCGGGGCGAAGCGCGCTGGTGGTCGCGCCGACCGGCTCGGGCAAGACGCTGGCCGCGTTCCTCTGGTCGCTCGACCGGCTGGCCCGCGAGCCCGCCCCGGCCGAGCCCCGCCACCGGTGCCGGGTGCTCTACGTCAGCCCGCTCAAGGCGCTCGCGGTCGACGTCGAGCGCAACCTGCGTACCCCGCTCGCGGGCATCCGGCAGGCCGCCACCCGGCTCGGGGTGGCCCCACCGGAGATCACGGTCGGGATGCGCACCGGCGACACCCCCGCCGACGAGCGGCGGGCCTTCGCCCGCACCCCGCCGGACATCCTCATCACCACGCCCGAGTCGCTGTTCCTGCTGCTCACCTCCGCCGCGCGCGATTCCCTGCGGGGCGTCGAGACCGTGATCGTCGACGAGGTGCACGCGGTGGCCGGCACCAAGCGGGGGGCCCACCTGGCGCTCTCCCTGGAACGCCTCGACGAGCTGCTGCCCGCCCCGGCCCAGCGGATCGGCCTCTCCGCCACGGTCCGGCCCGTCGACGCCTGCGCCCGGTTCCTCGGCGGCGCGCGTCCGATCGACGTGGTCGCGCCGCCCACCGCCAAGACGATCGAGGTCAGCGTCCAGGTCCCGGTGGAGGACATGACCCGCCTCGACGAGCAGGAGCCGCCGGACGATCCCGGCGGGCCCGGTCCGCGCCGCGCGTCGATCTGGCCCGCCGTGGAGGAACGCGTCTTCTCCCTGGTCAGGGCCCACCGCTCGACCATCGTCTTCACCAACTCCCGGCGCTCCGCCGAGCGGCTCTGCGCCCGGCTCAACGAGCTGGCCGCGGAGGAGGTCCCCGACGGCGTGCCGGCCGCGCGCACCGCCGGCCCGGGGGCCCTCCGCGCCGCGCCGGCCGGCCGCCCTCCGGCCGAGCTGATGGCCCAGGCCGGCGCGGCGGCCGGCGCGCCGCCGGTCATCGCCCGCGCCCACCACGGCAGCGTCTCGCGGGAGGAGCGCAAGCACATCGAGGAGGCACTCAAGTCCGGCCAGCTCCCCGCCGTGGTCGCCACCTCCAGCCTGGAGCTGGGCATCGACATGGGGGCCGTCGACCTGGTGGTGCAGATCGAGGCCCCGCCCAGCGTGGCCGCCGGGCTGCAACGGGTGGGCCGGGCCGGGCACCAGGTGGGCGCGGTCTCCCGCGGAGTGGTCTTCCCCAAGCACCGGGGCGACCTGCTCTCCTGCACTGTGGTGGCCGAGCGGATGGCCGACGGCGCCATCGAGGAGCTGCACTACCCGCGCAATCCGCTGGACGTGCTGGCCCAGCAGATCGTCGCCATGGTCGCGCTCGAGCCGTGGCGGGTCGGCGACCTGGCCGTCCTGGTCCGCCGGGCGGCGCCCTTCGCCGAGCTGCCCGACTCGGCGCTGCACGCCGTGCTCGACATGCTCTCCGGCCGCTACCCGTCCACCGCGTTCGCCGAGCTGCGGCCCCGACTGGTCTGGGACCGCGCCACCGACACGCTGACCGGCCGGCCGGGCGCGCAGCGGCTCGCGGTGACCAGCGGCGGCACCATCCCCGACCGGGGCCTCTTCGGCGTCTTCCTGGCCGGCGCCGAGCGGGCGGCCCGGGTCGGCGAGCTGGACGAGGAGATGGTCTACGAGTCGCGGATCGGCGACGTCTTCCTGCTCGGCTCGTCGTCCTGGCGGATCGAGGAGATCACCCCCGACCGGGTGCTGGTCTCGCCCGCCCCCGGGCAGGCCGCGAAGATGCCGTTCTGGAAGGGCGACCAGCTCGGCCGCCCGGTCGAGCTGGGCCGGGCCATCGGCGCCCGGGTGCGCACCCTGCTGCGGCAGGACGACGCGGCGGCGCTCGCGGCGCTGCGCGCCGGCGGGCTCGACGACTGGGCCGCGGGCAACCTGATGGCATACCTGCGCGAGCAGCGCGACGCCACCCGGTCGCTGCCCGACGACCGCACCGTGGTGGTCGAGCGGTTCCGCGACGAGCTCGGCGACTGGCGGCTCGCCGTGCACAGCGTGCTCGGTGCCCGGGTCAACGGGCCGTGGGCGCTGGCCATCGGCCGCCGGCTCGCCGAGCGCTACGGGGTGGACGCCCAGGTGATGCCCTCCGACGACGGCATCGTCGTCCGCCTGCCGGACACGGCGGAGGAGCCGCCCGGCGCCGACGTGGTGGTCTTCGAGCCGGAGGAGATCGCCCAGCTCGTCGAGGAGTCGGTGGGCACGTCCGCGCTCTTCGCGTCCCGGTTCCGGGAGTGCGCGGCCCGGTCGCTGCTGCTGCCCCGGCGCGACCCGCGCCGCCGCCAGCCGCTGTGGCAGCAGCGGCAGCGCTCCGCCCAGCTGCTCGACGTCGCCCGCGAGTACGCCGACTTCCCGGTCACCCTGGAGGCCGCCCGGGAGTGCCTCCAGGACGTCTTCGACCAGCCCGCGCTGGCCGAGCTGATGCGCGACCTGGCGGCCCGCAAGGTGCGCCTGGTCGAGGTGGAGACGGCACAGCCGTCGCCGTTCGCCCGCTCGCTGCTCTTCGGCTACGTCGGGGCCTTCCTCTATGAGGGCGACGCCCCGCTGGCCGAGCGCCGGGCCGCCGCGCTGGCGCTGGACTCGACCCTGCTCGGCGAGCTGCTCGGCCGGGTCGACCTGCGGGAGCTGCTCGATCCCGCGGTGCTCGCCGAGACCGGGCGGCAGCTGCGCTGGCTGACCGAGCAGCGCCGCCCGCGCGACGCGGAGGACGTGGTCGAGCTGCTCCGCGTCGTCGGCGACCTCGCCGAGGCCGAACTGGCCGAGCGGGGCGCCTCCCCCGGGTGGCTGGCCGAGCTGGCGGCGGCCCGTCGGGTGCTGCGGGTGCGCGTCGCCGGCGAGGAACGCTGGGTGGTCGTCGAGGACGCCGCCCGGCTGCGCGACGCCCTCGGCGTGGCGCTGCCCGTCGGGGTGGCGGAGGCGTATCTGGCCCCGGTGGCCGATCCCCTCGGCGACCTGGTCGCCCGCTACGCCCGCACGCACGGGCCGTTCGCCGCCGCCACCTGCGCCGCCCGCTTCGGGCTGGGCGTCTTCGTGGTCGAGCAGGTGCTGCGCCGGCTCGCCGCCACCGGGCGGGTGGTGGCCGGGGAGTTCACCCCCGACACGGCCGGCAGCCAGTGGTGCGACGCGGAGGTGCTCCGGCTGCTGCGCCGCCGGTCGCTGGCCGCCCTGCGCCGGGAGATCGAGCCGGTACCGCCCCGCGCGCTGGCCGCGTTCCTGCCCCGCTGGCAGCAGGTGGGCTCGTCGGCCCGGGGGGTGGAGGCGCTGGCCGCCGCCGTGGAGCAGTTGCAGGGTGTGGCGGTGCCGGCGTCGGCGCTGGAGCGGCTGGTGCTGCCCGCAAGGGTGGCCGACTACTCCCCCGCCCAGCTCGACGAGCTCTGCGCCAGCGGCGAGGTGCTCTGGGCCGGCTCCGGGGCGATCTCCGGCGGGGACGGCTGGGTCACCCTCGCGTACGCGGACGTCGCGCCGCTGTTGCTCCCCCCGCCCGACGAGGCGCTCACCCGCACCCCGCTGCACGACGCGGTCCTCGACGCACTCGGCGACGGGCAGGCGCTCTTCTTCCGGTCGCTCTCCGACCGGGTCGGCTGCACCGACGACGCCGCGCTCTCCGCCGTCGTCTGGGACCTGGTCTGGGCCGGCCGGCTCACCAACGACACGCTGACGCCGCTGCGGGCGGCGCTCGGCGGCGGCGGCGCCCACCGGTCCCGTCCCGCCACGCCCCGCACCCGCTACCGGCGCCCGGGTCGGGTGGTCCTGCCGGCCCGCGGCGGCCCGCCGACCGTCGCCGGCCGCTGGTCGCGCCTGCCGGAGCGCGACACGGACCCGACCCGCCGGGCGGCGGCACTCGCCGACGTGCTGCTCGAACGGCACGGCGTGGTGACCCGGGGCGCGGTGGTGGCCGAGCAGGTGACCGGCGGCTTCGCCGCCGTCTATCCGGTGCTCTCGGCGCTGGAGGAGCGCGGGGCGGCCCGGCGGGGCTACTTCGTCGAGGGCCTGGGCGCGGCGCAGTTCGCGGTGCCGGGCGCGGTGGACCGGATCCGGGCGCTGGCCGAGCCGACCGACGGCGGGCGCGGTCGCGGCGCCCCCGTCCTGGTACTCGCCGCGACCGACCCGGCAAACCCCTACGGCGCGGCCCTGCCCTGGCCCGAACGGGCGGTCGACTCGGGCGACGGGGCCGCACCGGCGACCGGGCACCGGGCGGGGCGCAAGGCCGGTGCCGTGGTGGTGCTGGTCGCCGGCGAGCTGCTGCTCTACGTCGAACGCGGCGGGCGGACGATCCTCTCCTTCGCCGACGACGCCGACCTGCTGGGGGCGGCGGGCAAGGCGCTCGCCGACGCCGTGCACTCCGGCGCGCTCGGCGCGATGTCGGTGGAGCGGGCCGACGGCGCGGCGGTGCACTCCTCGCCGCTGCACGACGCGCTCACCGCAGCCGGCTTCCGCGCCACCCCCCGTGGCCTGCGCCTGCGCGGCTGAGCCGCAGCCGACGGCCGGCACGCCCGCACGTGCCCGGAGCAGGACCAGCCGGCGGGCGAATCTCCGGGCGGGGAGTGCCGACGCGGGCCGATGCCGGCCGGTGACGGCGGCGGCGGACGGGCACCGGGGCCGGCGGGCCAGGCGATCAGGGCCCGGGGCCGGCGGGCCGGGAACCAGGGCCGAGGGCCGGAGACCAGGGCCGGGCCCCGGCCGGACGGTCAGCGCAGGCCCGTGAGGACCTTCTCGTACTTCGCGCGGTCGGCGGCGGGGGTCTTCGTCCGCAGGTAGTTGAGCACCACCGTGCCCCGCCGGAACGACTGACCGCCCCACGTCTCGGCGATCTCGCTGGCGCTGGTCTCGTCGGGGAAGACGTAGACGGTGACGGCGTCGGTCGCCACCAGCTCGGAGCAGCCCAGGCCGAGCCCGTCCGGGCCGCACTCGACCGAGCGGTCCCGGGGATTCGGCACCTTCAACCCGGCGGCCCTGAACGCGTCCACGACCTGCCGCGCGCCGGGCGTACCGGTCGGCCGGACCGGCAGCTCCACCGGCGGCGGGCTCGCGGGACGGCGCTCGGTCGGCCCGCCGGCGCTCGGCCCCGCCGGGCTCGCCCCCGTCGGCGGGGCGGCCGGCGGCGACGTGGTCGCGGGCGTGCCGGTCGGGCCCGACGAAGGTACGTCGGCCGTAGCCGACGCCGAGGCGGCCGGGGGCGCGGCGCGCCGGTCCCCCGCGTCGTCGCCGCAGGCGGCGGTGAGGGCGGTGGCGATCACGAGTACCGCGACGGCGGGCAGGCTCCGGTTGGTCACCCCTGGCAGTCTGCCCAACCGGCTCCCGTCCTGGCAGTGGCCGGTCGGTCAGTGCGGCTGTCCCATTTCCGCCAACCCGCCCCGGTCGACCCGGCCGCGCGGCCGGCGCCGGTACGATCCCGACCCGTCGACGAGGGGAGTCGAGGATGACCGGAACGAACGGGACGACCGGGGTGACCGTCCGGCCGGCGCGGGCCGGGGACCGCGCGGCGGTGGACGCGCTGCACGAGCGCGAGTGGGGCGGCCCGTACGTCGTCGCCCACGACACCCGCCACGACCTGCGTACGCTGCCCACCCTGGTGGCGGTGGACGGTGCCGGCACGGTGGTCGGGGCGCTCGCCCACCGCGCCGACGCCGACGGGCTGGAGGTGCTCAGCGTCGTCGCCGCGACGCCCGGCGGCGGCGCCGGCACGGCGCTGCTGGCGGCGGCCGCGGAGCTGGCCCGGGCCGGGGGGCGCGACCGGCTCTGGCTCGTCACCACGAACGACAACCTGCGGGCACTGCGGTTCTACCAGCGGCGCGGGCTGCGGCTGGTGGGCGTCGACCGGGGAGGGGTGGACCGGGCCCGCCGGCTCAAGCCGGGCATCCCGCTGGTCGGCGAGGACGGCATCGAGCTGCACGACGAGCTGCGCCTGGAGTTGCGGCTCACCGCCGACGGCCGGTCCACCGACCCGGCGGGCGTCCCCTGGATCTCGCTGACCACCGACTACGGTCTCGCGGACGGCTTCGTCGCCGCGTGCCACGGGGTGATCGCGCGGCTCGCCCCGGCGGCCCGGGTGATCGACGTGACCCACCTCGTCCCGCCGGCCGACGTGCGCCGGGGCGCGGCGGTGCTCGCGCAGGCCGTGCCGCACCTGCCGCGGGGGGTGCACGTGGCCGTCGTCGACCCCGGGGTCGGCACGGCCCGCCGGGGTGTCGCGCTGGCGGCGCCGGGCGGCCTGCTGGTCGGGCCGGACAACGGCCTGCTGATCGACGCCGCCGCGGCGCTGGGCGGGGTGACGGCCGCCGTCGAGTTGACCGGGCGGGAATGGCTCGCGCCCGAGGTGTCCCACACGTTCCACGGCCGGGACGTCTTCGCGCCGGTGGCCGCGCGGCTGGCGCTGGGCGCGTCCCTGGCCGGTCTCGGCCCGGCGGTCGACCCGGATTCCCTGGTCCGGCTGCCCGCGCCGCTGCTGCGGCGGGAGCCGGACGGCTTCACGGCCGAGGTGCTGGCCGTCGACCACTTCGGCAACGTGCAGCTGGCCGCGCCGGCCGACCTGCTGGACCCCCTGCCCGCCCGGGTCCGGGTGCTCCCCGGCACCGGGGCCGGGGAGCGTCCGACCGCCGGGCGGGAGGCCGTGCACGGGCGCACCTTCGGCGACGCGCCGCCGGGCGGGCTGCTGGTGCACGCCGACTCGGCCGGCCGGGTCGCCGTGGCGGTCAACGGCGGCCGGGCGGTCGACCTGCTGGCGGTGGCGCCGGGCGACCCGCTGCGGATCGCGGCCGGCTGACCGCCGGGCCGGTACCGCCCGGCCCGACGGAGGTGCCCGGTCAGCAGAGCGGCACGCCGCCGCCGTAGACCGCGGAGACGTACGCGTGGCTGACGTACTGCCCCGGGGCGAGGCGGTTCCACCGGTTGGTGGTGCCGTACGGGCCGGCGACGGTCTGCCCGGCCACGTAGCACTCGATCGGCACGTTGGCGTACCGCGCCGCGAGGCCACGCACCGCGTACCCCGTGCCGGCGCCCGCGCGGAGGTTGAGCGGGCCGTCCCCGACCACCCCGCGCGGGCCGCTGCCGGTCCACAGGTACGCCACGTCGACCCAGGCGTTGGTGGTCAGCTGCAACCCGTCCCAGAACGTGCCGTCGGCGAGGTCCACGCCGGCCGGATTCAGCACCACCCGGCCGAACTGGTCCCGCCCGCCGTTGTAGCCGGACTGGTAGGCCGCCTGCGCCTGCGGCCGGCCCTGCGGCAGGTCCTTCCAGTTCTCCCGGACGCCGCTGAGGTTCCAGTAGTCGTCCCGGGTGTTCCACGGCCCGACGTCCCAGACCGGGGCGTACTCACAGCGGCTGCCGGTGGTCGTGCAGACCCGGAGGGTGTAGTCGCCGGTGTACGCCGGGGCGAGACTCCGCCGGGAGGGCAGCGCGACGAAGTGGTCACGGGCCTCGATCGTGTGCCCGTTGGCGGTCACCCCGCCGACCAGCCCGATGCGGGTGGCGTACACCCGGTAGGTGAGGCCGGGGGTGGCGGCGGCGACGGCGACGGTGTCGGCGGTGAGCCGCACGGCGCGCACCTCGGCGGTGGTGCCGGGCCGGCTCGTGGTGAGCAGCACCCGGGCCTGCACCCGGGTGACCGGTCGGTCGAATAGCGCCGCGCCGGTGGCCTCGCGCCATTCGGTCCAGCCGCCCGAGCGCCAGCCCCGCACCTGGGCCTCCGCGGTGGTGCCGGCGGGCGCGCGGGCGTCGAGGGAGGCGCGGACCCGGGTGGCCGGGCGGGCCAGGGTGTGCGGGGTCGCGTGGAACAGGCCCTCGGCCACCGCGCCGCGGGGCGCGCGGACCGGCGCGGTGCGGGAATCCGCGAGGCGGAGCCCGGCCCGGGCGGACCGGACGTTGACGTCGTCGGCGTCGACGCGCGAGAGGTCGGTGGCCCACCGCTCGCCGCCGGCGGCGCGGGCGGCGCCGGGCGACGGCAGGAGGGTGAGGACGAGGATGAGGGTCAGGGCGGCGGTACGGGCACGACGGTCGGGCAGAATCATGGGCGTTCTCCTCAGAACTCCCTGATCGTGCCCTTGTCGGTAGATCGACAGTAAGCGCGATACAAATGGTGATACATGCGAATCCCGCTCGGACGAGGGAGGATGGTCCGGTGCCCGAAGGCGACACCGTCTGGAACACGGCCCGCGTCCTGCACCGCGCCCTGGCCGGCGCCAGCCTGACCGGCAGCGACTTCCGGGTGCCCCGGCTCGCCACGACCGACCTCACCGGCTGGGTCGTACGGGAGTCGGCCAGCCGCGGCAAGCACCTGCTGCTCCGCCTCACCGCCCCGCCGGAGGGCGTCGCGCCGCCGGAGGGCGTCGCGCCGGCCGACGGCGGGGCGCGCTGGACGCTGCACTCGCACCTGCGGATGGACGGGGCCTGGCGGGCGTACGCGCCGGGCGAACGCTGGACGGGCCGGCCGGCCCATCTGATCCGGGCGGTGCTGCGCGCCCCGCGGGCCGTCGCCGTCGGCTACCACCTGCACGACCTGTCGCTGGTGCCGACCACCGAGGAGGACTCGCTGGTCGGCCACCTCGGCCCCGACCTGCTCGGCGCGGACTGGGACCCGGCGGAGGCCGTCCGCCGGCTGGCCGCCCAGCCGGACGCGACCATCTCCGAGGCGCTGCTGGACCAGCGCAACCTCGCCGGTGTCGGCAACCTCTACAAGTGCGAGGTGCTCTTCCTGCGCGGCGTCTCGCCATGGACGCCGGTGCGCGCGGTGCCCGACCTCGCCGGCACGGTGGCCCTGGCGCAGCGGCTGCTCGCGGCGAACCGCGGCCGCTGGACGCAGAGCACCACCGGATCCCTGCGGCGGGGCCAGACCAGCTACGTCTACGGCCGGCGCGCCGAGCCCTGCCGTCGGTGCGGCACCGCGATCCGCAAGGAGGAACTGGGCGAGCGAGTCACCTACTGGTGCCCGGCCTGCCAGCCGGAACGCCCCACCGGCTGACCACGGGCGGCGGACGCCACCCGGGCGCGGGCGGGCCCGGCGCCACCGGCCGGGACGCGGTCGGCACGGCGGCGCACCCCCGGCCGCGGCACCGCCGCCGGCCGGACCGGCGTGTCGGGCGGGACACTCCGTAGCCGCGGCCGCGAGTCGCCTGCCCGCCACAGATACGGACGATTGGGTACTTCCTAACCCCGCCGTCCAGGTCGCATGCTGCGGTTGACTCCTCACGCATCGTCAGCGAAGCGCGACCGGTCCCGCCACGGCGCCGTGGCGGGCGGCGCGCCCGGCCACCGGGGAGAGCCATGGACCTGTTCCGCATACTCCGGATCCCGTGGGCGGACCGGGCGACCGCCCACGCCGCGGACGGCGCCGACGGGACCGCGGCGACCGTCCCGGGGGCCCGCCGCGCGCAGGAGCCGGCCGCCGCGCCGGCCAGCCTCGACCCGGCCGCCGTCCCACGCGGCTTCGGGCCCGTGCCGAACCACGCGCGCAGCCCGCTGCCGGTCGTCGGCGCCGACGGCTCGGTGGTACCCGGCACCGGCATCCGCAAGTTCGTCGACGCGCTGCCCGGCCTCGGCACGCTCGGCCGCACCGAGCTGGGCGGTCACCTGCCGGTGGCGGTGCCGGACACCATCAGCTACCCGGGCTGCGACTACTACGAGATCGGCCTGGAGCAGTACGCGCAGCGGCTGCACCGGGACCTGCCGGCCACCCGGCTGCGCGGCTACCGGCAGCTCAACCTCGGCACGGACGCCGACGGGCACAACACGGTCGTGCCGGCGGGGCGCCCCTGGCACCTCGGCCCGGTCGTCCTGGCCCGGCGGGGGCGACCCGTCCGGATCAAGTTCATCAACCAACTCCCCACCGGCCGGGCCGGGGAGCTCTTCCTGCCGGTCGACCCCACCGTCGACGGGGCCGGTGCCGGCCCGCTCGACGGTCCGGCGCCCTACCCGCAGAACCGGGCGGTGCTCCGCCTCGCCGGGGCCGAGACCGGCTGGATCAGCGCCGGCAACCCCTGGCAGTGGGTGACCCCGGCGGGCGAGATCACCCCGTACCCGACGGGGCCCGGCCTCACGAACGTCCCCGACATGCCGCCGCCCGGGGCGGGCGCCACCACGCTCTACCACCCGAACGAGCAGAGCGGGCGGCTCTGCTGGTTCCACGACAACACCGCCGGCCTGGCCCGGCTCACCGTGTACTCCGGTCAGCTCGCGCTCTACCTGCTCACCGACCCGGCCGAGGAGCGGCTCGTCGCCGACGGGGTGCTCCCCGCCGACCAGCTCCCCCTGGTCGTCGAGGACAAGACCTTCGTGCCGGACGACAACCAGCTCGCCGGGGAGGACCCGACGTGGGACCGGCACCGCTGGGGCTCCCGGGGCGGCCTCTGGCACCCGCACGTCTACCAGGCGCGGCAGAACCCGCACCGCGCCGACGGCACGAACCCGACCGGCCGGTGGGACTACGGTCCGTGGTCGCGCACGGCGGACGGCGCCGGGCCGGCGGAGCGCGGCGGATGGCACCGGCAGGCGGCACCGGTGCCGAACCCGCACCACGACCCGGTCGCCGCGCCCGACGAGCCGCCCCTCGCGCCCGGTGTCCCGCACCCGTCGGCGGTGCCGGACGCGTTCGGCGACACCATGCTGGTCAACGGGACGGCGTACCCGTACCTGGAGGTCGAGCCAAGGACGTACCGGTTCCGCATCCTCAACGCCTGCCTGGACCGGGCCCTCAACCTCCAGCTCTACCGGGCCCGCTCGGACGGCCCGATGTGGGGCCCCGACGGCGGGCCGGCCGACGCCGACGCCGGCGAGGTGCCGATGGTGGAGGCGGTCCGCGCGCCGGACCGGCCGGCCGGCTGGCCGACGGACGGGCGCGAGGGCGGGGTGCCGGACCCGCGGGCGGCCGGCCCCGAGATGATCCAGATCGGCAACGAGTGCGGACTGCTCCCCGTGCCGGTGGTGGTGCCGAACCGGCCGGTGGGTTACCGGTACGACCGCCGCGACCCGACCGTGCTCAACGTCGACTCGCACGCGCTGCTGCTCGCCCCGGGGGAGGCGGCCGACGTGCTGGTGGACTTCTCCGCCGTACCGGCCGGCGCGACGTTGATCCTCTACAACGACTGCCCGGCCCCGCTGCCCGGCTTCGACCCGCGCGCCGACCAGCACACCGGCGCCGCCGACCGGGTTGCCGAGGGCGGGGCCCCGCCGAGCCGCCCCGGGTACGGGCCGAACACCCGCACCCTGCTGCAGTTCCGCGTCGGCGGCACCCCGGCGCCGCCGTACGACCTGGCCCGGCTGCGGGAGCGCCTGCCCGGCGCGTACGCGGCCAGCCAGCGCCCGCCGATCGTGCCGCAGCCGGCGTACGACGCGGCGTTCGGCACCCGGACCGCCCACGACACGGTGGTCCCCGCGCACGCCGACACGGTCAGCTTCGTGCCGGCCGGCGCGGCGGCCCCGGTGACCCTCCCACTCCAGGTCAAGACGGTGCAGCAGGCCTTCGAACCGGACCACGGCCGGCTCGTCGGCCGGCTTGGGGTCGGGCATCCGAACGCCGGGCCGCTCTCCCCCACCACCCTGCCGCTCGGCCCGACCGACCCGGCCACCGAGGTGCTGCACGTCAGCGACCCGGCCGTGCCGGTGGGCGGGCCCGCCGACGGCACCCAGCTCTGGCGCCTCCGCGGCCACAGCCGGCAGACCCAGCCGGTGCGCTTCGCCGGCTGCGACGTGCAGGTGGTCAACCGGGTCGGCTGGGACGGCGCCGTCCGCCCGCCGCACCCCGCCGAGCGGGGCTGGAAGCAGGTGGTGCGGGTCAACCCGCGGGAGGACGTGGTCGTGGCGCTGCGGCCGGTCGCGCCGCCCCTGCCGTTCAAGATCGGCGACAGCGTACGACTGCTCGATCCGGTCCGGCCGGCGGGCGTGCGGACCGGCTCGACCCCGGTGAGTCCGGTGGACGGTCGCCCGGCGGTGGTGGTGAACCAGGTCGTCAACCTCGGCTGGGAGTACCACTGGCACAGCCAGCTCGCCGGGCAGCGGGACCAGGGCATGACCCGACCCCTGGTGCTGCGGGTCTCGCCGCGGGCGCCGACCGGGCTGACCACGACGCCCCTCCCGGGCTCGGCCACCGCGCTGCCGGCGATCGCGCTGGCGTGGACGGGCAACGGCAGCCGCCCGGCGGCCACCAGCCACCTGCTCCAGCGCGCCACCGACGCCACCTTCACGCAGGGGCTCACGGCCATCACCGTGGCGGCCGACGCGACCCACCACACCGACGCCACGGTCACGCCCGGGGTGACCTACCACTACCGGATCCGCGCCGAGAACGAGGTGAGCTTCTCCACCTGGTCCAACAGCGTGCCGGCCTCCGTGCGGCTCGCCGCGCCGACCGGGCTGTCCGCGGCGATCCCGCCGGCCGCGCCGCTGCGGGTCGCCCTGCGCTGGGCCAACCGCTCGTTCGCCACCGGCATCGACGTGCAGCGGGCCACCAACCCGACGTTCAGCAGCGGCCCCGGCACCACCGCGATCGGCGTCGGCGACAACCACCTGGACGGCGCGGTCGCGCCGGACACCACGTACTACTACCGGGTACGCACCACCTACCTCGGTGCCGCGTCGGCCTGGTCGACGGTGGCCCGGGCGACCACCCCGCCGGCGCCCGGCCCGCCCACCGGGGTGACCGCCACCGCGACGGCGCCCGGGCCGGACACGGCGACGGTGATCCTCGCCTGGGCGGCGAGCACCCCGACCGGGCCCGGTGCCGGCTTCATCGTGCAGCGGGCGCTGGACCCGGCGTTCGGCCGGGAGGTGGCGACCTTCACCGTCACCGGTCGCGGCTTCACCAACACCGGCCTGGCGCGCGGCGTCACCTACCACTACCGGATCCGCTCGTTCAACGTCGTCGGCAGCTCGCCGTACACCGGCCCGGTGCCGGTCAGCACGCCGCCGTGAGCGGCCGCGCCGGGCGACTCACCGCCGCCCGGTGTCGTGTCTCAGGGCGTACGCAGCGGCGTGCCGACGCCGCGCAGCTCCGCCAGTGCCGAGGCGACCCCGTGCAGCAGGTCGGTCGCCTCGGTGAGGCGGAAGGCGGCCGGGTGCTCCCCGCCGGGGCGGGACTCTCCCGCGACGTAGCCGGCGGCGGCCACGACCAGCCGCTCGTACGCGGCGACGCCCTGCTCCAGTTGCGCGGTCAGGGCACGGTGGGCCTCGGCCAGCGCGGGCCGGGCGTCGACCGGGGCGAGCCGCAGCGCGCGGTCGACGCTGGCCACCCGGTCGGCGAGATCGCGCAACGACCGGTCGGCGGCGGCGGCCTCCCGCACGGCCGGCTCGGCCAGCCCGGTCAGCCGGCCGGCCATCCCGGCGAGGGTGAGCGCGGCCCGGTCCAGCCGGGCCCACGGCTCGGCCGCGCTGGTGCCGCGCAGCGCCACCCGGGATCGCACCCGGCGGACCTCGGCCAGCACGCCGGGACCGGCGGGCAGCCGCTCCACGGCGGCGACGAGCCGGGCGCGCGACCGCGCGGCGGCCTCGGCCGGGTCGAGCGG
>NZ_JBAKHV010000043.1:0-56522 GCF_036906775.1 Micromonospora sp. CPCC 205561 | reverse complement strand
CCGGCTGACCCGCGCGGCCGCCCGACCGGGGCCGGCGCGTCGGCTCGGCCCCGGGCGAGCCTGGCCGCCGCGCCCGCCGGCGGCACTCAGGCCGGCCGGACGACCGGGTCGGCGAGCTGGGCGCGGAGCACGGCGGGCGCCTCGGCGAGCGACGGGCCGTACCAGGTCAGGTGCCGGCCGGAGAGCAGGGCGCACGGTACGCCCGGGAACGCCTCCGGCCCGTCGTCGGCGGTGAACCGGTACGGCTCGTCCGGAAGCACCACCAGCTCCGGCGTACGGGCGCGCAGCTCGTCGAGGGTGGGCCGGGGATAGCGCTCGGCGTGCTCGGCGTACAGGTTGCGCACGCCGAGCCGGCGCAGCACGTCACCGGCGAAGGTGTCCCCGCCCAGCACCACCCAGGGGCGCCGCCAGACCGGCACGACCGCCGCGCGGGTCGGGCCCGTGCCGGGCGCGGCCCAGGCCCGGCGGGCCGCCGAGAGCCACTCCGGCTCGCCGGGGGCACCCAGGTCGCGGAGCAGGCCCGCCAGCTCGGCCAACGCCCCCTCGACCGTACGCGGGTAGGTGACCCGCACCGGCACGCCGGCCGCGACCAGGGCGTCGGCGTCCTCGCGGCGGTTCTCCTCGACGTTGAGCAGGACGAGATCCGGCCGCAGCGCGCGTACCCGCTCCAGGTCGGGGTACTTGCTCCCGCCGACGCGCGCCACGTCCAGCCCCGCCGGGTGGGTGCACCAGTCGGTGGCTCCGACCAGCAGACCCGGCAGCGTCAGGGCCACCGCCTCGGTCAGCGACGGCACCAGCGACACGACCCGCATCCGCGTACCTCCCCGGCTCGGCCGCCGACCGCCGGCGGACCGTTCGAATCATGCCCCCCAGTGGCGGCCGGCGACCGTCCGGCGGCTCTTGCGACGCTTCTACAACGTTGTAATACTCGGCTCATCCCGTCAGGAGGTTCGATGAGATCGCACGCCACCCCGCCCGCGCCGCCCGCCGACCGGCCCCCGGCCGAGGACGAGATTCCCCTGGAGGCGCTCGGCGACCTCTACCGGGACGGCATCACCGCCTGCCGGGGCGCCTTCGCCGTGGACTGGGTGGAGCGGGTCGGCGAGGACATCGACGCCGCCTTCCGGGAGGCCCGCTCCCGTCCCGGCGGCGCCGTCGGCCGGGGCCCGCAGCGCTGGTACGTGGAGATCCACCCCGAGCAGCTGCGCGGCTTCGTGGACCTGGTCACCCACCCGTGGGTGGTCTCGGTGTGCCGGGCCGTGCTCGGCCCGGACTACGAGATCGTCGAACTCGGCTTCGACATCCCGTTCCCGGGCGCGGCCATGCAGCCCTGGCACCGGGACTTCCCGATGCCGCAGGAGACCCGCCGGCAGCGGCGGCTGACCTCGCTGGCCTTCAACCTGACCACCGTGGACACGGTGGAGGAGATGGGGCCGTTCGAGATCGCCCCCGGCACCCAGTGGGACGACGGACCGGACTTCGACCACGAGATGTTCCCGCCGAAGGAGCGCTACCCCCGCTACGCCGGGCGGGCCGTACGCAAGTACCCGCGGCGCGGCGACATCTCGGCCCGCTCCGCCCTGACGATCCACCGCGGCACGCCGAACGTCTCCACCCTGCCCCGCCCGGTGCTGGTGCTCGGCGTGGACGCGCCCGGCGCGGGCAACGCGGAGCACCACGACATGGCGGTCACCCGGGGCTACTGGGAGAGCCTGCCCGAGGCGGTGCGGGCCCACCTGCGCTGTCCGGTGGTCGACGCCCTGACCCCGATCACGCAGAAGCACACCATCGAGGGCCTGGTGATGGGCGCGGAGTAGCCGGAACGGCCGCGGGTGGCCCGCCGCGAACCTCGTCGGTGTCGCGGCGCGGCCACTCCTGGCGGGTCAACGCGTACTCCACCTCGCCGTGCTCCGCGCCCTCGATCGCCTCCGGCCACCGCTCGACGTACGTCCGCACGTACCGCAGCCCGGACTTCTCCATCACCCGGCGCGAGGCGGCGTTGACGGCCATCGTGTTCGCGGTGACCCGCTCGACGCCGAGTTCGGTGAAGCCCTTCCCGATCAGCGCCCGACAGCCCTCGGTGGCGAGGCCGCGACCCCAGGCGCCCCGGCGCAGCCGGTAGCCCAGCTCCACCTCCCGGGCGTCGCCGTCGCGGGTCGGGCGGAACTCGAACCAGCCGAGGAACGCCCCGCCCGTGCGATCCTGCGCCGCCCACCAGCCCAGGCCGGGCGGCCGCCGGTAGTGCCCCAGGATGCGGGGGAGGACCCGCTCCCGGACCGCCTCGGGCGGGGTGGGCCGCCCGCCGCTGAGGTGGCGCATCACCGCCGGGTCGCCGTCCAGCTCCACGAGCAGCCCCGCGTCCTCGGCGGTGAACTCGCGCAGCACCAGCCGGTCGGTGCTCAGGAAGACCCTCATCCGCCCATCCCAGCGGCGCGGAGGTGGCCCCTCAACCGAATTCCGCGGCGGCGCGCTCCCGCGACACCGCCGCGCCGACGGTCATGATCGACGGCCTAGACTCGCCCCGGCCGACGCGTCGGCCGGGATCGGCGGCGGGACGGACGGATCAGGCGATGACGGGCACCGGTGGTGAGGACGACTCCTGGCTGCGCGCGGTCTCCGGGGACGGCGGGCGCGGCCCGCTGCTCGCCCGGGGCGGTCAGCTCGTGCACGGCGCCCGCCGGCTCGGTGAGCTGGTGCGGCGGCGACCGCCGGGCATCACCGGCAACCAGTGGAGCACGGCCCTGCGGGAGGGCTACGACCTGGTGGTCTGCGCGGCCGGCACGGACCGGCCGGTCTTCGCCGTCGAGATCGGCCCCGTCGCGCCCGCCGGCTCCGCCGGGCAGCGGGTCGAGCGGCTGAAGAGCGCCGTCGCCGAGGCGGTCGGCCTGGCGGTGCTGCGCATCGGCTCGCCGACGCTCCGGGCCGACGGGCACGGGCGGCGCGTCGTCGCGTACGTCATCGACGCGCGCGGGTACGCGCAGCTCGACGCGGACGAGGCCGAGGACGCGGACGAGCCCCCCGTCGGGTTCCGAGACATCCTCGGCCGGCTGCCCGACGGGCGGACGGGCCACGTCAACGACCTCGGGGCGCTGGCCCGCGCGGCGGCTGTCGAGGCGTACGTGTCGCGGCGGCTGGCCGACCCGATCGTCCGGGGGCTGCACGTGCGCTGGGCGGGCGGGCCGGCCGAGGGGTGGAGCTGGGTGCGGGTACGCCCCGACGCCTGCCTCGTGGAGCGGGTGACGGTGCACGAGGAGCGCTTCTCGGCCGGGGTGGACCCGGGCCGGCTGGCCGAGGACCTGGCCGCGCTCGCCCTGGGCGAGCGGTTGCGCGCGCTGGAGGCGACCGGGCCGGAACTGACGCCGCACGACGAACTGCTGGCCGACATCCGGCGGCTGGAGTCCCGGCGCGACGAGATGACCGGCGGCTTCGCGTACGCGCACCTCTGCGCGGACTGACCCGTTCCGGCCGACGTACCCTCCCGCCGGAAGCCACGGGCCGCCCGGCGAATGGGAGGCACCGGCTCTCCACGGTTTCCCCCGATCGGTGTTGAACCTTCACCACGGGCGTCCCGTACTCCTGCGGGAATGGACAGGATCTCCCCGACCGCGCCTCGCGGCGCGCAGGACGGTGCGGAAAGGCATCGTCGGCCATCGACGTGCCGACCCGCGTCGCCGACGGTCCCGCCGGGGCGGACCACCCCCGATCCCGTCGGTCCGCCGAGGTTCCGAGTCAACTACCGGATCGCGAAGGAGAGCAATTCGATGCGCAGGTCCACCCGGGCGCGCCGGTCAGCCGGTGACGCGCGCAGCAAGCGATTGTTGGCCGTCGTCGGCACGCTCGCGGTCTTCGGCGGAATCGTCGCCGTGACCCAGCTGTCCTCGGCCGAGGAACGGCGGCCGACCGGCACCCGGCCGGCCGCCGCGGCCTGTGTGCAGCCCAGTCCCGGGGCGACCGCGCCGAGCGGCCGCGGCACCAGCCGGACCTGGCAGGACGGCCGGTGGGTGCGCAACCACTGGGGCGACGGACAGCAGTCGGTGGCCGAGTGTGAGCAGACGCGCGGCGGCGGTGCCGACAACGGCGGCTCGGCGGTGGCCTGCCCGGACGTGGCCGGCCGGCTCCCCCGGGTGCCCGATCGGGCCCGCGCCGAGGTCGACCGGAACCTGAGCCTGCTGCCGGCCCAGATCGCCGAGGCGGACCGACGGCTGGCCGCCGAGGGCCGGCGGGGCGAGGAGTTCGTCCGCGCCTCGATCCTCGAGCCGCTGGCCGGCAAGCGCCGGGCGACGCTGGGGCGGATCACCGTCGCGATCGACCGGGTGGGTCCCCGGCCGCAGGGGCTGGCCCAGCTCGCCGATTGCCAGGTCGCCCCGACCGGCAACGGCGACGGCGGGAACAACGGGGGCGGGAACAACGGGGGCGGGAACAACGGCGGCGGGAACAACGGCGGCGGGCCCGGGGCCGGGCTGGGGGTTATCGCCAACGACTGCGGCGACAGCCGGCTGTCGCCGCACGACGGCTTCCAGAACGGCAACCGCTGCGTCGGCACCGCGTTCGGCGAGGTCGGCGCTGCGGCCGACAACCCGTCCCTGCTGATCACCGACTTTCCGGACCGGGTCGACACGAACCAGCCGTTCACCCTGCGGGTCTCCACCCGCAACCTCGTCCGGGACCGCTTCCTCCCGGCCGGCCAGGGCGGTTACTACGTGGAGAGCTCGCTGCTCAACGGGGAAGGACTGGTGCGGGGCCACTTCCACACCGCCTGCCGGATGCTGGACAGCCTGCGGCAGCCGCCCCAGCCGCAGGAGGTGCCGGCGTTCTTCGTGGCCACCGAGGACAGCCGTGGCGGGGCCGAGCCGGACGACGTGACCATCCAGGTGCCCGGGCTGCCCGGCTCCGGCACCGCCCAGTGCGCCGTCTGGGCCGGCGACGGCTCGCACCGCGTGCCGATGATGGAGCGGGCCAACCAGACCCCGGCCTTCGACGTGGTGCGGATCGAGGTCGGCTGACCGGGGGCGGGCCGCCCGGTGGGCGTACCTCCGGGCGGCCCGCCGGGTGTCACGCCGTCGCCCGCCGTCTCCCCGGGCGCGGCCGGCGACGGTGAACCGATGTTGATCGCCCACTGGTGCGGCTCTGGGCCCGGAGCCGAGCATGGCCGGCCACCCCGCCCGCCGGTCCGCGACGATCCCGCCCAGCGCGCCACCGGCTCCGCGCGGTCCGGCCACGAGCCCGGCGCACGCGGTGCCGGGGCCGGGCACCGGCACAGGTTGGCCCCGAGATGGAAGCCGCCCAGCCGTTGATCAGCGTGGCCGTCCAGGGGCGCCCAGAGGGGCCGGGCAGCCGGCCCGCCGGCTGGCTCCGCCATCGCGCCACCGTCACCCCCGGGGACCGGTGCCGAGTGCGGCGAGGCGCCGTTCGCGCGGGGCCGGCGTGTGCGCGGGCGGCGAACGAGCCGCCCCGCGAATGGCTCCGCGACGCGATACCCGGCCGTGCGAATGAACGGCCGTGGGAAAAGACCGGCGGGGCCCCGCTGATTTCGCAGCGTGACCCCGTGCGAGCCCCAGGGTGAACCGGGGCCGCCCGCTCAGCGGTTCTTGTACGCCTCGACGACCTCGACGGGGATGCGACCCCGCTCGGAAATCTTGTAGCCGTTCTTGGTGGCCCATTCGCGGATCGCCCGGTTCTGCTCCCGGTCCATTCCCGAGCCGCCCGACGCGCCCGCCCGACGGGGAGTCCGCCCGACGTCGACCGGGCCGCGCCCGATCCGCCGGCCAGCGTTGATGTACGGGTCGAGGGCCTTGCGCAGAACGCCCGCGTTCTCGTCGGAGACGTCGATGGTGTAGGCCACTCCGTCCAGACTGAACTCGACGGTCCGGTCGGCCTTTCCACCGTCGAGGTCGTCGGTCAGGACCGTGATTACTTTTCTCGCCATCGCCAATTACTCCCTGTGTGGGGGCGGGGTGTGGTCAAAGTTTGACCTATCGCACGGCAAATCCGCAACAATGCGCGCCGTTTTCATTTCGGGTGTGGCCGGTGTTATCGCGGGGAAAACGGCGGCGCCGACGCAAAGACCCGGGCGCTTCAGTCGTCGCCGAGCAGACCCGCATGACCGGCTAGCGCCGCCGCCTCGGCCCGGCTGGAGACCCGCAGCTTGCGCAGCAGTGCCGCGGTCATCCGCTTCACGGTGCGTTCGGAGACGTGCATCCGCTCGGCGATCTCGACCGTGCTGCGGCCCGCCGCGATCGACCGGAGCATGGTCCGCTCCTCGTCGTCGAGGTCGACCGGGGCGGAACGGGTGGGGCGCAGCAGCGACCGGAGCAGGTGCGCCGGCAGGACGGCCCAGCCGTCGAGGATGGCCAGCAGCGGGGGTAGCAGCTCCTCGGGCTCGGCGGTCTTCGGCAGGTAGCCCTCTGCGCCGGCGCGCAGCGCCGCCAGCGCGGGGGCCGGGTCCTCGCCGCCCGACATGGCCACCACCCGCACCCGGGGCGCGGAGCGCCGGATCGCGGCGACCGCCCGGATCCCGCCGGGCGGCGGCATGTGCAGGTCGACCAGTGCCAGGTCGGGCAGGCAGCGGCCGACCAGCGAGGCGGCCGCCGACGCGTCGCCGGTCGAGCCCACCACCTCCGCGCGCCCCTCGGACGTGGCCGGCAGGAGCAGCTCCAGCCCACGGACGAAGAGCGGGTGGTCGTCCACGACGGCCAGCCGGACGAGCGGAGGACCGGGCATGCCTGGTCCCTTCCCGAGCGGGTACCGATCATGCGGCCGTGGCGGAACGAGGGAGGTCTGGCGGATGCGGGGACGACACGGGTGGCAGGGGCCGCTTCGGGCGCTACGGCGGGCGGGGCCGGCAGCGGGCCCGGTCGGACCGGCGGACGCCGAAACCGACCCGGAACTGCTGCTGCGCGTGCTCTGTCACGAGTTCCGCACCCCGGTCACCTCGCTCACCTCGCTTACCCGGGCGCTCGCCGACGACCGCTTCCCGCTCACCGGCGACGACCGGCGCGCCATGGCGGCCCTGGCCCACGAGCAGGCCGCGCACCTGCAGGCGCTGCTGAGCGAGGTGGCGACGAACACCTTGGCCCTCGGGCTGGCGGCGGAGCCGCCGGCCGCGGCGGTGCCGCTGGCGGACGTCGTGCGCGCGGCGGCGGCCCTGGTGCCCCGGCACCGGCGGCGCATCGGGATGACCCGGCAGGCCGCCGCCCACCCGGTCCCGCGGCTGCGGACCCGGCAGGTCGTGACCAACCTGGTGGAGAACGCGCTGCGGCACGGTCCGGCGGGGGGCCGGGTCGGCATCTTCGCCACGCTGGGCCGCTCCAACCTGAGCGTCCTCGTCGCCGACGAGGGCCGCGTCGGCGCGCCCCTCGTGGAGGCGCTGCGCCGGCCCGCCCCCGCCGCCGGCACCTGCGGCCTCGGCCTATGGATCGTCCGGCGACTCCTCGCCGCCGACGGCGGACGGCTGCGCCTGCACCGGGTGCGACCGCGCGGTGTGGCCCTGGAGGTGCTGCTCCCCGGCGCTCCCGGGGCGGGCTGACCCCCGCGGGCCGCCGGTTGGCCCGTTGGGGCCGGGCGTCGCGGGGACTCCCTCGGCGACAGCCCGACCGGCACCGAGGAGGACCCGTGTTCAGTCACATCAAGGACCTGCAGTTCGAGGCCAAGCCGGACGGCCCGGACGCCGCGTTCGCCCGCCGCCTCCAGGAGGTCCTGGGCGGCAAGTGGGGCGAGATGACCGTCGCCAACCAGTACCTCTTCCAGGGCTGGAACTGCCGCCTGCCCGGCAAGTACAAGGACCTGCTCCTCGACGTCGGCACCGAGGAGATGGGCCACGTCGAGATGATCTGCACGATGATCACGCGGCTGCTGGAGAACGCCCCGCTGTCGTTGCAGGAGGCCGCCGACGAGAATCCGATGGTGGGAGCGATCTACGGCGGGTCGAATCCGGCGCACTTCATCCACGGCGGCGGGGGAGCGCTTCCGGTGGACAGCGCCGGCGTGCCCTGGAACGGCAACTTCATCACCGCCAGCGGCAACCTGATGGCCGACTTCCAGCTCAACGTCACGGCCGAGGCGCAGGGCCGGCTCCAGGTCTCCCGGCTGTTCAACATGACCGACGACCCCGGGGTCAAGAACATGCTGCGCTTCCTGCTGGCCCGCGACACCATGCACCAGAACATGTGGATGGCGGCGATCGAGCAGCTCAAGGAGGACGGCCTCGAGGAGATGCCGGTGCCCGACGCGTTCCCGGACTCCAAGGAGTTCACCGAGCAGTTCAGCTACACGTACCTGGACTTCTCGCCGGGCACCGACGCGTCGGAGGGACGCTGGGCGTCCGGCCCCACGCCCGACGGCAAGGGCGAGTTCCGCTACGACCACAGCCCGCGCGCGCACGCGCCCGAGCCGGTCCTGCCTCCGGGCGACCCGCGGCTCTACGGCACGAACCCGGGCCTGGCCAAGGGGGCCGTGAACAAGGTCAAGAGCAAGCTCACCTGACGCCGTCGCGTCGGGCCGCCCGCGAGCGGCGGGCGGCCCGACGACACCCGTGCCCGGAGGAGGTGTGCCGTGACGGAACTCGTGCTCCGCCCGCTCGCGGACGCGTTCATGCAGGTCGGGGTCTACGTCGCCGTGATGGTGGCGTTCTTCGGCTGGCTGCGTTGGCGCTACGGCGACCGGGTCACCGACGGCCTCACCACCCGGCCCCGGCTGGGTCCGCTGGTCGGCGCGCTGCTGGGGGTCAGCCCGGGCTGCGGCGGGGCGATCATCCTGATGCCGCTCTACGCCCGGGGGAAGGTCTCCTTCGGTACGGTGATCGCCGCCCTGGCGGCCACCATGGGCGACTCGTCGTGGGTGGTGCTCGCCTGGAACCCGCTCTTCGCCCTCCAGGTCCACGCGCTGCTCTTCGCGGTCGGCCTGGTGACCGGGTACGTCGTCGACGCGCTCGGTATCGACCCGGCCCGCGCGGTGAACCGCCGGGTCGCCACCGTGCCCGCGCCGCTCGGCCCCACCACCGCCGGCGGGCGCGAGCTGGCCGGGGTGCGGCGACCGCTCGGCGGGCTGCTGCCCCGGGTGCCGGCGTCCACGGCGTTCTGGGGGCTGACCACGCCGGCGTTCGCGGTGTCGGTGCCGGTGGTCTTCCAACTGGTCGACCCGGGCGCGCTCACCCGCTCCTTCGGGGGCGTCGACCCGTACCTGGCGCTGGGGGTGCTCGGCTCGTTGACCGCGGCGATGATCTTCGCTGCCGGCCGGGGGCGGCTGGCCGACGACAGCCTGGAGACCGCCCAGCCCCGCTCGCTGCGGCAGACGCTGCGGCACAGCGCGCACGAGGCGTCCTTCGTCACCGTCTGGGTCGCCGTGGCGTACCTGGGCTGGCAGCTGGTGACGACCAGCACCGGTTTCGACGGCTCGCAGCTCGCCCTCACCGGGCTGGTCGGCGTCCTGGTCGGCGCCGGCATCGGGCTCATCCCGGGCTGTGCGGTGCAGATCGTCTTCACCGGCCTCTACGTCAGCGGCGGCCTGCCGCTGCCCACCCTGGTCGCCAACGCGATCAGCCAGGACGGCGACGCGCTGATCCCGCTCGCCGCCCTGCGCCGGCACTCGGCCGCGCTCGCCACCGTGATCACCACCGTCCCGGCGGCCGCCGTCGGCGCCGCCCTGCTCGTCCTGCTCTGACCCGTCCGGAGGGAGAACCCGATGCCGATTCCCGTCCCGATCGCCCGCGTCCGGCGCAAGCTGGTCGTCTTCGCCGCGCTGACCGGGGTCGCGGCGCTGGCCGATCTGCCGGGCTGGACCGTCGTCGCCCTGGGGCTGACCAGCCTGGCGATCCCGCTCGCCGTGACGGCCGTCGGTGGGGCCGCCCTGACGCGCGAGCTGCTCCTGCCGAGGCGCGGCGCGGCGGCGACGGGTGGCCTGGGTCACACCGCGGAACAAGGGGAACGGTTTGTTACTTGAGTTGGACACGCTCAACTCAACCGACAGCAGGTGTTCGATGGCAACTCTCCCGGTACTTCCCCTGACCGACGCCGTGCTCCTGCCCGGCATGGTGATCCCGGTGACCCTCGACCCGACCACCCAGGCCGCGGTCGACGCGGCCCGCGCCACCGGCGACCACAAGCTGCTCGCCGTGCCCCGCCTCGACGGCGAGTACGGCCCCGTCGGCGCGGTCGCCACCATCGAGAAGGTCGGCCGGCTGCCCAGCGGCGAACCGGCCGCCGTCGTCCGCGGCCTGTCCCGCGCCCGGATCGGCTCCGGCGTACCCGGGCCCGGCGCCGCCCTCTGGGTCGAGGCGACCGAACTGCACGAGCCCGCCCCCGCCGGTCGCGCCCGCGAACTCGCCCGCGAGTACCGGGCCCTCATGACCTCCGTGCTCCAGCAGCGCGGCGCCTGGCAGGTCATCGACGCGATCGAACGGATGACCGACCTCTCCGAACTCGCCGACTCGGCCGGCTACGTCTCCTGGCTCAGCCTCGCCCGGAAGACCGAGCTGCTCACCGCCGGGGACGTCACCGCCCGGCTGGAGCTGCTCGTCGGCTGGGTCCGGGAGCACCTGGCCGAGCAGGAGGTCACCGAACAGATCAACACCGACGTGCGCGAGGGGCTGGAGAAGTCCCAGCGGGAGTTCCTGCTCCGCCAGCAGCTCGCCGCCATCCGCAAGGAACTCGGCGAGGACGAGCCGGACGGCTCCGCCGACTACCGGGCCCGCGTCGAGAACGCCGACCTGCCCGAGAAGGTCCGCGAGGCGGCGCTGCGGGAGGTCGGCAAGCTGGAACGCGCCAGCGACGCGTCGCCGGAGGCGGGCTGGATCCGCACCTGGCTCGACACGGTGCTGGAGATGCCGTGGGGCACGCGTACCGAGGACAACACCGACCTCGCCGCGGCCCGCGCCGTGCTCGACGCCGACCACGCCGGTCTGGCCGACGTGAAGGACCGGATCCTGGAGTACCTCGCCGTGCGCAACCGGCGGGCCGAGCGCGACCTCGGCGTCGTCGGCGGCCGGGGCTCCGGCGCGGTGCTCGCTCTCGCCGGCCCGCCCGGCGTCGGCAAGACCAGCCTCGGCGAGTCGGTCGCCCGCGCGCTCGGCCGCAACTTCGTCCGGGTCTCCCTCGGCGGCGTCCGCGACGAGGCCGAGATCCGCGGCCACCGGCGCACCTACGTCGGCGCGCTGCCGGGACGGATCGTGCGCGCCCTGCGCGAGGCCGGCTCGATGAACCCCGTCGTGCTCCTCGACGAGGTCGACAAGCTGGCCGCCGGCTACTCCGGCGACCCGGCCGCCGCCCTGCTGGAGGTGCTCGACCCGGCGCAGAACCACACCTTCCGCGACCACTACCTGGAGGTCGACCTCGACCTCTCCGACGTGCTCTTCCTGGCCACCGCCAACGTGGCGGAGGCCGTTCCCGGCCCGCTGCTGGACCGGATGGAGCTGGTCACCCTCGACGGCTACACCGAGGAGGAGAAGGTCGCCATCGCCCGCGACCACCTGCTGCCCCGGCAGCGGGAGCGGGCCGGGCTCACCGCCGAGGAGGTCGGCGTCGCCGACGACGCCCTCGCCCGGATCGCGGGGGAGTACACCCGGGAGGCCGGCGTGCGGCAGCTCGAACGCGCCCTGGCGAAGATCCTCCGCAAGGTCGCGGTGGCCCTGGCCGCCGACCCGACCCCGGTCCGCGTGGCCACCGGCAACCTCGCCACCTACCTCGGGCGGCCGAAGTTCACCCCGGAGTCGGCGGAGCGGACGGCCGTGCCCGGCGTGGCCACCGGTCTGGCCGTCACCGGGGCCGGCGGCGACGTGCTCTTCATCGAGGCCACCAGCATGGAGGGCGAGCCGGGGCTGACCCTGACCGGCCAGCTCGGCGACGTGATGAAGGAGTCCGCGCACATCGCGCTGTCGTACCTGCGCTCCAACGGGCGCCGGCTCGGGCTGGACCCGAACGCTCTGGCCGGACGGCGGATCCACCTGCACGTGCCGGCGGGCGCGGTGCCGAAGGACGGCCCCAGCGCCGGCATCACCATGGTCACCGCCCTGGCGTCGCTGGCCAGCGGTCGCCCGGTGCGGCCCGAGTTCGGGATGACCGGCGAGGTGACCCTCTCCGGCCGGGTGCTGCCCATCGGCGGGGTGAAGCAGAAGCTGCTCGCCGCCCACCGGGCCGGCCTGACCGAGGTGATCATCCCGGCCCGCAACGAGCCGGACCTCGACGACCTGCCCGCCGAGGTCCGGGAGGCGCTGACCGTGCACACCCTGGCCGACGTCGCCGACGTGCTCGCCCTGGCGCTGCGCCCGGCCGACGCCGACACCCGCCCCGACCCGGCGCTCGCCGCCGCGTGAGGCGTGCGGAAGGGCCCCCGTCGACGCCGCGCGCGTGGCGAGGGGCCCTTCCCGTCGGGGACGGGCCCCTCGCCCGCCCGGTCTAGCGGCGCTCGCGCCGGTCGAAGTCGCGGTCGCGGCGCTCGCGCCGGTCGGCCCCGTCGAAGCGGCGCTCGCCACCGCCGTCGATGTCACGATCCCGGCGTACGGTCGCCTTGCGGCCCTTGATGGTGCTGCCGCGCAGGCCGGCGATCACCTCGTCGGCCACGCCCTGCGGGACCTCCACCAGCGAGAAGCGGTCGGCGATCTCGATCGAGCCGATGTCCCGGCCGCTCACCCCGGTCTCGCCGGTGATGGCGCCGACCAGGTCCTGCGGGCGGACCCCGGCGCGCCGGCCCAGCCCGATGAAGACCTGGGTGGTGCCGCCGGTGCGGGGCCGGGCACCGGGACGCCGCTCGCCCCGGCCACCGGCCTCCGGCCGCCCCTCGCGGGGCCCCCGGACCGGGACCTGGGGGATCTCCTCCTCGTCGTCCGAACCCGGCGAGGTCGCCTCGTGCGCCAGCTTCACCGCCGCGAGGGCCACCTCCACCAGGTCGAACTCGTCGGTCAACGACTCCACGATCGCCCGGTACGGGTCGAGGTCGTCCTCCAGCAGGCTCTCCCGCAGCGCGCCCTGGGTCAGCTCCAGCCGCCGGGTGCGCATGTCCGCCACCGTCGGGATCTTGTCGATCGCGATCCGCTGGCCGGTGACCCGCTCGATGGTCTTGAGCATCCGGTGCTCGCGCGGCTCGGCGAGGGTGATCGCCACGCCCTCCCGACCGGCCCGGCCGACCCGGCCGATCCGGTGCACGTACGACTCGGGGGCCGACGGGACGTCGTAGTTGACCACGTGGGTGAGCTGCTCTACGTCCAGGCCCCGGGCGGCCACGTCGGTGGCCACCAGCAGGTCCGCGGTGCCCGTACGCAGCCGGCCCATCACCCGGTCGCGCTGCTCCTGGCTCATCCCGCCGTGCAGCGCCTCGGCCCGGTAGCCGCGGCCGTTCATCGTCTCGGTGAGCCGGTCGACCTCCTCGCGGCTGCGGCAGAAGACGATCGCCGCGGTGGGCGACTCGACGTCCAGGACCCGCCCCAGCGCCGCCGGCTTGTGCGCCCGGGCGACGATGTACGCGCTCTGCCGCACCCGGGGCGCCTCGCCGGCCACCGTCTGCTCGCGGGCGATGAGGATGCGTACCGGGTCGGTCAGGTGCTTGCGGGCCAGCCCGTCGATGCGCGCCGGCATCGTCGCCGAGAAGAGCACCGTCTGCCGCTGCTGCGGCGCGTGCTCCAGGATCGCCTCGATGTCCTCGGCGAAGCCCATGTCGAGCATCTCGTCGGCCTCGTCGAGCACCACCGTGGCCAGCGAGCCCAGGTCGAGCGTGCCCCGGGCGATGTGGTCCAGCGCGCGGCCCGGGGTGGCGACCACGACGTCGACCCCGAGGTCCAGGGCGCGCAGCTGCCGGCCGATCGGCTGGCCGCCGTAGATCGGCAGCACCCGCGCACCCAGGTCCTTGCCGTAGCGGTGGAACGCCTCGGAGACCTGCACCGCGAGCTCGCGGGTGGGCACCAGCACCAGCGCCACCGGGGCGCCGCCGGGGCGGTCGTCGGGCATCCGCTGCAACAGCGGCAGCGCGAAGGCCGCCGTCTTGCCCGTACCCGTCGCGGCCTGACCGAGCAGGTCCCGGCCGCCCAGCAGGGGCGGGATCGCCTCCCGCTGGATCGGGGTGGGCTCCTCGTAGCCCAGGGCGGACAGCGCGCCCAGCAACTCGGCGCGCAGCCCGAGATCCGCGAACGCGCTCGTGTCGTCGAGGGCGTCGGGGCCGGGCTCGGTGGGTGGGTCGTGCCGTACGGGTGCGGAACTCATACCGCCAAGCTTTTCATCACCGCCGCGACGCGGTTTCGCCGACCGGCACAACAGCCGGCCGGCGCCGCGATCCGGCGGGCTAGCCTGACGGTGTGCGTACGGTCGAACTGGTCTGCTCGGCGGGCCTGGAGGGCGCCGTGCGCGGGGCGTGGGAGCGGCTCGCCGCGGCGGGGCTGCCCAGCCTGGCCCGCAACGCGCACCCGACGAACCGGCCGCACCTGACCCTCGCCGCCGTCGACGAGTTCCCGCCCGGCGCGCGGGGGCGGCTCACCGAACTGTTCGACGCGGCGCTGCCGCTGCCCGTGCGGCTGGACCGGATCGCGGTGCTCGACGGTAGCGCCCCGCTGGTGTGGCTGCTCCAGCCGTCGCCGGAGCTGACCGCCCTGCACGCGGCGGTCTGGGACGTCCTCGCCGGGGCGCCGGGACAGCGGCCGTGGCACGCGCCGGGGCACTGGCGGCCACACCTGAGCCTGGCGCTGCGCTTCCGCGACGCCGACCGCCGGCTGGCCCGCGCGGTGGCCGGCGCCGAGCGCCCCGACGGCGCCCTGGTCGCCGGGCGCAGCTACGACGGGGAGAGCAGAACGGTCGGTCCGCTCGGCGGCACAGACCATCGCGGCTGAGCGGCGGGGGCGCCGTTCCCGGGCCGCCGCCGGGCGCCGGAACGGGACCGGGCCCCCACCGTCCGGCGGGGGCCCGGTCCCGGGGCTCAGCGGTGGAAGCGCAGGTAGTCGAAGCGCGCGGTGACCGCCGGGTCGGCGCCGCCGTGCGCCACCAGCCCGATCCGGGGGGTGGTGTCGGCCGGGAAGGTCCACACCCCGCCCCACGTCCAGTTCCGCCCGTCGCGGCTGGAACCGGCCCGGAACTCGTGCTCCCCGGAGACCGGGTCGACCCGGTGCGCGAGCCGCAGCCAGGTGGTGGCCGCCGGGGTGCCGACGATGTTGCCGCCGTAGACCGGCTGGCCGGCGAAGGGCAGCTCGTAGCCGTACTCCACCTGCCGGGTGTTCCAGATGGCGACCTGCGCCAGCCGGGCGAACCGGTCGTCGTCGACGTACGCCACGAGCCCGGCCTGCTGGTAGTTGCGGACGCTCTCCTCGCCGAGGTCCAGCGTCACCTTCGTCTCCACGACATAGTCGCCGTCGGGTGCGTCGCGCAGTAGCACGCCGGCGGTGTTGCCGGTGCCGGTCAGGTCGGCGCCCTGCACCGGCCAGCGCAGCTCCCCGCCCGCCACGGTGGCCGCCGGGTCCGGCCGGACCCACCGCCACGCCGGGTCCAGCCCGCCGGTGAACTCGTCGGAGAAGGCGGGCAGCGGGCGGCCCGCGGTCGGCTCGGCCACGGCGTGCCGCACCGGGCGGTGCAGCCGTGCGACGCTGACGTTGTCGAACCTGGCCGTTCCGCCGGTGGCGGTGAGCGTGAGCCGCCCGGCGACCGGCCGCGCCAGCCGCAGCGACACCACCGCCAGCTGGTCGCCGAGCCGGGCCGGGCTCAGCTCGGCCACCAGCTGCCGGCCGCGCACCTCGACGGCGAGGTGGTGCCCGGCGGCGGCGTCGAAGCCGGCGGGCAGCGGCGCGCTCGCGGTGCGGTCGCCGTCGCGGGCCACCAGCCGGCCGGCGGCGGCGTCCACCCGCACCGAGGTCCGGTCGCCGAGGGCGAGCCCGGCCGCGCCGGTGCCGGCGGGACGCAGGTCGGCCTCCGCCCGCACGTCCCCGCCGAAGACCGTACGGCTGGTCAGCGTGCCGCTGCCGGTGAGCCGGCCGTCGGCGATCCGCCATCGTCCGGTGCCGCGCCGCCAACCGGCGAGATCGCCGTCGAAGCGCTCGTCCACCCGCCCGGTGGTGACCGGCGCCGGCCGGGATCCCTCGGAGGGGCCGGCGCCCGCGTTCACCGTCGGCCAGCCGTCGATCCAGTCGAGGCGGTCCAGCAGCATCGGCCGCTCGTTGATGCCGAAGGGCTCGTCCAGGTACGGGTCGGCCCGGTCGATGGCGTGGTAGACGATCCAGTCCTGGCCCGACAGGTCGGTGAGGAAGCCGTTGTGGCCGGTGCCGATCCACCGGTTGCCGTTCTGGGTGAGCACCGGCGTGCCGCCGGCCCGGGAGGCGGTCAGCGCGAGGCCGTCGCGGTCGACGAACGGCCCGCGCGGGCTGCGGGACCGGCCGACGTGCACGGAGTAGCCGGTCGCCGGGCCGGCGCAGCAGTTGGCCGTGGAGGCGAAGAGGTAGTACCAGCCGTCGTGGCGCACCACGTGGCTGCCCTCGAACTTGTTGTCGACGGCGACCGGGGTGGGCGTGCCGACCGCGCGCAGCCCGTCGGCGGAGAGCTCGGTGACCGAGATGCCCCCGTAGTAGCTGCCGTAGTAGAGGTAGTACCGGCCGTCGACGTCGGTGAACTGGCTCGGGTCGATGGTCCAGAGCCAGCCGCCGCCCCCACCGGGGCGGGGTGCCACCACGGGCTCGTCGGCGAAGGTCCACGGGCCGGTGGGGGTGGGCGCGGTGGCCGCCCCGACGGCGAAGTCACCGCCGTCGCGGGAGGCGGTGGTGTCGGTGACGGTTACGTACATCACCCAGCGGTCGCCGACCCGGCGCACGTCGGGGGCCCAGAAGCCGGCGCCGGGCGCCGCGTAGGCCGGGCGCTGGCCGGCGCCGAAGGCGTCGCCGACGTACGTCCAGTCGACCAGGTCGGCCGAGCGGGCGGTGGGGACCCCGTGGAATGTCCCCTCGCCCTCGCGCAGGGGGTCGGTGGTGCCGTACGCGTACCAGAGGCCGTCCTCACCGCGGACGACCACGGGGTCGGCGAAGGTGTCGGCGAACCCGGCGGAGACGGGGTTGCGATAGCGGGGGTCGGGTGTGGCGGCGGCCGGCGCGGACGCCGTCCCGGCCAGGACCAGACCGGCGACGGCGGCGAGCGCCCCGGCGCGGCGGAGATGTCCCATCAGACCTGCCTCGGGTGCGGGATGTCGACCAGGATCGGTGCGTGTCCGTTTCTACAACGATGGATACAACGTTGTAAAGAGCGGCGTCCGCCGCTGGACCACGCTGGCGCGCGCGGCGTCCCGGCCCGGCCGCCGGGTTCGCCGCGGCCGGAGACCGACCCCGCTGGGGGAGATAGGAGGATTGTTCGGGCTCATCCCGTCCCGCCTGCTTACGGTGTGTTCAGGGCCGTACAGGCAGTGACGTCGTGACGGGAGAGGACCCGACCATGCGAGTGCCCAGCCGAAGCCCGGGCCAGCGGCCCGGCTCCTCCGTCACGCCTCCCGCGCGCGCCCGCCGGCGGCTGCCCGGCGTACCGCCCAGAGCCGCCGCGCCGGACCTGGACGCCTACCGGGCCGCCGTGGCCGAGCTGCTGGTCGAGGTCGGGGCGCTGGCCGGGGAGTCCTGCGCCGCCGCCCGGCAGGTGCTGGTCGACCAGCGGCTGCGCGAGCCCGCGATCGCCGCCGTGCTCGACGCCACCCCGCAAGGGCTGATCGGCGCCCGCGAGACGCTGCTGCTGGAGATGGCGCGCTACCAGCCCAACACCCGTAGTTCCGCCGCCGACCTCACCGCGCTGGTCCGGATCTACCTGCTCTCCCGCGTCGACGTCATGTGGTGGCGCGGCGCCCCCACCTTCCTCACCGACGCCCAGGTCGAGGCCAGTCCCGACCTGGTCGACCTGGAGTGGCTGCGCCGGCGGGACCTGCTGCGCTTCCGCTACACGGAGCAGCCGCGGACGCTGCTCGGGCGCGGCGTGCGGGCCGCGCGGCGGCGGCTGCGGCCCGACGCGACGCCGCGGACCGCCGGACTGCGCCTGCGGCGCGCCCGCCGGGAGATGGTGGCGCTGCTCAACGACGTCGGCCGGGAACTCGCCGCGAGTACCCCGCCCGCCACGCCGCCGCTCTGGGTGACCAGCCTGGTCCGCAGCGCCGAGCACCAGCACCGGCTGCGCCGGCTCGGCTACGCCGCCATGGTGCCCAGCGGCCACTGCCTCGGCTGGGCGGCCGACGTCGAGATGGAGTGGTTCGGCCGCTTCGGCGTCCGGGACACCCTGGCCGAGCTGCTGCTGGCGCGGCAGCGGGCCGGCGAGATCAACGTGGTCGACGAGGGGCAGGCGTGGCACCTGTGCCTCGCCCCGGCGGCCCGGCGGCGGCTGCGCCGGGCCTACGAGGCCGAGATGGGGATCTGAGTCCATGTGCGGCATCGCGCTGAGCCTCGGCCCCGAGGCCGATCCGACGACCTTCCGGCGGATGCTCGCCACCCTCTCGCCCCGCGGCGAGGTCACCGAGACCCGCTACGAGAACGGACTGCTCACCGGCGTCCGCCGGCTGCCGGTCCTGGACGCGGCGCGCGCCGCGCAGCCGTGGGCCGCCGCCGACGAGCGGTGGTTGCTCTGCTGCGACGGCGAGGTCTTCAACCACCGCGAGCTGCGCGCGGAGCTGACCCGCCGCGGGCACCGCTTCCGCGGCGCCAGCGACGCCGAGGTGGTGCTCGCCGCGTTCCTGCAGTGGGGCGAGGGCATGGTGCGGCGGCTGCGTGGCGAGTACGCCCTCGCCGTGGTGGAACGGGCCACCGGACGCGCCTACCTGGTCCGCGACCCGCTCGGCGTCAAGCCGCTGTACTGGGCCCGGACCCCCGGCTGCCTGCACCTGGCCAGCGAGGTCAAGGCGCTGGTCGGGCACCGCGCCCCGATCGCCGAGGTGCCGCCCGGACACCACGGCTGGGCCGAGCCGGACGGGTCGGTCCGGCTGCGCGGGTACGTGGACCTGCGCACCCTCGGCGAGGGCCTGCCGGTGGTGGACGACCCGGACGAGGCCGCCCTGCTCGTCCGGGTCGCCCTCGCCGACAGCGTCCGGATGCGGGTGGACACCGACCGCACGGTGGGGGTGGTGCTCTCCGGCGGGTTGGACAGCTCGCTGGCCCTGCTGTACGCGCGCGAGCTGCACCCGGACTGCGTCGCCGTCACCGTCGGGGTACCCGACAGCCCCGACGTGGCGTACGCGCGGCGGCTGGCGAGGGACCTCGGGGTGCCGCACGAGGTGGTCGAGCTGCGCCCGCGCGACATCCGGCTGGCCGACATCCGCGAGGCCATCCGGATGTCCGAGCTGACCGAGTACGGCGACATCATCAACGCGGTGGTCACCGTGCCGCTGTTCCGCCGGCTGCGCGAGCTGGGGGTGCGGGTGGCGCTCACCGGGGACGGCTCGGACGAGCTCTTCGGCGGCTACCCGATGTACCGCCAGGTCGGCCCCGAGGCGTCCCGCCGACTCTTCCTGCACAGGCTGCGCAACCTCTGCCGTACGGAGTTGCAGCGCGTCGACCGGGCCGGCATGGGGCACGGCGTGGCGGCCCGGGTGCCGTTTCTCGACCTGAGCCTGGTGGAGCTGGCCATGCGGCTGCCCATCGGGCTGAAGGTGCGCGCGGGGCAGGAGAAGTGGATCCTCCGCCGCGCCTTCGCCGACCTGCTGCCCGACTACGTCCGGCAGCGGCCGAAGAACCCGATGTCGTACTCCTCGGGGCTGCACGAGCGGGCCCGGCTCTACAAGCCGCTCTTCGCCCGGCTGCACCGCTCGTTCGGCTACCACCTGCTCGAACCGGTGCGCCGCGACTTCGACAGCGTGCTCACCCGCTGCGGCAACGACCTGGACCGGGCGCTCGCGGCCGGCCGGGAGCGCCCGGACCACACGGTGCTGGAACACGCCCGGGACCTGGTGGGGGCGGCGAGGTGGAACGCCGCGCCGGTGGTGCGGCGGCTGGTCCGGCCGCGCCCCACCCGGCGGTCGCCGGCCGGCTGAGTCGGATTGCCGACTCCCGCCGCGCGGGCGGCGCCGCCCGCCGAAGTGCGTCGCGGCCGGAACGCCAGTTGAACCGGGGTAACTGGTAGAAAAGCATAGACACCCGCCGTTTGAAGGTGAAAACGGATCGGATGTCCACCGGTCACCTCAGTGGTAGGGACTTCAGGCACGGGTCCGACAGGAGCACGCCGCCCGCCTTCCTTCCGGGGGTGATCCCACACATCCCCCGGAGAGGGAGAACTCCGTATGTCCCTGGAGCACCGTGTCCACCCGAGGGCGGCCTTCGCCGCCGCCCTGCTGCTCTTCGTCGGCCTGCTCGTCGCACCGACCTCCGCCTCGGCCCGGGACCCCGGCCGGTCCGCCCGGCCGGTGTCGGCCCTGCCCGCCCGGCACGAACCGTCGGCCGCCCCGGCCAACCCGACCGACCTGGCCGCGAAGCCGCCAGCGGCCCCGGCCGCTCCCATCGTCACCCGCCGGGGCGCCACCGCCACGGTGACCTGGAAGGCGCCCGCCGCCCACGGCGCGGACATCACGACGTACGTGGTGACGCCGTACCGCGACGGCAGGAAGGCGAAGCCCGTCTCCTTCGACGCGTCGACCACCAGCCGCAAGATCTCCGGGCTGGCGCGGAAGGGGACGTACACCTTCACCGTCGCCGCCAGGAACCCGGCCGGGACCGGCCCGGCCAGCCCGCGCTCCAAGCCGCCCCGGATCACCGCCCTGCCCGGGGCGCCGACCGTCATCGCGGTCACCGCGGACACCGCCTCGGCGGTGCTGAGCTGGACGCCCGGCCCCGACGGCGGCTCACCGATCACCGGCTACGTGGTCACCCCGTACGTCGGCGGGGTGCGCCAGGCCGCGCAGACCTTCGGCCCGGCCACCACCAACACCGTCACCGGGCTGACCCCCACCACCACCTACCGGTTCACCGTGGCCGCCCGCACCGCCGAGGGCATCGGGCCGGAGTCGGCCCCGTCCGACGAGGTCACCGCGAACGTGTCGCCGACGCTGCTCTTCGACGCGCCGCCGGCCGGCACCGTCGGGGTCGCCTACGTCGCGACGCTGAACGTCACCCACGGCGTGCCGCCGTACATCTGGTCCGTCGACTCGGGCACGCTGCCGCCGGGTCTCGTGCTCAACCCGATCACCAACGGCATCTCGGGCGTACCCACCACCGAGGGCGACTACCCGCTGGTGATCCGGGTGGTGGACTCGGCCGGCAAGTCGGGCACCCGCCTGATCATCCTGGTGATCAACAAGGCGCCCGTCCTGTCCTTCCCGGCGCCCCCGCTGGGCGAGGTCGACGCCGCCTACGCCTACCAGTTCACCGTGATCGGCGGGACCGCGCCCTTCACCTGGTCGCTGGCCTCCGGCACGCTGCCCCCCGGGCTCACCCTCAACCCGACCACCGGCCTGCTCTCCGGCCGGCCGACGGTGGCCGGGGCCTACCTGTCCACGATCCGGGTGACCGACGCCAACGGGGTCAGCGCCGGCAAGGTGATCCGGCTGGTGATCCAACCGCCCAGCGTGATCACCCTGACCGCCTCGACGAACGCCACCACGTTCGGCACGGCGGTCCACTTCGACGCCGTCGTCGGTCCGGGCGTCGCGGAGGGATCGGTGACCCTCGTCGACGAGCAGCCCAACGGGGTGGAGACGCCGCTGGGCACCTTCCCGGTGGTGCTCAACACCGCCTCCTTCGACGTCCAGGTCCCGGCCTTCGGCGTCAACCGCTTCCGCGCCCAGTACGACGGGACCGACCCGCTGGGCGAGGCGGTGTCGAACGTCGTCGAGATCGAGGTCTCCGCCGCGCCCGGCCAGGTGCTGATCGAGCAGTTCGCCCAGTCCGGCGTCGCCGGCCCGACCGACCAGTACGTCTCGCTGGTCAACACCACCGGGGTCGCGCTGCCGATCGCCGGGTTCCGCATCGAGGCCCCCGGGGGGGTCGCCGTGGTCCTGCCGGGCACCGCCCGGCCGCTGGCCCCCAACCGCGGCTTCCTGGTGAGCGCCCCGAACTACTCGCTGGCCGCCATCCAGCCGGATTTCGTGGTGGCCGGCCTGGGCCAGGGCGGCCTGCGGCTGGTCGCCCCGGACACGAAGGACACCGTGGTCGACGCCGTCGGCCCCACGCCGGGCTTCTCCAGGGGCACCCCGCTGCCGGCCTTCGGCAGTCCCCCGTTCGTGTACCACGCGTGGAGCCGGCTGAAGGCCGGCGGCAAGTCCAAGGACACCGGCGACAACGCGGCGGACTTCCGGCTGGTCGCCACCGTGCAGGGGCCGATCAACGGGGTCCCGGCGGCCCTGGGCTCCCCGTCGCCGTACAACACCCTGGGCATGTACCAGCAGAACGCGGCGATGCAGTCGACGCTGCTCGACCCGGAGGTGGCCCAGGCGCTTGCGCCGAACCGGGTCCGTACCGCGAACCGCCTGGTCATCCGGCGGACCATCACCAACCGGTCCACCAGCCCGGTAACCCAGGCCCGGATCCGGATCACCAGCCTGAGCCAGGCCAACGGCGCGCCGTATCCGGGCGGGACGTCCCCGGCCGTGCACGCCCACCTACGCCTGATCAACCCCGCCAACCCGAGCACCGAGATAACGACCAGCGACGGGCGGACCCTCCCGGTCCGCAACCTGTCGATGGACGCGCCGGCCACCGATCCGCCGGGCGGCGGGCTCGGCAGCACCCTGTCGATCCCGTTCGGGCTGGGCGGGCTGCGGCCGGGCGGGCAGGTGCACATCGCGCTGACCTTCGCCATCGACGCGCCCGGGCCGTTCTGGGTCGGCTACGACGTCGACGCGCTCGGCGGCGGTCCCGTCCCCCGCGCGGCCAAGGCCGCGAAGGGCAGCAAGGCGGCCAAGGAACAGGCGCGCGCCGCCCGCCGCCTGGCCGAGTCCCGCGCGTTGAGCGTGGTCAGCGGCACCCTGCGCTGACGCCACGACCGGTGGCGCGGGTGGCGGGTCAGCACGGACGCCACCCGCGCCGTCCGGCGCGCTGCCGGCGGAAGGAGGAGAGAGAGGTTGAGCAGGAGATGCGGATGACCGGACGGTCCGTCTACGGGCTGTGCGTGCACGGACTGGACGGGGTCGCGGAGCTTCCGGCAGCGCGGGACACCCGGCCCGGACACCCGGCCGTGCTGGTCCGCCAGGTCGCCGGCCCCCCGCCCCCGCCGGCCCCGCTGACCGGGCGGCGTGGCGTACGGGTCCTCGCCGACGGCCGCACCCTCGAGGTGGACCGGGAGCGCGGCACCGCGACCTTCCACGGCCCGCCGCTCACGCCGGACGTGCTGGCCCACCCCTACCTCGCGCCGGTGGCGACCACCTTCAACCGCTGGGCGGGACGGGAGACCTTCCACAGCGGCGCGTTCGTCCGGGCCGGCCGCGCCTGGGCGGTGGTCGGCCCGCGCACCGCCGGCAAGAGCAGCCTGCTCGCCGCGCTGGCCGCCCGGGACGTGCCGGTGGTCGCCGACGACATCCTCGTCCTCGACGGTGCGGACGTCTTCGCCGGCCCGCGCTGCGTCGACCTGCGGCAGCCCGTGCCGGGCGCCACACTGCCCACCCGGGCGGTGCGCTCCGGCGAGCGGCTGCGCGTGGGGTTGCCGCCGATCGCGGACCGCGTCCCGCTCGGCGGGTGGCTCTTCCTCGGCTGGGGGCTGAGCGTCGCGCTGGACCGGGTGCCCGGCCCGACCCTGCTGTCCCGACTCGCCGCGCTGCGCTCCTTCGGGTACCTGCCCTCCGATCCGGCGGCGCTGCTGACGGCCGCCGCCCTGCCGGCCTGGGACCTCCGCCGGCCCCGAGACTGGTCGGCACTGGACGACACCTTCCGGCTCATCGAGGACACCCTCGCCCCCGGCCGCGTCCTGGGGGCGCTGCGGTGACGGCCGTACCGGCGGCGGTGCGCTGCCTGGCACTCGACGCGACCGCGGCCGTCGTCACCCGGGCCCTGGCCGAGCAGGGGGTGGAGGCCGTCCTGCTCAAGGGCGCCGGGCTCGCCCGCCGGCTCGGTCTGGAACGGCAGCGGATCTACTCGGACATCGACCTGCTGGTGGCCCCCGCCAGCTTCGCCACGGCCCAGCGGGTGCTGGCCGACCTGGGCTGCCGCAGCGCGCTGCCGGAGGAACGGCCGGACCGCCGGTCGCACTGGTACGAGCGGCCGTGGCGGGTACCCGGCCCCGTGCCGCTCACCGTCGACCTGCACCGCGGCTTCCACGGGGTGGCGGACCCCGAGGCCCTCTGGAGTTCGCTGTCCGGTGCGGCGGTGCGGATCCCGCTGGCCGGCGGCACGGTCGCCGTCCCCGACGAGACCGGCACCGCCCTGCTGGTCGCGCTGCACGCCGCCGCGCCGGGCCGCTCCGGACGGCCGCTCGCCGACCTGGAACGGGCGCTGGAGGTCTTCGCCCCGGAAACCTGGCGGGCGGCGGCCGACCTCGCCGCGCGGACTGGCGCCGTACCGCTGTTCGCCCTCGGGCTGCGCCTGACGCCGGCCGGCGCGGAGCTGGCGGCGGCCCTGGGCCTGCCCCGACGCACCACGCCGGCGCTGTGGATCAGGGCGCACCGGGGCTCGCCGGTCGCGTTGACCCTCGCCCAGCTCGCCGAGCTGCCCACCGCCCGCGACCGGCTGCGACACCTGGTACCCCGGCTCTTCCCGTCGCCCGCCGCGATGCGGCACTCCAGCGCGCTGGCCCGGCGCGGCCCGGCCGGGCTGTTCCTGGCCCACCTGGCGCGGGTGCTCCGCAACCTCGGGCGGCTACCGGCGGCGCTGGCCGAGCTGCGGGTGGCGGGCCGGGCCGTCCGACGGTCGGCGGTGGCCGACCGGCCGCGCCCACCGGGACGGGGAGCCGCCCGCGGCGGCGCCCTGCCGGCGGTGTTCCGGCTGGCCCGCCGCGGTGGGCTGCCCGCCCTGCGTACCGCCCTCTGGGCGGCGCGGGCGGCGCGGCTGGCCCGGATCCAGGTCGCCCGGCACGATCTGGCGTCCGTCCGGCTCCCCGCCCCGCCGCCGGGCGCCGGCGCCCACCGGCACGCCGTGCTCGGCGTGCTGCGCCGGACGGGGGCCAACTGCCTGCAGCGGTCGCTGGTCCTGCAACGCTGGTACGGCAGCCAGCGCGTCGCCCGTACCCTGGTGATCGGGGTCACCGCGCCCAGCTCCGGCTTCCACGCCCACGCCTGGCTCGACGGGGAGACCGACGCGCGGCGCGAGGCGATGGTGGAGATCCTGCGCCGGCCGACGCCGCAGGACTGGCTCACGGATGCCGCTCAGGGCTCCTGAAGCAGGCCGTGGCCGCGCAGGTCGGCGAGGAAGGCGGCAACGTCGGCCCGGGCCCGGTCCCGGCCCACCTCCGCGCCCTCGAGCAGGGCGGTCACCAGCTCGCTGCCGGTGGCGCCCTCGACAAGGCGCGGCCAGAGCAGCGCCCCGGACCCGCTCAGGCCGAAGTAGACGGACTGGCCGGTGTGCAGGACGACGACCTCGTCGCCGGCCAACCGCCAGGCCACCCGGGCCGGGTCGACCCGGTGCACGATCTCCTGCTCCGTCATGACCTGACCTCCGCGTCGGGTTCGGATCCGCTGGCGGGAACGGCTGGTCCCGGTGCGCCGGTGCCGGCCGCGGCGGAGGCAGCGCCGCCCGTCGGCCCGGTGGCCGCGCTCGGCGTCGGATTGGCCGCCAGCCAGAGCTGCTGCACGAGGCCGGCGGTGCCGCCCGGGATCGGCCACCGGGACCAGAGCGAGCGCAGGGCCGCGGCGTCCACCAGCCGCGGGTCGACGCCGTCGCCGTCCCAGGACCGGACGAACTCCCGGGTCGTCGCCCGCAGGAAGACCTCGAGGAACCGGGCCTTACGGCGGGGCGCCGTGACCTCGACCGGCAGGGAGCCACCGACGATCTCCGCGAGCAGCTCGTCCCGGGTGGGGCGCCGGCGCCCGCCGGCCAGGCCGCTCAACGCGGCCAGGAACCCCTCGTCGAGCAGCGGCTGGGTGAGCGCCACCCGGTGGTCGGCGGCCACCGCCCTCAGCGCCGAACAGGTCAGCAGCAGGTCCCGGCGGCGGGTGTGCCAGGCGATCCGGGGGCCGAGCTGGCGCGGCTCCGCGCGCTGTTCCGCGCGCAGCGCCCGATAGACCTCCCGGGCCACCTCCGGCCGTAGCCAGGGGAGAAGCTTCGTCGGCCGGGAGCTGCCGGTCAGCAGGGCGCGCCCGGCCCGGCGCACCCGACGCAGCCGGGCCCGTGACGACGCCGGCGGCCGCCAGCCCGCCAGGATCTGGTCGCCACCACCCCCGGTCAGCAGCGCGCCGCCGGTGGCCAGTTCCACGATCGGCAGGTGCAGGTGCAGGTTCACCGGGTGCAGGACGCCGTAGCGGTGCAGGAGCCGACGGGCCACCGGCCCGATCAGGTCCAGGTCGTCGTCCGCGCGAAGGATCTGCCACGACCCCTCGATCCGCAGCGCCCGCACCACCCGCTCCTGCCAGGACGACTCGTCGGCCCGGGGTGCGCCGGTGAACCGCCAGGTGACCGCGATCGGGTCCGGCAGCCCCTCCCGCCGCGCCGCCCGGACGGCGACGGCCAGTACGAGCGACGAATCCAACCCACCGGAGAAGCTGACCACGCACGGCGGTCGGCGCAGGGCGGGAAGCACCGCCTCGTCGAGTGCGCCCAGCGGGTCGGGCACGGTCGCGGAGAGCGGTCGCGGCAGTGCGGGACCGACGCCCAGCACCGTGCCGGAGGCGAGGTCGAACGGGGTCGGACGGAGCATGCGTACCTCAATCGCGGGTCAGGGTTCCCCGCCGGGCGGCGGTGCGCACCGCCCGGCCGAAGACCCAGATCGACAACGGCAGCAGCAGCGCGGTGGCGCCGAGCAGCGCGACGGCCGAGCTGCCCCACTCGCCGCCGGTCAGCGCCGCCCGGAGGCCGTCGAGCGCGATCCGGCTGGGCAGCACGGTGGTCGCCGCCGGCAGGACGCCCGGCAGGACGGTGACCGGGAAGTAGGTGCCGGAGAGGAAGGAGAGCGCCACGACGAAGAGCCGGGCGGCGGCGTCGCCGTGCCCGACGGCGACGGCGAGCGCCGCCAACACGATTCCGGCCCCCATCAGGGCCGCGCCGCCGGTCACCAGCACCGCCACCACGCCCCACCAGTCGGCGCGGCCCACGCGCAGTCCGAGCAGCGAGCCGAGGACGGCGAGGTAGATCCCGGCCCGCAGCAGCGCGAACAGGAACGGATAGCCGGCGATGCCGACCGCCAGCGCGCCCACGGGGACGGGCTGGGCGGCCAGCATCTCCAGGGTCCCGGCGCGCTGCTCCCGGGTCACCCGGCTGGTCAGCTGGGTGCTGGCGGCCTGCAGGACGAGCATGAAGGTGATGCCGACCGCGACGAAGTCGAAGTAGCTCGCGGAGCGGGCGAGGTCGCTGCCGGCGGAGGGTGTCAGCACCCGGGAGATGAACAGGAAGACGACCAGGTTCACCATCCCGAAGGCCAGGTCCAGCAGGAGCGGCAGCCGGAACAGGCGCGGTTCGGCGAGGTCGCGGCGCACCAGGGTGAGCACCACCCCGACGCCACCGGCCGACCGTCGTGACGAGAGCGCGCCGGTCCACCGGACGGCGGCCGCCGTGCGGGTCGCCGGGGTCATCCGGGGGCCACCAGCGTGAGCGACGACCGGCATCTGCTCCGGTCGTCGGGATCGTGGGAGGCGATGACGCAGGCCAGGGTGGGCCGCCGGTCGAGCGCCTGCCACAACAGCTGCCGGGCCCGCTCGTCGAGCGAGCGGCCCGGCTCGTCGAGGAGCAGGAGCTCCGGCTCGCCGACGAGGGCGCGGGCGATGCTCACCCGGGCGCGCATCCCGGCGGAACAGCGCTCCACCGGCAGGTCCGCGTAGCCGGAGAGGTGGAACTCGTCCTCCATCCCGGACACCGCGCCGCGGACGTTCCGTCGGGGCAGCCGGAGCCGGGCCACGAGCGCGAGGTTCTCCCGCGCCGACAGCTTCTCGTAGAGGCCCTGTTCGGGGGTCAGACAGACGCCGGTCAGGCGCCGGGCGGCCAACGAACCGACCGGATGGCCGGACACGGTGGCGCGCCCGGCGCTCAGCGTGAGCGTCCCGGACAGGCAACGCAGCAGCGTGGTCTTTCCGGCTCCGTTGCCGCCGTTCAGGAACACCCGGTCACCGGCCGGTACGTCGAGGTCCAGATCGGTGAAGACCAGGCGTCGGCCGAACCGCCGCGCCGCGTGGCGGAGCTCAAGCATCGGCGACACCCCGACCGCCGGCCTGACCGTACGGGCGGCTCAGAGCGAGCCGTCGCCCTGGCCGCCCAGCCCGTCGTCCGGCCCGACGGTGCCGCCCCGGGTCAGCTCCCCGAGGGTCCCCAACCGTTGGATCGTCGGCGCGCGGTACTCCGCGGCGTCCATCCTGGTCCGCCCGGTCTCGGTGTCGTGCTGCTGTTCCATGCTTCTCCCCACTCTGTTCCGTGTGGATTGAGGGTAAACGGCATTCCGGCGACTACCACCTAAAAACGCCGTAGGCGCGGAAACAACGTGATGAGTCAGGAAACTTCCACCGTCGGGGTGACCGGCCCGCGGCAGACCGGGAACTCCCGGGGTCACCGGCCGCACCCGCGGGAGCGCCGGGCACCGCCCGTACGACGCCTCGGGCCCGGCGCGGATCAACCGCGGCGGTCGTGGGTAGTGGTCCGGGCATGACGGAACTGGACGTGATGGTGGTCGGGCAGGTGGCCCGGGATCTCGTGCTGCTGGTGGACGGGGTGCCGGAGGCCGGCGGGACCGTCCCCGTGCGGCGGCGGCGCGAACTGCTCGGCGGCAAGGGGGCCAACCAGGCCGTCGGGCTGGCGCAGCTCGGCGCCGCCGTCGGCCTGCTCGGGGTGGTCGGCGACGACGAGGTGGGGGAGCGGCTGCTGAGGCGGGCGCGGGCCGACGGCATCGACGTCGAGTGGGTGCGGCGCCGGTCGGGCACCCCGACCGGGCTCATCGTCGACGTGGTCGACGCCGAGGCCGACTGGCGCTACCTGGAGGACCTTCCCGAGGCCACCCTGCTCACTCCCGACGACGTGGCCGGGGCGGCGTCCGCGCTGCGGGCCGCACGGGCCGTACTGGTGCAACTGCAACAGCCGGCGCGGGCCGCCCTCGCCGCGGCCAGGATCGCCCGGGAGGCCGGCCGGCTGGTCGTGCTCGACGGCGCGCCGACCGACGCGGCCGACGCCGACGCGCTGCTCGCCCTCGCCGACGTGCTGCGGGCCGACGCGCGGGAGGTCGAGCTGATCACCGGCCACGCGCCGCGGGACGCCGACGCGGGGCTCGCCGCCGGGCGTGCGCTGCTCGATCGTGGCCCGTCGCTGCTGGCCATCGAGGTGGCGGGGGAGGGCAACGCGTTCGTCTGGCGAGACGGCGAGCTGTTCCTGCCGTTGAGTGACACGCCGACCGTGGACGACACCGGGGCCGGGGACGCCTTCGTCGCGGCGCTGACCCTCGGCGTGCTGCGCGGCGAGGCCCGCGAGCGGATCGCGCGGCACGCCGTCGCGGCGGCCGGTGCCACCGTCGGCCATCCGGGCGGCCGGCCCGCGCTGACCCCCGAGGCGATCCGCGCGCAGCTCGACCGGATCCCCGCGTGAGCGGCGCTCACGCCACCGGCAGCCGGCCGCGTCGCCGTCCACCCCGGGTACGACACGTCGACGACGGAGATGCTGGCGTACGCGTCCGGCGGTCGGTGCGCGACGCCGGTGCCGGGTCGGGGTCCCAGGCGAAGTCGCGGGCGGACAGCGCCCGGTCGGGGTCGCCGGTGGCGCGGAGCGAGCACCCGAGGGACCGCGCCGCGGCGGCGGCCCCGCTCGGTCGTCCGTCCAGGACGGTTGTCCGTCGCCGGGTGGCGCACGGCAATGAGCCGAGTCAGCTCGTCGTGCACACCTCGGACGGCAAGATCGAGACGGAGTGCACGTACCAGAACGACCCGTACCCGCCGGCCGGCTGAGCACCGCTGCGGCGTCCACCGGGGACACGAACGGGCCCGGCCCCGAGACAGGGGGCCGGGCCCGTCGACGCGGTGGGCGACTACCAGCTGAGGTAGCTGGGCTGGGTCTGCGCGTTCAGCTGCCGGTACCGGACGAGGTTCGCCGTCCAGGTCCGCCAGTCGGTCAGCTTCAGGACGTCGAAGCCCTTCTGCATGTCGTTGGAGTAGATGTAGCCGTTGTAGTAGTACGCGGACCAGGAGCCGCCGCCGGTCAGCCGGTCGGCCGACAGTGGACCCCGCTCCCAGAACGCGATCTCCTTCGGGTTGGCCGAGTCGGTGAAGTCCCAGACGGAGATGCCGCCCTGGTACCACGCCTGGACCATGATGTCGCGTCCGAGCACCGGGATCAACGAGCCGTTGTGCGCCACGCAGTTCTCGGTCTCGGCGTTGATCCGGGGGATCTTGTAGTAGCTGCGGAAGACCATCTCGCGGGCGTCACCGCGACCGGTGACGTCGTAAATAGCGTTGGCACCGCGCTCCGGGCCGATGGCCTCGGTGCAGGTGGCCGCGCCGCCGCCGCCCAGCTCGTCGGTGAAGACCACCTTGGTGCCGGCGTTGTTGAACGTGGCCGAGTGCCAGAACGCGAAGTTGACGGTGTCCCGGACCCGGTTGATCAGCCGGGGCACCTCGCGGTTCGAGATGTCCATCAGGATGCCGTCACCCATGCACGCGCCGGCGGCCAGGTCCTTCTCCGGGTAGGCGGTGATGTCGTGGCAGCCGGTGGTCGCCGAGCCGCCGGGCCGGCCCTGGTAGCCGCCGTCCGGGAAGAGGTTCGGGGAGGCCACCACCGCCGCGTCGGTCGGCGACCTCAGCGGCACCTTGACGATGGAGATGGAGTCGTGCGGGGGCTGGCAGTCGGGGAACTCCGCCCGCGGGCTGTACGAGGAGACGTACAGGTAGACGTTCTTGCGGTCCTTGCCCGGCACGAGGGTGTGGGTGTGCGACCCGCAGGCCGTCTCCACCGCCTTGACGTAGCGCGGGTTGGCCTTGTCGCTGATGTCGAAGACCTTGATGCCCTCCCAGGACGCCTTCTCCGTCGCCGGCGCGCTGGTGCTGTTGCAGGAGTCGTCGCTGCGCGAGGAGTCGGTGGAGAGGAACAGCAGGTTCCCGTGGACGGAGATGTCGTTCTGCGACCCCGGGCAGTAGACCTGCGACACCACCGTCGGCGCGGTCGGCCGGGAGATGTCGTAGACGACGAAGCCGTTGTAGTTGCCGGCGAAGGCGTAGTCGCCCTGGAAGGCGAGGTCGCTGTTCGTGGCGTCGAGCGGCGCCTGCTTCGGCAGGTTGGCGACCTGGCGGAGGTTGGGGCTGCTGACGATCTCGTCGACGCCGGGGATGGCGTTGGGCGCGTCGGCGGTGGCGGCCGGGGCCGACCGTGCCGCCGTCCCGGCGGTGCCGGGGGTGGCGGTGGCGAGGCTGGCGAGGAGGAGGCCGGCCGCGGCCAGGCTCACCGTGGTGAGCCGTCGGGCCCGGGGGGAGCGGGGACTGGTCATCGGCGATGCCCTTCGAGGGGATGACGATTGCGCACACCCTACCGCCCAATTAGTTCCATCGATGTGACATGAATCACATCTGAGGTCTTCGGTCGATGGATACCATCGCGGTGACCTCTACCGAGATGGGTGGCTCATGACCAACCGTCGCGCTCGGACGCTGGCCGTCGTCACACTCACACTCACGCTCCTGCTGACGGCGGTGGCCGTCGTCCTGTCCCGCACCGGCGACGACCCCCGCGCGGATCGGGGGCGACCCGTCGCCGCCCCCACCCCGACGTCCGAGCCGGTCGGGCCGGGCCGGCCGGCCGTGATCGTTCCCGGTCGGCCGGGCGAGAGCGCCGCCACCCGCCCCGCCGAGGAGCTGCGCGACGCCGCCCAGGCCCGGCACAACGCCATGGACGTCTCGTTCGTCCGGATGATGATCCCGCACCACGCCCAGGCGCTGGAGATGGCGGAGCTGGCCCCCGACCGCGCCGGCGCCCCGGCCCTGCGCGCCCTCGCCGAGCGGATCCGGGCCGCCCAGGGCCCGGAGATCGGCCTCATGCGGGGCTGGCTGCGGGAGCGGGGGCTCCCCGCGGAGGCGGCGGGGCACGAGCACGCCGGCATGCGGGGCATGCAGACGCCCGAGGCGATGCGGCAGCTCGCCGCGGCGCGGGGCACCGAGTTCGACCGGCTCTTCGTGCGGATGATGACGGAGCACCACCAGGGCGCCGTCCGGATGGCCACGGACCTGCTCAAGGTCGGCTCCGACCTCACCCTGTCGGAGTTCGCCAACTCCGTCGCCACCGAACAGACCGTCGAGATCGACCGGATGCGCGAGCTGCCGACCTGAGCCGTGCCCCGCGCCGGCGGTCCCGGCCCGGCCGGCCCCTGACCCGCGACCCGTACGCTGGGTGACCGTGAACCGCACGATTCTCGGCCGCCCCGTGCGCAGCGTCGCCTTCGACGTCCTCGTCGCCGCCTGCGTGGCCCTCCTCGGCCTCGCCGGCCTGGCGAACCAGCCCGGCGGGTGGAGGGCGAGCCTGGTCGGCGCCGCGATGGCGGTGGCGGTGCTGTTCCGCCGGGCCCACCCGTCGGCGGTCGCCGCCGTGGTGGCGGCCCTCGCGTTGGTGCAGGTGGCCGCCGGGTGGGGGCCGCTGGCCTTCGACGTCGCGGTGCTGATCGCCCTCTACAGCACGGTCAAGTACGCCGAGCGGCTCCGCGACGGGGTGCTCGCCGGGATCGCCGCCGCCGTCGGGGTGCTGCTCGCCGCCGTCCAGACCCAGGGGGTCGTCGCCTGGTGGGCGACGGCGCTCTACTACGGCCTGGTCACCGGGGCGGTCTGGCTGGTCGCGCTCAACGTGCGGACCCGCCGGTTCTACGTGCTCAGCCTGGAGGAACGGGCCGCCACCCTGGAACGGGAACGCGAGGCGGAGGCGCGCGCCGCGGTCGCCGGGGAACGCACCCGTATCGCCCGGGAGCTGCACGACGTGGTGGCGCACAGCATGGCGGTGATGATCGTGCAGGCCGACGGGGCGCGGTTCATGCTCGACCGGGAGCCGGAGACCGCCCGCCAGGCGATGAAGGTGGTCGGCGACACCGGCCGCCAGGCACTGGAGGAGATGCGCCGGCTGGTCGGCGTACTGCGCGAGCCCAGCGAGCCGGAGCCGGCCCCCGGCCCTGGCCCGGCGGGCGGCGCCGGGGTGGCCGCCGACCCGGAGCACCGCCGGATCGCGCTGGCCGAGCTGCCGGCCCTGCTCGACCGGTTCCGCGCCGCCGGCCTGCGGGCCCGGCACACCGTCACCGGGCCGCCGGCGCCGCTGCCGCCGGGGCTGGAACTGACCATCTACCGGGTGGTGCAGGAGGGGCTGACCAACGCCCTCAAGCACGCCGGCGTCGGCGCGGGCGTCGAGGTCACCCTCGCCCACGGCGACGACGCCGTGCTGGTCCGGGTGGTCGACGACGGGCACGGCCGGCCGCCGGTCAGCCCGGCGCCCTCCGGCGGGCACGGCCTGGTGGGCATGCGCGAGCGCGTCGGCGTGTACGACGGCAGCCTCACCGCCGGCCCGCGACCGGCCGGGGGCTGGCAGGTCGAGGCCCGGCTGCCGCTGGCGTCGACCCCCGGGACGACGGAGGTGACGGCGGCGTGACGGTCCGGGTGGTGATCGTGGACGACCAGGCGTTGGTGCGCGCCGGCTTCCGGATGGTGCTGGGCTCGCAACCGGACCTGGAGGTCGTCGGCGAGGCGATCGACGGCGCCGACGCCCTGCGCCTGCTGGCCCGCGTCGAGGCCGACGTCGTGGTGATGGACGTCCGGATGCCGACCATGGACGGGGTGGAGGCGACCCGCCGGATCTGCCGGGAGCGTCCCACCGGGCCGCCCCGGGTGCTGGTGCTGACCACCTTCGACACCGAGGAGGACGCCTTCGCCGCGCTGCGGGCCGGCGCCAGCGGCTTCCTGCTCAAGAACGTCCCGCCCGAGGAGCTGCTGGCCGCCATCCGGGTGGTCGCCGGGGGCGACTCGGTGGTCGCCCCGTCCATCACCCGCCGCCTGCTCGACCGGTTCGCCGCGAGGCTCGGCCCGGGCCCGGTCGAGGACCCCCGGATCGGCCAGCTCACCGAACGCGAGCGGGAGATCCTCCTGCTGGTGGCGCAGGGGCTCTCCAACGCGGAGATCGCCGCCCGGGTGCACGTCGCGGAGGCCACCGTCAAGACGCACGTCGGGCGGATCCTGGCCAAGCTCCAGCTCCGCGACCGGGTGCAGGCCGTGGTGCTGGCGTACGAGAGCGGGCTGGTCACCCCCGGCGGCTGAGCGGGCCTACGACCCAGGTCGTACGGGACCGCCCGGTCAGGGGCGCCCGAGGTCGCAGCGGGAGCGGGCGCGCGGGTGGACGCGGCGGGGCAGGGCACGCCCATAGCGTCGGAGACGTCCCAGCCACGATCACCACGGGGGAGCTCCACGTGTCCGTCGCACCTCCCGCGCACGCCACCGCCGGCGTCGCGGTCACCGCCCGCGGCCTGTCCAGGCGGTACGGCTCCGGCCCGGCGGCCGTCGTCGCCCTCGACGACGTCGACGTCGACTTCGCCGCCGGCCGCTTCACCGCCATCATGGGCCCGTCCGGCTCCGGCAAGTCCACCCTCATGCACTGCCTCGCCGGCCTGGACCGCCCCACCGCCGGCAGCGTGCGCATCGGCGACGCCGACCTCGCCCGACTCGACGACAGGCGGCTCACCCTGCTGCGCCGCGACCGGGTCGGCTTCGTGTTCCAGAAGTTCAACCTGCTGCCGGCGTTGACCGCCGAGGAGAACATCGCGCTGCCCCTGGCGATCGCCGGGCGCCGGCCGGAGCCGGCCTGGCTGCGTCAGGTCGTCGCCGCGGTGGGGCTCGCCGACCGGCTGCGGCACCGTCCCGCCGAGCTCTCCGGCGGGCAGCAGCAGCGGGTCGCGGTCGCCCGCGCGCTGATCACCAGGCCGTGGGTGGTCTTCGCCGACGAGCCGACCGGCAACCTGGACTCGCGCTCCGGCACCGAGGTGCTGCGCCTGCTCCGCGAGGCCGTCGACACCCTCGGCCGGACGGTGGTCATGGTGACCCACGACCCGTCCGCCGCCGCCCACGCCGACCGGGTGGTCTTCCTCGCCGACGGCCGCCCGGTGCAGGATCTCACCGCGCCGACCGCCGAGCGCGTGCTGGACGCGCTCGGCCGCCTCGACCCGGCGCGGGTACCGGCCGCCGGCCGCGAGGCGGTGACCCGGTGATCCGGCTGACGCTGCGGCAGCTCCGCGCCGAGGCGGTGCGCCTGGTGCTCTCGTCGCTGGCGATCGTGCTCGGCGTCGCGTTCGTCGCCGGCACGCTGATCTTCGTCGACGGCATGCGCGCCGGCGCGTACGACCGGGCCGGGGCGTTCGACAGGCACACCGACCTCGCCGTGTACTCCGCCACCGACGACCCGCTGCCCGCCGGGCTGGTGCGGCGGGTGCGCGCGATCGACGGGGTCGCCGCCGCCGAGGGCGAACTGCTCGCCTCGGGCGGGATCGTCGGCGCGGACGGCCGCCCCGTGCTCGGCTACGCCGTCCTCGCCGCGATCCCCACCGACGCGGCCCTGCGCTCGTACGACGTGGTGGCCGGCCGGCTGCCCGACCGCCCCGGCGAGGTGGTGCTGGACGCGCCGACCGCCGCCGAGGAGGGCTTCGCCCTCGGCGCGCCCGTACGCGTCGGCGGCGGCGGGGGAGCGGCCCGCCCGTACACCCTGGTCGGCACGGTCGACGTGGCCGGCACCGCCCGGGACGTCGGCGGCCCGTTCATCGGCCTGGTCGGCGCGGACGCCCTCGCGGTGGCCGGTCAGCGGGGCTACGACCGGATCATGGTGGCCGTCCGGCCGGGCGCCTCCGAGCGGGCGCTGGCCGAGCGGGCCGCCGCCGTGGCCGGCCCCGGCGCGACCGTCAAGACCCGCCAGCGCGTCCTCGACGACGCCGTCAGCGACGCGGTCCGCGACCTGCGGCAGTTCAACATGGTGCTGCTGACCTTCGCCGGCGTCGCCGTGGTGGTGGCCGGCTTCGTCATCGCCAACACGTTCGCCATCGTGCTGGCCCAGCGGACCCGCCGGACCGCGCTGCTGCGGCTGGTCGGCGCGACCCGGGGCCAGCTGTTCCGGGCCGCGCTGCTGGAGGCCGCGCTGGTCGGGCTGGTCGCCGCCGCGGCCGGCGTGCTGGTCGGGGCGGCCCTGGCCGGTGGCATGGGCCGGCTCGTGACGCGCCTCGACGCGCCGGTCTCCGGCGGGCTCACCGTCACCGCGCCGACCGTGCTGGTCAGCCTCCTCCTGGGCACGGCGATCACGATGGGCGCCGCCCTGCTGCCCGCCTGGCGGGGCACCCGGGTCGCCCCGGTCGCCGCGCTCACCGACGCGGCGGTCCAGCCCGCCCGGGGTGCCGGCCGGCTCCGGCTGACCGTCGGGGCGCTGGTCTTCGCCGCCGGCGTCGCCGCGCTGGCCGGCGCCGCGTACGCCCTCCAGGTGGTGCTGGTCGCGGCCGGCGGCGTGCTCACCTTCCTCGGCATCGTGCTCTTCGGCCCGGCGCTCGTGCCGGCGCTGGTCCGGGTGCTCGGCTGGCCGGCCCGCTGGCTGTTCGGCGCGACCGCCGGACTGGCGGTCGCGAACGCCGTACGCAACCCGCGCCGGATCGCCGCGACGGCCACCGCCCTGGTGATCGGGATCGGTCTGGTGTCGGCCTTCGTGGTGGGCGCCCGCAGCACCAAGGAGGGCATCGAGCGCAGCGTGGACGCCGAGATCGGGGTCGACTGGCTGGTCACCGGGATCGGCGGCGACCTGCCGGCGCCGCTCGTGGCCGAGCTGCGCGCGCGACCCGAGCTGGCGGTGGTGCACGAGCAGCGCGGCGCCGTCGCCGCCGGCGTGCGGGTCCGGGCCGTGCACCCCGCCCTGGTGGGCCGGACGCTGACCGGGGTCGTGGCCGGACGGCTCGACCGGCTGGGGCCGGGATCGGCGCTGGTGCACCGGGAGCTGGCCGAAACCCGCGGCTGGTCGCCCGGCTCCACCGTCACCGTGCGCGGCCGGTCGTTGCGGGTGGCGGCGGTCGTCACCGCCGACGGGCCGCCGCTGGCCGGCGACTCTGTCCCGGCCAATCATGTGATCGACGTGGTGGAGGCCGACTTCGCCGCCCTCTTCCCCGACGAGCGGGGCCACCTGGCCGAGATCGACCCCGCCGACGGGATCTCCGCCGGTCAGGCGCGGGCCGCCGTCGAGGCGGTGGTCACCCGGTATCCGACGGCCAACCTGATGGACCAGGGCGCCTACAAGAAGATGCTCACCGGCACGGTCGACATGCTGCTCGCCTTCGTCACCGCGCTGCTCGGCCTGGCCGTGGTGATCGCGCTGGTCGGGGTGGCGAACACACTGAGCCTGTCGGTGGTGGAACGGACCCGGGAGAACGCCGTGCTGCGCGCGGTCGGGCTGACCCGCACCGGGATGCGCGCCGTGCTGGCCGTCGAGGCGGTGCTGACGGCGCTGGTCGGCGCGGTGCTCGGGGTCGGCCTCGGCACCGGCGTCAGCGCCGCCGCGATGGCCCTGCTGGGCCGGATCAGCGGGGACTTCGCCGTGGTGCTGCCCGTGGGGCAGCTCGCGCTGATCCTCGGGGTCGCCGTCACGGCCGCCCTGCTCGCCTCCGTGCTACCGGCGCGCCGGGCACTGGCCCGGCCGGTGGTCGAGGCGCTCGGCGACCAGTGACATCCGCCGGCCGGTCCCGTCGCCCGCCCGGGGCGGCGGGACCGGCCAGCGGTGCCGGGTCTACAGGCGCTCCACCGCCGGGCCGGAGCACCGGTTGCGGGTGTCGAAGACGTACCGGGCGTGCCGGGCCACCAGGTCGTAGTCGAAGTCGTCGTGGTCGGTGACCACGACCACCGCGTCTGCCGCGCGCAGCTCCCGCTCGGTCAGCTCCACCACGAGCACGCCGCCCGGGATCTGGTGCGGCTCCGCGTACGGCTCCACCGCCCGCACGTCCGCGCCCAGGGCCTGCAGGCGCCGGGCGACGTCGACGGCGGGGGAGTCGCGCATGTCGCCGGTGTTCTTCTTGTACGCCAGCCCGAGCAGCAGCAGCCGCGCCCCGCTGACCGTACGGCCGGTCCGGTTCAGCCCGTGCATGATCCGCTGGGCCACGTGCTCGGGCATCTCGTGGTTGACGTCGTTGGCCAGCTCGATGAACCGGAACTGCCGCCCGAGGCGCCGCTTGACCTGCCAGGACAGGTAGCAGGGGTCGATCGGCAGGCAGTGCCCGCCGACCCCCGGGCCGGGGCGGAACGGCATGAAGCCGAACGGCTTGGTCTCCGCCGCCTCGATGGCCTGCCAGACGTCGATGTCGAGGTGGTGGGAGAGCATGGTCAGCTCGTTGATCAGGGCGATGTTCACCTGCCGGAAGGTGTTCTCGATCAGCTTGGTCAGCTCCGCCACCCGGGTGGAGTCCACCGGTACGGTCCGTTCCACCAGCCGGCGGTAGAACCCGTCGACCCGGGCCAGCGCGGCGGCGTCCGTCCCGGAGACCACCTTCGGGGTGTTCTCCAGGCGCCAGCTGCGGTTGCCCGGGTCGATCCGCTCGGGGCTGTAGCCGAGATGGAAGTCACCCGGGCTGCGCAGGCCGCTGGCCGACTCCAGCAGCGGGCGCAGCAGCTCCTCGGTGGTGCCGGGATAGGTGGTGGACTCCAGGATCACGGTGCAGCCCGGCCGCACGTACGGGCCGATGCCCTTGCCGGACTGCTCGACGAAGCTGAGGTCGGGCGTGCCGTCGCGCAGCGGGGTGGGCACCGTGATCACGCAGATGTCGAAGCCCTCGGCGTCGGCGTACTCGGTGCTGGGGTGGTAGCGGCCGCTGCCCAGCGCCCGGCCCAGCCGGTCGGTGGGGATGTCCTCGACGAACGACTCGCCGGCCGCGAGCCGCTTGACCCGCTCGGCGTCGACGTCGAGGCCGACCACGTCCAGGCCGGCCTCGACGGCCCGCATGGCCAACGGCAGGCCGACGTACCCCTGGCCGATCACGACCAACTTCTCAACGCTCACCCGGGCTCCCGAGGCAGACGGCGGAACTACCTGCCTGGGAGCCTAGAGCGATCTCTGTGCCCGTACGTCCGGTTTGGGATTATCGGTGCCGGTGGGGTGGCCCCGGCCCGGCGGTGCGTGCGGCCGGGGCCACCCTCGCGCCGGAGCCGCCCCGCCGCGCGGGGCGGCGGGCCGGTCAGACGGCCGGCGGGTTCTCCGGCTCGGCCGGGGTGGTGGTCTCCGTGCCGGTCGGCTCCGGCGCCGAGGTGGTGGGCGCCGGCCCGCCCGTGGGGGGCGCGGTGACGGGCGGGTCCGGGCTGACGCTCGGACGCGGCCGCCCCGGGCCCGTCGAGCGGCTCGGCTGCGGTGACGCCGGCGACCCGGTGGCCGACGGCGACGGGCTGGAGGTGGAGCCGGCGGGCCGGAACGGCCGACCCGGGTCGACGGGGGCGTCGTCCTGCGGGGGCGCCTCCGCGCCTCCGCTCGGCACGGCGGCCGGGGCGGTGGGCGACGGGACCTTGACCGCCGGCGCGTCGGCCTCGCCGTCCGCGCCGAGCGCGACGCCGAGCCCGACCAGCGCCACCAGCACCGCGGCGGCCGCGCCGGCCAGGGTGCCGCGTCGTCCCCGCCGGGCGCCGGAAACGACGGCCCGCTGGTCGGTGCGGGTGCCCCGCTCGACACCGCCCGAGGCCACGGCGCCCGCGGCGGGCACCATGGCGGTCGGCGCGGACGGGTCGGACACGGCGGCGCGGGCGGCCTCGGCCATCGCCGCCCCGCTGCTGAACCGGTCGGCCGGATCCTTGGCCAGCGCTCGGGAGACCAGCGCGCGCACGGCCTCCGGGATGTCGTGGGACAGCTCCGGCGGCTCGTCGTCGAGGTGGCGGACGGCCACCTGGAGCGGGTTGTCCCCGGTGAACGGCGGGCTGCCGCTGAGACAGCAGTAGGCGACCGCGCCGAGGGCGTAGATGTCGGTCGCCCCGGACACCGGCCGGCCGGAGGCCTGCTCCGGGGCCATGTAGAGCGCCGTGCCGGGCACCGCGTTCGTGCTGGTGATGCTCGTGACGTTCGTCGAGCGGGCGACCCCGAAGTCGACCAGCACGACGCTGCCGTCCTCCTGCACCAGCAGGTTGCTCGGCTTGACGTCGCGGTGCACGATCCCGCCGAGGTGCGCGGCGTGCAGCGCCTGCGCGACCTGTGCCACGATCGCCATCGTCTCGGCCACGTCGAGGCGGCCGGCGGTCTCGATCCGCTTGGAGAGCGGCTGGCCGGTCACGAACTCCATGACCAGGTAGTCGGCCCGGCCGCCGTCGGGCAGGTCGTCCTCGCCGCAGTCGAAGACCTGGACGATGCCGGGGTGCCGCAGGGCGGCCATGATCCGGGCCTCGGCGCGGAAGCGGGCGATGAAGTCGGGGTCGGAGACGAGCGCCGGCAGCAGGACCTTCACCGCGACCTGACGGCCGAGGACGAGGTCCTTGCCCCGCCAGACGTCGCCCATGCCGCCCGTGGCGACGCGCTCGTCCAGGCGGTAGCGACCGCTGAGTACGACCTCCGATGACAACACAGCATTACCGTACCCAGAGCGGCGGGGATCGGCGCGCCGCGAGCCGGCGGCCCGAGCCACGCCGGTGGCCCGGCGGGGGCGGCGGGACCGGGCCCCGCTCGGCTACGCTGTGAGCGCCCGCGGACTGCCCGTGACGACAATCGCCCAAGGCCGCCGTGCGCTGGGCGAATACGCCGTCGGCCGGCGGCACTCGCGGGCGTAGCGCGTCGACGGTCCCTGGCGTTACACCGACCGGCCGCCTGATCGGCTAGATAATTCTCACTCTTTTGCCCACCGGGCCGACTTGTCCGATCGGCCCGACACTCCTAGCCTTACCCCGACTCCGGGCCGCCGAGCGGCGGCGCCACGGCACCCGCGCCGCCGGTCGTGCCACGGCGCGAGTCGAGACGTACCGTCCGGGCCGGCGCGGCCCCGGGCGTGACCAGGTCAGCGGGGGGCTGAGGGTGCGGGATCGGGTCCGGCTGGCGGACCGTGCACGGCCGGCACACTCCCACGCCGGCGCGCACGGCGGTCGGTTGTCCACCCCATGGGACCGGCGGCCCCGTGGCGGGTGAGCTGAACGACGCCGTCACGGCGGCGCAGGCCGGCGACGAGGAGGCGTTCCGTTTCCTCTACCGCAGCCTCCAGCCCGGCCTGCTGCGCTACCTGACCGCGCTGGTCGGCGCGGACGCCGAGGACGTCGCCTCGGAGACGTGGCTACAGGTCTCCCGCGACCTGCCCAGCTTCACCGGCGGGGAGTTCCGGGCCTGGACGGTCACCATCGCGCGCAACCGCGCCATGGACCACCTGCGCCGGCAGCGCCGCCGCCCGTCACTGCCCGTGCCGGTGCAGGCCCTCGCCGAGCTGGCCGGCGACGCCGACACGGCCGAGCGGGCCGGCGAGACCATCGGCACCGAGGCGGCGCTCGCGCTGATCTCCACGCTGCCGCCCCGCGAGGCCGAGGCCGTCCTGCTGCGCGCCGTCGTCGGGCTGGACGCCGAGACCGCCGGACGGGTGCTCGGCCGCCGGCCCGGCGCCGTGCGTACCGCCGCCCACCGGGGGCTGCGCCGGCTCGCCGCCCTGATGCAACGCCACGACCCGACCGGGTCGACGCCCGCCCCCGAGGCCGCCGCCCCGCCCCGCCCGCGCGCCGGCCGGCAGCAGGCGCCGCACGCCGAGCCGGCGGACGGCTGACGTGAGGGGACCCAGGATGTTCTTCCGCCGGACCGGGCGGCCCGGCGACCGCGCCGAGTCCGACCGGCTGCTCGACGCGGCCCGCACAGCTTCGTCCGCCCCGTCGTCCGGCGCGGACGCGGAGCCCCTCGCCCGGCTGCTCTCCGCCGCCGCCGCCCCCGCCCGCCCCGGCGAACTGGCGGGGGAGGAGGCCGCCGCGGCCGCATTCCGGGCGGCCCGCGCGGCCGGCCCCGCCACCGCCGCGGCCCCGTCGCCACGCCGACGCCGGTTCACCGCCGGCGCCATGGCCTGGGCCACCGGGATCGTGGTCACCGTCACCGCGGGCGCCGCCGTCGCGGCCGCCACCCTCGACCGTGCCGACGATCCGGCCCCGCCGCCCCGCCCCACCAGCCCGGCGCCGGCCAGCACGGGCCCGGAGGGGGACGCCCCGACCGGAGCCACCGCCGGCACCGACCCCACCGGCACCCCGCCCCGCCCCTCCGCGTCCCCCACCCCGTCGGGCACGCCCGACCCGCGCGCCACCGCGGCCGGCGAGCCGGAGCCGCCGGAGCAGCACGCCGAACAGCTGCGCGGCCTGTGCCAGGCGTACCTGGCCAAGAAGCCGGCGCAACGGGAGAAGGCGCTGGACACCCCCGCCTTCGCCCGCCTGGTCAGCGCGGCGGGCGGCCGGGACCGGGTCGAGGACTTCTGCGGGGAGTTGCTGCCCGGGGCGGCGGCGAAGCAGTCGCCGAGCAAGCCGCCGAAGAAGGGGCCGACGTCGCCGCCCCCGGCCACCGCCGACTGACCCGTCGCGGCCGCCGCGCCGCCGACCGGTTCCCCCGGTCCGCCCCGGTACGCGCAGCCGCCGTTTCCGCAGCACGTTCCGGCCGCGCGCGCCGAACTCCCCTGTCGTACGGAAGGGGGCGGGACCGCCGACGCGCTCGCTGATGACGGTGGGTGGCGTTACGGTGACACCGATCGGAAGTCGGCCGGGGAAGGGAGCCCGTCCTGTGGTGACGTCGCCGGAGCTCGACCGGACCACCGTCCTTCGGGAGTCCGCCGCCGCCGAGGGGCACCTCGCGCGCATCTGTTTCAAGACCGGCCCGCCGACGCGCACCGGCGTCGAAATCGAATGGACCTTGCACGACGCCGCCGACCCCGCCCGCCCGGTCGACGGCGAGCGGCTGCGGGCGGCCCTGGGGCGGCACAGCCCCCGCACACTCGATCGCGCGAGCCCCGCCGCGCCGCTCCCACACGGTGGCACCGTGACGGTGGAGCCCGGCGGGCAGCTGGAGATCTCCACCGCGCCGAGCCCCTCGATCGGCACCCTCATCGGGGCCACCGACGGCGATATCGCCGCGCTGAGGAGCCTGCTCCACGCCGCCGGGCTGGTCCTCGGGCAGAGCGGCATCGACCCGCACCGGGCACCCCGCCCGGTCGTCGAGACCCCCCGCTACCGGGCCATGCGTCACGTCTTCGACCGACGCGGCCCCGCCGGCCGGACGATGATGTACAGCACGGCCGGGCTCCAGGTCTGCGTGGACGCCGGTGAGCCGGAGCAGCTGACGGCCCGCTGGGCGGCGGTGCACGAGGTCGGCCCGCCGCTGCTGGCCGCCTTCGCCACGGCCCGCCGGCACGCCGGGCGGCGCACCGGCTGGGCGTCCGCGCGGATGGCCGCCTGGTACGCCATCGACCCGGCCCGCACCCGCCCGGTGTGGACGCCGCAGACGGCCGCCGTCGACCCGGTCAGCGCCTGGACCGGCTACGTCCTCACCGCGCCGCTGCTCTGCCTGCGCGCCGACGGCGCCGACTGGACGCCGCCGCCGGGGGTCACCTTCGCCGACTGGCTCGACGGGGCGCTGCCCCGGCCGCCCACCACCGACGACCTCGACTACCACGTGAGCACCCTCTTCCCGCCGGTGCGACCCCGGGGATACCTGGAGCTGCGCTACCTCGACACGCAGCCCGGCCGCGGCTGGACGGTCCCGCTCGCGGTGCTCGCCGCCCTGCTCGCCGACCCCGCCACGGTGGCCTCGGCCCGTACCGTCGCCGGCCCGGTGGCGCACCGCTGGCACAGCGCCGCCCGCGAGGGCCTGCGCGACGGGGCACTGGCCGTCGCCGCGGCGGACCTGTTCGATCTGGCACTGGCGGGCCTGCCCCGGCTCGACCTGCCGACGGCCCTGCACGACGACATCGACCGAGCCGTACGGCGGCGGCGGGACGCCGCGGGAAGGAGCCACCGGTGACCGGAGCGACCACCCAGCCGACGGGCGCGGAGCAGTTGCGCGACCGGATCGCGGCGGAGCTGGCCCGCACCCGTGCCCGCACCGCCCTGCTGACCGAGGCGGTCGACGAGGCCGACCTGGTGCGGCAGCACTCGCCGCTGATGTCGCCGCTGGTCTGGGACCTCGCCCACGTGGGTAACCAGGAGGAACTCTGGCTGGTCCGGGACGTGGGCGGGCGCGAGCCCGTCCGGCGCGACATCGACGACCTCTACGACGCGTTCAAGCAGCCCCGCCGGGACCGCCCGGCGCTGCCGCTGCTGCCCCCGGCCGAGGCCCGCGCCTATCTGCGCACCGTCCGGGACAAGGTGCTCGACCTGCTGGACCGGGTCGCGTTCACGGAACGGCCGCTGGTCGCCGACGGCTTCGCCTTCGGCATGATCCTGCAGCACGAGCAGCAGCACGACGAGACGATGCTCGCCACCCACCAGCTCCGCGCCGGCCCGGCGGTGCTGCACGCCCCGCCGCCGCCCGAGCCGCGGGCCCGGGTCGGCGCCGAGGTGCTGGTGCCGGCCGGCGAGTTCACGATGGGCACCGACACCGACCCGTGGGCGCTCGACAACGAGCGCCCCGCCCACCCGGTGTGGCTGCCGGCGTACGTCATCGACGCCGCGCCGGTGACGAACGGGCGCTACCGCGAGTTCATCGCCGACGGCGGATACGACGACCCGCGCTGGTGGAGCCCGCAGGGCTGGCGGCACCGGCGGGAGGCGGAGCTCGGCGCGCCGATGCACTGGCGGCGCGACGGCGACGGCTGGTCCTACCGGCGGTTCGGGCGGTGGGCGCCGGTCCGCGACGACGAGCCGGTGGTGCACGTCTGCTACCACGAGGCGCAGGCGTACGCCGCCTGGGCCGGCAAGCGGCTGCCGACCGAGGCGGAGTGGGAGAAGGCGGCCCGCTGGGATCCGGCCACCGCCCGCTCCCGCCGCTACCCGTGGGGCGACGACGACCCCACCGCCGAGCACGCCAACCTGGGCCAGCGGCACCTCTGGCCCGCCCCCGTGGGCGCCTATCCGGCGGGAGCCTCGCCACTGGGCGTGCACCAGCTCGTCGGCGACGTGTGGGAGTGGACCTCCAGCACGTTCCGGGGGCACCCCGGCTTCACCGCGTTCCCCTACCGGGAATACTCGGAGGTCTTCTTCGGCGACGAGCACCGGGTGCTGCGGGGCGGCTCGTTCGGCACCGACCGGGTCGCCTGCCGGGGCACCTTCCGCAACTGGGACTTCCCGATCCGGCGGCAGATCTTCAGCGGGTTCCGCTGCGCCCGGGACGCCACGGCGCAGGAGTGGCGCCCGTGAGGGCGGGCCCGTCGGGCGGGGCCACCGGCCGCACCCCGCCGGGGCGTCCGGCCGACCGCGTCGGTGCCGCGGCCGGCCCCGATCCGCGGGAGCACCCGGGCCGCCCCGGCGGGTCGGCCGGTGCCGGCTGATGTGCCGCCACCTGGCCTACCTGGGGCCGCCGGTCGTGCTGCGGGAGCTGCTGTTCGACCCGCCGTACTCCCTGGCCCGGCAGTCCTGGGCGCCCCGCGACATGCGCGGCGGCGGGACGATCAACGCCGACGGCTTCGGCGTCGGCTGGTACCCGGGCGCGGGCGACCCCGTGCGCTACCGCCGCTCCCAGCCGATCTGGAGCGATCCGACCATCGCCCAGCTCGCGGCGGTCACCGCGGCCGGCGCGGTGCTGGCCGCCGTCCGCTCCGCCACGGTGGGCATGGCGGTGCTCGACGGGGCCGCCGCCCCGTTCGCCGAGGGGCGGTGGCTGTTCAGCCACAACGGGGTGGTGCGCGGCTGGCCGGACTCGATGGTCCCGTTGGCCCGCGCCCTGCCGGTACGCGACCTGCTCACCCTCGACGCGTCGACCGACTCGGCGCTGCTGTGGGCACTCGTCCGGCACCGGCTGCGGGCCGGGGCGCCACCGGCGCGCGCGGTCGCCGAGACCGTCACGGCGGTGGCCGAGGCCGCCCCCGGCTCCCGGCTGAACCTACTGCTCACCGACGGGCGAAGCGTGGTGGCCAGCGTGGCGGGGCACGCGCTGTCGATCCGCGCGACGCCCGCCTCGGTGCTGCTGGCGTCCGAGCCGCACGACGACGAGCCCGGCTGGCGGGCGGTGCCGGACGGGCGGCTGGTGGAGGCCACCGCGACGAGGCTGCGGGTGCGCGCCCTGGCCGAGGCGTGACCGCCGGCCGACGGGCACGTTCCATCCGACGACGAAGGGGATGACATGAGCGCGGAACCGCTGGAGATCCACCTGGAGGAGGAGGACCTGGGCCGCAGCCTCCGGGAGGACGTCCGCACCGGGCTGACGGCCGAGCCGAAGTGGCTACCCCCCAAGTGGTTCTACGACGCGCGGGGCAGCGAGCTGTTCGAGGAGATCACCCGCCTGCCGGAGTACTACCCGACCCGGGCCGAGCGCGCGGTGCTGGCCGGGCGGGCCGCGCAGATCGCCGAGCTGACCGGCGCGAAGACGCTGATCGAACTCGGCTCGGGTTCGTCGGAGAAGACCCGGCTGCTGCTGGACGCGTTCACCCGCCGGGGCGGGCTCGGCACGTTCGTGCCGCTGGACGTGTCGGTCAGCGCGCTGCGGCACTCCACGGCCGCGATCGCCGCCGACTACCCCGGCCTGCGGGTGCGCGGCATCGTGGGCGACTTCACCCGTCACCTCGACCGCCTGCCGGCCGGCGGGCGCCGGCTGGTGCTCTTCCTCGGCGGCACCGTCGGCAACCTCCTGCCGGCCGAGCGGGCGCGGTTCCTCGCCGCGACGCGGGCCGCGCTGGAGCCGGGGGACTGGCTGCTGATCGGCACCGACCTGGTCAAGGACCCGGCGGTGGTCGTGCCGGCGTACGACGACGCGGCCGGGGTCACCGCCGAGTTCAACCGCAACGTGCTCCGGGTGATCAACCGGGAGCTGGGCGCCGACCTCGACCCCGAGGGTTTCGCCCACGTGGCGCTCTGGGACCCGGAGCACGAGTGGATCGAGATGCGGCTACGGGCCCTGCGGCCGATGCGGGCCCGGGTGCTCGACCTGGAGGTCACCTTCGCGCAGGGGGAGGAGTTGCGTACGGAGGTCTCGGCGAAGTTCCGCCCGGAGGGCATCGCCGCCGAGCTGGGCGCGGCCCGTTTCGCCGTGCGGGGGTTCTGGACCGACCCGGACGGCTACTTCGGCGTCACGCTGGCCCGCGCCCGGTGACCGGGCCCCGTGACCACCTTCACCCGCGACGACCCGCCGGCCGATGATCGGCTAGGCTGGGCGGCGCGAAGGGGAGTAGCCCCCAATGTCGTGGTCGACACACTGGTGCGTTCCGCATCCGGCCACGCGGCCTCGTCATCCGAGGCGGGCGAGACCTTCGACCCAGGCTGTCGCAGCCGGGTCGAGGGCGCCCCGTACCTCCTCCCGGCTTGATCCGGAAGGATGTCATGGAAGGTTTCCTCGTCGCGCTGGTGGTCAGCTTCGGCGTCATCTTCGTCGCCGAGCTGGGGGACAAGTCCCAGCTGATGGCCCTGACCTTCGCCACCCGCTTCAAACCGGTGCCGGTCCTGATCGGCATCACCGTGGCCACCGCCGTGGTGCACCTCGCCTCGGTGGCGATCGGCTACGGGCTCGGTGCCGCGCTCCCCACGGAGTGGATCTCGCTCGTCGCGGGCGTGGCGTTCCTCGGCTTCGGCGCGTGGACGCTGCGCGGGGACACCCTCACCGAGGAGGAGAAGCGCAAGGCCGAGAAGACCAGCAAGTCCGCCGTCGTCGCGGTGTCGATCGCGTTCTTCCTGGCCGAGCTGGGCGACAAGACCATGCTCGCCACCATCACCCTCGCCACCCAGTACGGCTGGTTCGGCACCTGGCTCGGCTCGACGATCGGCATGGTCGCGGCGGACGCGCTGGCCATCCTGGTCGGGCGGCTGCTCGGCCGCCGGCTGCCGGAGAAGGCCATCAAGTACGGCGCCGCGGTGCTCTTCGCGATCTGCGGGCTCTGGCTGATCCTGGAGGCTGTCGCGCAGCTCACCTGACGCCGACTACCGCCGGGCCGGGCGGGTAACGCCTCCCGGTGGGCGTCGAGGGGATCCTGCACCAGGGCTACCAGGCACTGGTCGCCGCGGTGGAGGTCGCCGGTGCGGCGGTCATCTTCGTCGGGGCGGCGTGGGCGGCGCTGCGGTTCGTGACCGAGGGGTTGCGGCACCGCAGCGCCGCCGTGTTCACCCCGATCCGGCTCTCCCTGGGCCGGTTCCTCACCCTGGGGCTGGAGTTCCAGCTCGCGGCGGACATTCTGCGCACGGCGGTTTCCCCCACCTTCGCCCAGATCGGTCAGCTGGCGGCGATCGCCGCCATCCGGACGGCGCTGAACTACTTCCTGGGCCGGGAGATCCGCCAGGAACAGCGGCAGGTCCGCGAGGCGGAGCACGACGGGTGATCCGTGCCCTGGCCACCGCGACCACGGCCTTCGCCGGCCTGGCCGGGCTCGCGGTGCTGCTCGGCACGGGCTCCTGGCGGTCGGCGATGCGGGTGCTGCTGGACCTGCTCACCGCCGCGGGCCTGCTGCGGCTGGCCCACGCCGGGGACTGGGCGGACCTGGCCGCGGCGGCGGCCATCGTCCTGCTGCGCCGGCTGCTCTGGTCCGCGCTCACCGCCGGCCCGCCCGGCCCAACTCCAGCCGGCCCGCCCGGCCCAGCTCCAGCCGGCCCGAACGGGCGGCCCGAGCCAGACCGGCTGCCCGGGCGGGGCGCGGGTCAGCCGTCCCCGCGCTGGTAGACGTCGGGGACGCCGTCGCTGTCGGCATCCACCTGCTCCGCCTCGGCGATGCGCCGGTAGGCGGCGTTGCGCCGGCTCAGCACGACCGTGGCGAGCAGCGCGGAGATCACCGAGCCGGCCAGTACGGCCGCCTTGACGTTGTCGTCGGCGGGGCTGCCGGGACCGAAGGCGAGCTCGCCGATCAGCAGGGAGACGGTGAAGCCGATCCCGGCGAGCATCGCCACGCCGAGCAGGTCCGTCCAGGTGATGTCCTCGTCGAGTTGGGCGCGGGTGAACCGGGCGAGCAGGAACGTCGAGCCGAAGATCCCGATCACCTTGCCGATCACCAGGCCGGCCACGACGCCGATCACGATCGGGTCGGTGACGACGGCGGCCAGGTCGGCGCCGCGCAGGGACACCCCGGCCGCGAAGAACGCGAAGACCGGCACGGCCAGCCCGGCCGAGATCGGGCGCCAGCGGTGTTCCAGGTGCTCGGCGAGCCCGTGCGACGCGCCGGTCTTGCCCCGCAGGACGGGCACGGTGAAGCCCAGCAGCACCCCCGCCACGGTGGCGTGCACCCCGGAGGCGTGCATCAGGGCCCAGGCGGCGACGGCGAGCGGGATCAGCGCCCACCACCAGGTCCGGCGCCGCTGCACGAGCAGGCCGAAGAGCGCGATCGGGGCCAGTGACACGAGCAGCGGCAGCGGGCTGAAGTCGTCGGTGTAGAAGATCGCGATGACCGTGATGGCCAGCAGGTCGTCGACCACCGCGAGGGTGAGCAGGAAGGCCCGCAGGCCCTGCGGCAGGTACGAGCCGATGACGGCCAGCACGGCCAGGGCGAAGGCGATGTCGGTCGCGGTGGGGATGGCCCACCCCCGCAGCCCTTCGCCGCCGCCGGCGAGCGTGACCCCGACGTAGATCAGGGCGGGCGCCGCCATGCCGCCGACCGCCGCGACCACGGGCAGCGCCGCCCGGCGCGGGTCGCGCAGTTCGCCGGCGACGAACTCGCGCTTGAGTTCGAGCCCGACCACGAAGAAGAAGATCGCCAGCAGGCCGTCGGCGGCCCAGGCGGCCAGGCTCAGGTCGAGGTGCAGGGCCGCCCCGCCCGACCACGGCACCCAGGCGCCCAGGCTCGCGTAGGAGGACTCCCAGGGCGAGTTGGCCCAGATCAGCGCGATCACCGCGCCGAGCAGCAGGAGGCCGCCGCCGACGGTTTCGGTGCGCAGCACGTCGGCCAGGAAGCGGGCCTCCGGCCAGGACGTACGGGAGAAGAGCCGCCGGCTCGGGCGACGGTCGGTGTGCGGGGTGCGGTCAGTCATGCGCGGGGTCCACCTCGGGTTTCGGGCAGCAAGGGGTCGACGCCGACCAGGCTTCCCGGCACACCGCCACGACCCTATCCAGCGCCGCCCGCATCGGCGAATCCGGACGCCGATCGTGGGCGACGGCACGGCCGGTCGCGTTTCTCCCGCCACCCGGGCCGCGTTCCGCCCGTTTGTCCCGTGGTGACCCGGCCGTAGATGTCAAGGGGCGAAACTGCATAACTCAGGACATAAGGCGCATGAGTCGCCTTTAATGGTTTCACGAGATTAAGTCGACCTTGGGAGTTTTCGTGAAGTTCTTTGGCGTTACCGGTTTGGTACGGAGGCGCGCCTGATGGACCTGTACCGCCAACTCCGCCTCGTACGTCGGCACTGGTGGATCGTGCTGCTCACCGTCATGGTCGCCCTCGGCGCCACCGCCCTGGTCACCGTCCGGGCCCAGCCCCGCTACGTCGCCTCGGTGACCTTCTTCGTCACCACACCCAGTCAGGGCGTCACGGACGCCTACCAGGGCGGCCTCTTCCTCCAGCAGCGCGTGAAGTCCTACGCCGAACTGCTGACCAGCGACCGCCTCGCCCAGAGCGTCGTCGCCGAGAATCCGATCGGGCTCACCGCGGAGCAGGTGCAACGCCTCGTGAGCACCTCCACGGAGACCGGCACGGTGCTGCTGCGCGCCTCGGTGACCGACACGGACCAGAACCGGGCCCTGAAGGTCACCGAACTGCTCTCGGCGAAGTTCGTGGAGCTGGTGCAGAGGGTGGAGACGACCCAGGACGGCAAGGCCGGCCCGATCAGGATCGAGGTGGTCAGCGGGCCCCGCGTCAGCCCGACCCCCGTGTCGCCGCAGCCGGTGCGCAACTTCGCCATCGGTACGCTGCTGGGCCTGCTCGCCGGCGTGGGGCTGGCGATCCTGCGCGGGCTGGCCGACGTCCGGCTGCGGGACGCCGCCGCCCTCCAGCGCACCACCGGCAGCCCGCTGCTCGGCGAGATCCCCTTCGAGAGCACGGCGAAGGCGGCACCGCTGATCGTCGGCGAGGCGGCGAACTCCGCCCGCGCCGAGGCCGTACGCAAGCTGCGGACGAACCTGCGCTTCGTCGACGTCCACGAACCCGCCCGGGTCATCGCCGTCACCAGCGCACTGCAGGGCGAGGGGAAGACCACGCTCTCCTGCAACCTGGCCATCGCCCTGGCGGAGGCGGGCTGGCGGGTGCTGCTGGTCGACGCCGACCTGCGCCGCCCGAAGGTCGACGAGTACCTGGGACTGGACGCCGGCATCGGGCTCACCGACGTGCTGGTCGGCGACGTCCAGGTCGGCGACGTGGTGCAGCGCTGGGGCGACAAGTCCCTGCTGGTGCTCCCGAGCGGCTCGGCGCCGCCCAACCCGAGCGAACTGCTCGGCTCCAAGGCGATGGCGGACCTCCTGCTCGCCCTGCGGGAGTCGGCCGACATCGTCATCATCGACACCGCCCCGCTGCTGGCCGTCACCGACGGCGTGGTGGTGGCCGTGCAGGCCGACGGCGCGCTCCTCGTCTCCCAGCAGGGGCGCACCTCGCGGACCCAGGTGGCCCAGGCCGCCCGCGCCCTGCACTCGGTCTCCGTCCGGCTGCTGGGCTGCGTGCTGAACATGGCGAAGGTGGCCAAGGCGGAGGCGTACCAGTACGAGGCCTACCGGGTGGTCGCCGCGGCGGCGACCCCGGACGTGCCGGCCGACGCGGCCCCGGCCGCCCGGCACGCCGAGCGGACCGAGGGCGTCGTCGGCGACCGTACGCAGGAACTCACCCGGCTGTCCCGATGAGCGTCACGAGGGATCGCATCGACCGTTCGATCTCCTCCGCGCAGCGTCGGAAGTCGGCGGCGGTGCCGCCGATCGGGTCCAGCAGGTCGTCCGCGTCGGGGGCGGCGGGTTGCAGCCGCCCCCGGGCGCGGGCCGCCGCCTCGACCGCGGCCCGCAGCGGGCCGCCGGGCGGTTCGTCCGTCGGCTCGGCGGCCGCCGCCAGGCGGCCGAACTGGCGGAGGGTGAACGTGCGGTGCAGCGCGCCGGGCGCCAGCGCGGTGCAGACCGAGCGCTGGCGGCGCGTCGCGGCGAGCACCAGGGTGGCCCCGTCCAGGTGCTCCCGGCGCAGCCTGCGGCTGCGGAACCGGGTGGGGTCGCCGCCGGCCTGCACCGCCAGCTCCGCCGCGTACGGGTGCATGGGCAGGTCGTCGACGGCGTCCGTGCCGGCGCTGGCGACCGTCACCGGGCGCCCGGCCAGCAGGCGGCGGGCGACGTACTCCGCCATCGGCGAGCGACACAGATTGGCGTGGCAGACGAACAGCACCCGGTCGACCATGCGGACCCCTCTCGTCGGTGCGATCGCGGACGGTGCCGCCGCGACGGCTGCCGGCCGTCGGTGCCGGCCGGCGGAGGGGATGACGGCATCGTACGCGGGTCGGACGCGTCCACGGCACGCTGCCGCGCCGAGCCGTCCCGCGAGGGCGGACCGATGAGGATCGGGATCCTGTCGTACCACTTCCCGCCCGAGCCCGCGTTCATCCCGGGCAGCCTCGCCGAGGAACTCGCCCTGCGGGGGCACGAGGTGAAGGTGCTGACCGGCTTCCCCGACTATCCCGGCGGCCACGTCTATCCGGGCTGGCGGCAGCGGTGGCGGCACGAGACCCGCAGCGAGCGGCTGACGGTCCGGCGGGTGCCGCGCTACTCGGCGGGCGACGGGTCGCTGCGCGGCAGGATGGCCGGGCACCTGTCGTTCGCCGGCAGCGTGACGCTGACCGGCCGGTCGTTCCTGGCGGGCGTCGACGCTCTCTACGTCCACCTGCCGCCGGCGAACGCCTTCGCCGCGGCGGGCCTGCTGCGGCTGCTGGGCCGGGTGCCGACCGTCCTGCACGTGCAGGACGTCTGGGCGGAGGACGAGCCGGTCGGCACCGAGAACGGGCGGTGGGCCGGGCGGATCGCCCGGGCCATGGCGCGTGCCTACCGGGCGGCCGACGGGATCGCGGTCGCCGCGCCGTCGCTGCGCGACCGGGTCGTGGCCGCCGGCGCTGACCCGGCCCGGGTGCGGGTGGTGCTCAACTGGACCGACGAGCGGATCTTCCATCCCGCCCGTCCCAGTCGCGCGGCCCGGGGACTGGTGCGCCGCGACGGGCGCTGCGTGGTGATGCACGCCGGGACCATCGGCGCCCGGCAGGGCCTGGAGACCGCGGTGCGCGCGGCGGCGGCGCTGGACTCCTCGGTGGACCTCGTCCTGGTGGGATCGGGCGCGGACGAGCGGCGGGTGCGGGGGCTCGCCGCCGACCTGCGCGCCGGGAACGTGCGCTTCGTGGAGCGGCGTTCCCCGCTCGACATGCCGGACCTGTACGCCGCCGCCGACTACCAGCTGGTCATGCTGCGCAACCTGCCCGAGCTGCGCAGCACCCTACCGGCGAAGCTCCAGGCGGCGTTCTCCTGCGCCGCGCCCGTGGTCGCCTCGGCCGGTGGCGACACCGCCGACCTGGTCGAGCGGGCCCGGGCGGGGCTCTCCTGCCCGCCGGAGGACTGGGCGAGCCTGGCCGACCGGTTCTGGCTGGCCGCCACCATCCCGCCGCCCGCCCGGGCCGAGATGGGCCGGCGCGGCCGGGAGGCGTACCTGCGGGAGATGTCCATGCCGGCCGGCGTGGACCGGATCGAACGGCTGCTGCGCGAGGCGGCGGCCGGGCGGGGCGGAGCCCGGTGAGCCGCGAGCGGTGCTCGCGTACCGGTCGACACCGTCATCTACGGGTCGAAACGATCGTTAGCGGTTCAGGGACGGTGCGGAGCGGGATCTGCCGGCCGTTCCAGGAAGGGCGTGTGGTGTGACGGAGAGCGCGAGACCGCGTCGACGGCGCGGTCGTTCCCGCCGGCGGCGGGTGCGCCGCATCCTGCTGGCCAGCCTCGTGGTGGGCTCGCTGCTGCTGCTCACCGGCGGCTGGGTGGGCTTCCGCGGCTGGCAGGCCCGCGCCCACCTGCTCAACGCGGCCGGCCTGGCCCGGGAGCTCAGCGCCCAGGTGCTCGGCGGCGACGACGCCAGGGCGCAGCGCACCCTCGCCGCCCTCCAGGAGCAGTCCGCCAGCGCCCGGGCGGCGACCGACGACCCGGGCTGGTGGGTCGGGCGGCACACCCCGTACGCGGGGGACAACCTGGCGGCCGTACGGCAGATCTCGGTCGCGATCGACGACCTGGCCCGGCGGGCGTTCCCGCTGCTGCTGCGCGCGGACCTGACCGGCCTGGTGCCCACGGGCGGGCGGCTCGACGTGAACCGGCTGCGGATGCTCTCGTCCGAGCTGGCCACCGTCAACGCCACGGTGCAGGGCACCCGGGACAGCCTCGCGACGGTGCCCACCGACGGCCTGGTCGACCAGGTCCGGCAGGCGCTCGTCGACCTGCGGGGCGAGATCGACCGGCTGTCCGGCATGACCGCCGCCGCGGACCAGGCGAGCCGACTGCTGCCGACGCTGCTCGGCGCAGACGGCCCCCGCACCTACCTCGTGGTCTCGCAGAATCCCGCCGAGCTGCGCGCCACCGGCGGGATGATCGGCGCGTACGCCGTGATCCACGCGGACGCCGGGCGGGTCCGGATGGGGCGCCAGGGCACCAGCGGCGCGCTCGGCCGGTTCCAGCCGCCGCTGAAGGTGCCCGCGGAGGTGCGCCGCCTCTGGGCGGACCTGCCCGGGATCTACCCGGCCAACGTCAACCTCACCCCGCACTTCCCGACCGCCGCCGCCCTCTACCGGGAGATGTTCCGGCGGCGTACGGAGACCACGGTGGACGGCGTGCTGGCCGTCGACCCGGTGGTGCTGTCGTACCTGCTCAAGGCCACCGGTCCGGTGATGGTGCCCGGCGGCGTCCCACTGGCGGCCGAGAACGTCGTGCGGACGGTGCTCAGCGACAGCTACCAGCAGATGGACAACGAGAAGCAGGACGCCTTCTTCGCGGCCTCCGCCGCCGCGGTGTTCGAGGCGTTGGTCACGAAAAATGTAGATCCGAAGGCTTTATTGTCCGCATTTGACCGTGCTGTCACTGAACGCCGGATATTGTTCTGGAGTGCCCGACCTGAGGAACAACGGACGATCGGCGACAGCCGGATGGCCGGTGTGCTTCCGGAGCGGGACACCGTGCCGACGGTCGGCGTGTTCCTCAACGACGGCAGCGGCGCGAAACTCGGCTACTACCTGCGGCCGTCGGCGACCCTCGCGGTCGGCGGCTGCCGGCCCGACGGTCGCCGGGAACTCCGGCTCCGGATCACCCTGCGCTCGTCGGCGCCGAAGTCGGGTCTCAGCGAGTCGGTCCTCGGCCTCGGTCTGGCCGGCGACCCCTACACCGTGCGCACGTTGGTGTCGGTGCACAGCCCCGCCGGCGGGGCCGTGCTCGCCGCCCGGCTCGACGACGTCGAGACGGCGGTGGGCAGCGGCACCGAACGGCGCCGCCAGGTGGCCACGGCAAACGTCGAGGTCCGTCCCGGGGGCTCGCGCACGTTGGAGGTCACCGTGCTCACGGCGGCCACCAGGGCCGGCACCGCCGAACTGTGGCTGACCCCCACCGCCACCCCATGGACCACCCAAGTTGTTTCCGCACCAAGCTGTGATCAGTAGGAGGGAACCAATCATGCGGCTATCCCGCATCATCATGGCGCTCACGGTCGGGCTGGCCGTGCTGGCCGCGCCGACCGCAGCGGGGGCGGCCCAGCCGCAGCCGGCGCCCGGCAGCCCACAGCCACCGGTCTATCCGCCGGGCCCGGCGACGCTCGCGGTCAGCCCGCCGACCGTCCTGGTCGGCGAGACGGCCACCCTGATCGGTAGCGGCTGGGCGCCGGGTGAGACGGTGATCATCACCGTCACCACGTCGCCGCTCGCCGCCGCCGTACCGGGTGCCGACCGGGCGCGTCGCAGCAACGGCGACCTGGTCGCGATGGCGCCGGTCTCGTTGCAGCGGGCGCCCCAGCCGAGCCCCAGCACCCTGGTGGTCACCGCCGACGCTGCCGGCAACTTCCGCACCACCTACACGCCGCGCGCCCCGGGCAGGTACACCTTCCGGGCCGTCGGTCAGACCTCGGGCAAGGTGGCGACCGCGACGCTGACCGTACTCAAGAAGCACCAGCCGCCGCTGCCCGTCACGGGCGACAGCCTGAGCACCCCGATGAAGTTCGGCGGCGGCCTCGTCGGCGCCGGCGCGGTGCTCCTGCTCCTGTCCCTGGTGTGGCGCAAGCGGCACCGCTTCGGCATGGGCGCCGCGCGCTGACGTCGGACGCACCAACCGGGCAGGGCCCGGTACCGCGAAAGGGCCTGGCGCCCGTCGGACACCTCCGACGGGCGCCAGCCCTTCTGTCCGGCGGGCCCTGCCCGCGTCGCGCTGCGAGGGCCGGCTGCGCGTCCGGTTTCGTGGCGGCTGTCCGGTGCGGGCGTCGGGTCGGCTGGGGTGATCGGGTCCGGTCGTGTGGTTTGTCCGGTCTGTGGGTGTGGTCGGGGGCATGGTGGGGGCGGAATCGTGGCGGGGGTGGGGGCGTTACACCCTGCGTACGACCGAGGCAGGG
>NZ_JBAKHV010000042.1:0-57533 GCF_036906775.1 Micromonospora sp. CPCC 205561 | reverse complement strand
GGCGAGGGCCGCGACGGCGGCGACGGCGGCGGCGGGTACGGCCCGGCCCGGCCGGCGCCGAGCGGTGACAGCGGGCCGGAGGCGGCGGTGCGACTCCGGCTGCTGGGGGCGGCCGACGGGCGGCGCGTCGGCCCGGGAGCCCGGCCGGCGGCCGACGCCCGGGGCGGCGACCCCGGCGAACGGGGTCCGCGGCGGGCGGGGGACGCGGCACCGCGCCCCGACGACGCCGACCGCGCGTACGCCGCGGGGGACGCGCGGGGCGCCCTGGCCGGGTACCGCCGCCGGCTCGCCGAGGACCCCGGGGACACCGACGCCCTGGTCGGGGTCGCGCTGGCCGCCGGGCGGCTGGGGCGTACCGCCGCCGCCCGGGTGCTGACCACCCGCCCGGACCTCATCCGGGCGGTGTGCCACCGGCTGCCCGGCGCCGACCCGGTGGCGGTGGCGGCCTGGCTGGCGGACGGCCCCGGCTAGGCCCGAGTCGAGGGCGCCCGAGGGAGCGCCCGCCGGCCTCCGGCGGGAGCCGGGGCCCGGCCGGGTGCGCTAGCGGGGCGTCAGCACGCGGAACTCGTTGCCGTCGGGGTCGGCCATCACCACCCGGTCGGCGTCGCCCCGGCCGGCGTCGATCCGGGTCGCCCCGAGGGAGAGCAGGCGGTCGACCTCCGCCCGCTGGTCGCCGTCGCGGGGCGGGGCGACATCGAAGTGCAGTCGCTGCCGGCCCGTCCACGGCATCAGCGGTGGCCCACCCCAGGTGATCTTCGTACCGCCGTGCGGTGACTGGATCGCGGTCTCCTGGTCCTGGTCCCACACCAGTGGCCATCCAAGCGCCGCGCTCCAGAAGTAGCCGACCTCCCGCGAGCCGTCGCAGGCCAGCGCTCCGACGAGCCCGCAGCCGGCGAGGAAGTCGTTGCCCGGCTCGATGACGCAGAACTCGTTGCCCTCCGGGTCGGCGAGCACCACGTGCCCCTCCTCCGGGCGTTGCCCGACGTCGGTGTGGCGTCCGCCGAGTTCCAAGGCCCGGGCCACCGTCTGCCGCTGGTCCTGCGGGGAGGTGCTCGTCAGGTCGAAGTGCATCCGGTTCTGTCCGAGCTTGGGCTGCCGGGTCGGCAGGAAGCCGATGCGGAACCCGGTGTCGCCGGCGGGCAGGAGCGCCACGCCGCCGGCGGGATCGTCGGTCGACTCCCGGCCCAGGAGCCCGGACCAGAATCGGGCGAGACCCGCGGGCCGGCCCGCCTCGAAGTTGATCGCGAACAGTTGGCACGTCATCGCGTCGCTCGTCTCCGCTCCACCGACCGACGGCTGCCGGCAGACCTCCGGCCAGCCCGTGGAACGGGAGCCTAGGGGCGGGCCGCGCCGCCCGCACCCGAGTATCCGGCGGCGCCGGGCTCAGAGCAGGGCGGGCTCGATGTAGCCGTTGAACCGGTCGCGCTGGCGGGCCTGCACCACCCGGGGGTTGTCCCCGCCGAAGAGCTGCACCAGCTGACCGAACGCGTCGTCGTAGAGGGCGCGGCCGGCGTCGGCCTCGTTCTCGGTGACCAGCCGACTCACCGCCAGGTTCACCGACGCCGAGACCGTGTCCGGGTGCTCGGCGCCGAGGGCGCGGGTCAGCTCGACGTACGCGGTGGTGTCCAGCAGCAGGGCGGCGTCCCGCTCGCCGAGGGCGAACAGGTCGTTGGCGAGGTTGAGGGTGGCGAGCAGGGTGTGCGGGTGCCGCTCGCCGAGGCTGGCCAGCAGCTGGTCGCGGACCCGCTGGGCGAGGTCCCGGGACTGCGGGTGCTCACCGGCCTTGCGCAGGAACACGCCGAGGTTGTTGAGGCAGGCCAGGGTGATGGCGTGGTCGGCGCCGAGCACCTCCGTGTAGCCGTCGCGCAGCCGCCGCGCCATCCGCAGCGCGGTCGGGTTGTCGCCCACCGCCGACCAGGTGGTGGCCAGCGCCATCTCGCAGGAGAGGGTGTCGGCGTGGTCGCCGCCGAGGGTGCGCTGGTAGCGCACGACCGTCCGTTCCAGCACCCGGTGGGCGTCGGCGAAGCGGCCGAGCTGGCGCAGGGTCAGCGCCAGCTCCTTGGCCGTACGCAGGGTCTCCGGGTGGTCGGGGCCGATCACCTTCTGCTGGGTGGCGGAGGTGCGTTGCAGGACGCTGTGCGAACGCCACAGCTCCCCGGTGTCGCGCAGCCCCCGGCCGTAGTTGCTGGCCGAGGCGAGGGTGGACGGGTCCTCCTCGCCGAAGCGTTCCCGGCGCCGCTCGTAGATGTGCTGGTCGAGCTGGGCGGCCTCGCGGAACTGGCCGACCAGGCGCAGCGAGACGGCGAGGTTGTTCTCGGCGGTGAGGGTACGGCCGCTGTCCTCGCCGAAGCTGCGCACGCTCAGCTCCAGGGTGCGCCGGTCGCGCTGCTCGGCGTCGTGGTAGCGCCCCTGGGCGCGCAGGTCGGCGCCGAGGCTGCGGGCCGTCATCAGGGTGTAGAGGTGCTGCTCGCCGAAGATCCGGCGCTGCCGCTCGTAGACGTCCTGGTCGATGTCGAAGGCCCGGTCGAAGAGGCTCTGCGCGCGCAGCACGTTGGCCAGGTGGAACCTCATCCGCAGCTTGGTCGGGTCGTCGTCGTCGGTGTCGCCCCAGCGCTCCAGCGCGTCCTCGGCCAGGGAGCGGCTGCTCTCGTAGTCGCCACGGCGGTAGAGGTAGCGCACGGTGTCGGCGACGAGCTGGCGGGCCTCGTCGGCCGTCGACTCGTGCAGCGCCGACGGGCGTACGTGCGGCCACAGCTCGGCGTAGCGCGGCCAGTTGGCCGGCTTGTCGGGGTCGCGGGGGCTGGCGGCGGCGAGCAGCAGCTGGGCCTGGCGGCGGGTCTCGGCGGGGTCGTCGAGCTGGTCCTTGATGACCAGCTGCACCAGCCGGTGGATGCGTACGGTGTTGTTCTCCGCGTCCACCTGGGCCAGGCCGTAGCGGCCCAGCTCGGCGGTGACCAGGCCCTGCAGGATCGGGTCGGTGAGGGTGGGGTCGAACGGTGCCATGAAGGCGGCGAACCGCTCGCCGGTGAGCATCGCGACCGGGATCGGCTCGGGGGCGTAGTACGAGCAGAGCTCCAGCAGGCGCGCGGCGGCGGGCTTCTCCTGCCGCAGCTGGCGGAGGGTCACCAGCCAGGTCGCGGCAAGCGCCTTGGAGTAGCCGGCCGACTGCCGTCCCTCCAGGATGCGCAGCAGGCCGGGGGTGTCCAGCGACGTCAGGTACTGCGCCACCGGCAGGGCCGTGGCCCGCAGGTAGGCCGCGCCCTGCTCGACCGCCAACGGCAGGTCGCCGAGTTTCTCCGCGACCTGGGTCGCCTCGTCCTCGCTGAGCCCGCGGACCCGGTCGCGCAGCAGCTGGACGCTCTCCGTCCGGTCGAAGACGGTCAGCTCCGTGGCGGTGGCGTACTCGCTCCAGGACCGGTCGCGGGTGGTGAGCAGGACGTGCCCGGGGCCCTGCGGGATCAGCGCCCGGGTGGCCCGCGACGGCTCGTCGGCGTTGTCGAGGATGACCAGCCAGCGCCGGCCGGGGCCGCCCCGGCGCAGCGCGTCGAGCACCCGCCGGACCGCCTCGCCGCCGCCGCCGGCGCCGAGGCCCATCGCCTCGGCGAGGTCGGCCAGCCCGCCGCGGATGCGCTCCTCGCTGTCGGCGGGGATCCACCAGACCACGTCGTAGTCGCGGGCGAAGCGCAGCGCGTACTCGGCCGCGAGCTGCGTCTTGCCGACCCCGCCCAGGCCGTGGACCACCTGCACGCCGGAGGCGGGCGAGGCGGTCAGCCGGTCGCGCAGCGCCTCCAGGTGCGCCGCCCGGCCGACGAAGGTGGTGCCGTGCTGGCGTACGTTCCACACCCCGGGGAACGCCCCGGGGAACCGGCCGACCACCCGCCCCGTGACGGCGTGCGGGGGCGCGCCGACCTCCTCCAGCAGCAGGGTGCGGGCGGTGCCGGCGTCGGCGTCGCTGAGGTCGACCGGCGGCCGGTCGGTGTAGGGCAGGGCGAGCCGGGACTCGTCGACGCGCAGCGGCACCAGGACGCCGGTGCCGGCGATCTGGTCGCGGCTGGCGGCGACCTTCCAGGTCTCCCCGGCCAGCGGGGTCGCCGCGAAGTGCCGGGTGAGCACCACCAGCACCCGGCTCGCGGCGGCGAGCGCCCGGTCGAACTCCGTCCGACCGCCCGCGCGGACCGGCACGTCGACGGCGCGCCGGTCCACCCGCAGGCCGGCCTCCTCGAGCTGGTCGCTGATCCACTCCGCCCAGAGCCGGTCCATCGAGGCGTAGCCGACCAGCACGGTCTGCTCCGCGGTGAGCCGGGAGCGCTCGAACGCGGCCAGTGAGCGCCGTCGCTCCTCCTCCGGCATCGGCTCCAGTCGGGTGACCCGGCCGCCGGTCACCACCGAGGCGAGCTGCTCGTACGCCGCCAGCAGGGTGCCCGACTGCTCCGGCCGGTCGCCGAACGCGGCGAGGATCTCCTCGTAGGCGTAGAACGTGCGGTACGGCACCTCGATGGTGTTCCAGTAGCGGGCCCGCGCGGCGTCGGAGAGGTGGTCGAGGAACGACGCGAACTCCGCCCGGACGAGGTCCCGGCCGGTCTCCAGCTTGCGCAGCTCGGCGTCCTCCACCCGGGTCGGCACCGGCACCATCAGCGGCGGGTCGTCCGGGCGCTGGGCCCGGATCGAGCGGGCCACGGCCGCCGCGCCCCGGATGCTCTGCGTCGACATGGTGAAGCAGTTGACGACGGTGTCGGGCAGCTGCACGGTGCAGATGCCGGCCACGTCGCTGAGGCCGGTCCGGCTGTCCACCAGCACGATGTCGTACTCGGCGCGCATCTGGGCGCGGACCGCGTCGAAGAAGGCGGCCCCGCCCTGGCGCTCGTAGAAGTTCGACCAGTCGAAGGTGCTCACCAGCCGCGAGTACGCCGAATCCTGCTGGCCCGCCGCCACGAAGTCGATGACGCCGCCGTGCGGGAACTCCCAGTTCAGCGAGACGGCCCGGCGCTGGATCTTGGCGTGCCCGGCGAGCAGCTCCTGCGGGTCGTCGGCGGGGTTGCGCTGCATGGTGGCCATCGAGTAATCCCAGATCATCTCGATAACCCCGGGGGTGGCGCGCAGCTCGGAGTCGCGCAGGAACGGGTGGAAGTAGCGGTGCAGGCCGGGCGATTCCAGGTCCCAGTCCACCACCAGCACCTGGAGCCCCTGGCTGGCGAGGATCCAGGCGACGTTGGCCAGCGCCATCGTGCGGCCCGTGCCGCCCTTGTACGAGTAGAAGGTGACGATCTGCCCTCGTGCCACGTCGTTCATCGCCATGGGCTGCCCGCCTCCATCAGGGACCTTCGAGGATCGGGCGGTGCACCGGGCCGTCCGACGGCGGCTCCTGGTAGACCGTGCCCGTACGGTAGATCCGGCTCTGGGCCACGACCAGCGCGTCCTCGAGCTCGGTGTGGAAGCGGCCGGCGGTGGCGATCTCCGGTCGCCAGGTCGCCGGGTCGTTGCGCACCACGTGGTGCGAGAGCACGCGCGCCAGCGTCTCCCACATCCGCTGGTCGCCGTCGGCCGCCGCCTCGTCGGCCGCCGTCCAGGGCACCAGCACCGGGGTGGTGGTGTCGGGATCGCGGTCGTAGCCGACCAGGGTCAGCTCGTAGCGCGGCAGTCCGGCCGACCAGACGTCCACCACGAGCACGACGATCTGGTTGTGCGCCCGGGCCCACTCGCGCACCTCGGCGAGGTCGACGGCGTCCTCCACCGTCCAGCCGTAGCTCTTGGTGGTGGCGACCGCCCCGGCGTAGCTGCCGATCGGCGCCTCCAGCTCGGGGCGGTACGGCCGCCAGTCCCGGGCCAGCGCGCCGTAGCGCTCCTCCGCCCCCGGCCGGGTGCCGGCGAGCTCCGCCGAGCTGCCGGCGGCCAGGACGAACCAGACGTGCCGGGCGCTGGTCGGGCGGGGCACCCGGCCGGGAGCCGAACCGGCCGGCGGCACCCGGCGCGGCGTCTCGAAGGCGCTGGTGACCTTGGCGAGCACCGGGCGCTGGGCGGGGCGGGCCAGCCGGTGGTCGCGGTCGGTCTGCACGATGTGCTTGGCCAGCGCGTCGACGAAGTCCTGGTAGTCGTCGTGGTGCCGGCGGCGCTGCTTGAGGGTGAGCAGACCGTCCTGGGCGTACACGGCGCCGGCCGGGAAGTTCTTGTGCTGGAAGCCGGTCATCACCTCGGGCAGCCGGTCGCAGGGGATCCAGCGGATCGGCAGCACCGCGGGGGGCCGGCGGCGGAACTGCCGCTCGTGCTCGTCGACCCGGTCGACGAAGACCCGGAACTCGCGTCCGCAGTAGTCGCTGACCACGTATCGGGGGGAGGTCAGCGCCACCAGGCAGGAGCTGCCCGCGAGCGCGTCGGCCAGCTCGTGCGACCAGGTCGCGCCGAGCTGCAACTGCCCGTCGATGAATCCCGCCTCGTCCCACCCCACGCCGGCCAGCCGGGCCACCGCCTCGCTGAGGTCGCCGAAGAACTCCTGCACCTGGCCGTTGCGGTTGTCCTCATGGGCGTAGCTCAGGAAGAAGAGTGGCACGCCCGCCTCCGCTCACGGGTCCCCGACCGACCGTACGGAAAGTATAAGTGCGTCGATGCCAGGGTAACGTCGCGCGATCTTCGCACCGAGACCGGGAAGAGTCGTATCCCCGACCGATGCCGGCGCGCCCGCCATCAGTCTTTGCTTAAATAAGTTACTCCTGATATAAAGGTCCGGTGCACGCCTTCGATGTGCTCGGCGACCCGGTGCGACGGCGCATCCTCGAACTGCTCACCGACGGCGAGATGACCGCCGGCGGGCTGTGCGACGTGATCCGGCGGGAGTTCGGGATCTCCCAGCCGGCCGTCTCCCAGCACCTCAAAGTGCTGCGGGACAACGGCTTCGCCACCGTTCGGGCGGAGGGGACGCGGCGGCTCTACGCGGTGGACCCCGGCCCGCTGCGGGAGGTCGACCGGTGGCTGGACCACTTCCGCCGGTTCTGGACACCGCCCCTGCACGCACTCGCGACCGAGCTGGCCCGGGGCAGGCGCGAACGGCGGCTGCGGGAGCGGCCGGCCGGCACCGACGACACGACAGATGAGGCAGGAGACCCATGATCGAAGCGACCGGACAGATAAGCGCCGTGCGGCGCCAGCTCGGCCGGCGGGTGCTGGAGGCCGGCGAGGCCCGCGTGATGACCATGAGTCAGACGTACGACGCCCCGCTCGACGACCTCTGGGACGCGTGCACCAACGCGGAGCGGATCCCCCGGTGGTTCATGCCGGTCTCCGGCGACCTGCGGCTGCACGGCCGCTACCAGTTGGAGGGGAACGCCGGCGGCACCGTCGAGCGCTGCGACCCGCCGAAGAGCTTCGCCGCCACCTGGGAGTTCGGCGACGAGGTGAGCTGGATCGAGGTGCGGCTGACGCCCGTCGGGGACGGCCGGACCCGCTTCGAACTGGAGCACGTCGCGCACGTCGACCAGGCACGCTGGGACCAGTTCGGTCCGGGTGCGCTCGGGGTCGGCTGGGACCTGGCGCTGCTCGGCCTGGCCTCGCACCTCGCCGCCGACGGCAGCGGGGTCACCCCGCAGGAGAGCGAGTCCTGGTCGGTCTCGGAGGAGGGCCGGCAGTTCGTGACGGCGAGCAGCGAGCGGTGGGGCGAGGCGAGTGTCGCCGACGGCACCGACGCCGCCGCCGCCCGGGCGGCCGTACGGCGCACCACCGCCTTCTACACCGGCGCGCCGGAGCCGGACTGAGCGCCCCGCACGCCGGGCGCCGGGCCGGAAAACCCGCGGCGGCCCGTCGGTGCCCTCGGGCAGAATCGCCGCCATGGCACCGCGATCCGTCGCCGAGCTGACCGCCGCCGTACGCGCGGGCGAGAAGCTCCGCTGTCTGTATTTCTGGGGCCACCGGCCGGGGCGCGACGGGGGCGTGGGGCCCGGCTGCCTGAGCCAGTGGTGGCCGGCCCCGTTCGGCGACGGTGGGCGGACGTACGCCACCGCCGAGCACTGGATGATGTGGCACAAGGCCATGTTGTTCGGCGACCCGGAGGTCGCCGGGCGGATCCTGGCGGCCGGGCATCCCCACCGGGCCAAGTCCCTCGGCCGGCAGGTGCGCGGCTTCGACGAGGCGACCTGGCAGGCCCGCCGCTACGACATCGTGGTGGCCGGCAGCGTCGCCAAGTTCGGCCAGCACGACGACCTGCGGGCGTTCCTGCTGGCCACCGGCGACCGGGTGCTCGTGGAGGCCAGTCCGGTGGACCCCGTCTGGGGGATCGGGCTGGCCGCCGACGACCCACGCGCCGGCGATCCGGCGTCCTGGCGGGGCGAGAACCTGCTCGGCTTCGCCCTGATGGCGGCCCGCGACGCCCTGCGCGCGGGCCGCCCCTGACCTCTCCTCCCGCGTGGGCCGCCCCTGACCGTCCGCGCACGGGCCGCGCGACGCCCTCGGCGCGGGCCGCGGGACGCCCCCGGACCGGGTTGGCCACGACCCGGGCGGGAGGCGTCGCGCGGCTTGCGGCGGCGGGTCGCGACGGCCCCGGCGGCGCCGGGTAACGTGCTTCGGCATGACGGCTGCGGCGTACTCCCACTGCTCCTTCTGCGGCGCCGCCTACCCGGCGGGGACGGGCTGGCCGCGGGTCTGTGCGGCCTGCGGCGAGACGGTCTGGCGCAACCCCCTGCCCGTCGCGGTCGCCGTGCTGCCGGTCCGCACGGCCGACGGGCTCGGCGTGGTCGTCGTCCGCCGCGACATCGAGCCGGCGCGCGGGCAGCTCGCCCTGCCTGGCGGCTTCATCGAGTACGGCGAGGACTGGCGCGAGGCGCTGGCCCGGGAGCTGTGGGAGGAGACCGGCCTGCGCGCCGACGCCGCGGACGCCCGGCTCCTCGCGGTGCACGGCGCCCCGGCCGGCGGCACCATGATGGTCTTCGGCGAGCTGCCCGAGCGGCCGGCCGAGACGCTGCCGCCCTCGGCGCCGACCGAGGAGGCGACCGAGTGGCTGGTGCTCACCGAACCGACGGAGCTGGCCTTCTCCACCCACACCCGGGTGCTCGCCGAGTTCCTCGCCCGGCACGCGGGCTGAGCCCGTCCGGTCGGCCGACGCGGCGGCCACGCGCGGGCCGGGCCCGGCCGGTCAGCCCGTGAGGTAGCGCGCGGGCACGGCGTCGGTGAGCCAGACGCCGTTCTCGCTGCGGTAGAAGGCGTGCCCGTCGCGCGCCATGGCCGCCGCGTCGACCGTCAGGATCACCGGCTCGCCCGCCCGGCGGGCACCCACCCGCCGGGCGGTCGCCTCGTCCGGCGACAGGTGGACGTGATGCCGGCCGCCCCGGTGCAGCCCGCTGGCCCGGATCGAGTCCAGGGCGGCGGAGCTGGTGCCGTGGTAGAGCCGCGCCGGCGGCGGGCAGGGGGTGAGTTCCAGGTCGACCGGGATCGAGTGGCCCTGGTTGGCCCGGATCCGCTCGTCGCCGTCGCCGCCGCGACGCACCGCGAAGCGCTGCTTGTCGTTGCCGGCCACCACGGCGTCCAGGTCGGCACGGTCGATTCGCAGCGCGGCGAGCAGCTCCTCGACGGGCACCCAGCCGGCCCGGTCGGGCGCGAGGCCGAACTGGGCGGGCTGGTGGCGCAACGCCAGGGACATCCGCTTGCTCAGCCCCACCAACGCACGATGATCCATCCCCGGAGTCTCCCTCCGGACGCACCGCCCGCGCCATCGGATTCGACCGCCCCGGCGACGCCGACGGCGGGCCCTCCGGCGGTTGGGCGTGCCCGCTGGAGGTCGTCCGGCCGGCGGCCCGCGGCACCGATATCCTCGACCGGGTGAATGCGGCCCGGCAGACCGAGCGCAGACTGATCGCCTCGAACAAGAAGGCGCGGCACGACTACACGATCCTCAAGACCTACGAGGCGGGCATCGTGCTCGCCGGCACCGAGGTCAAGTCGCTGCGCGAGGGCCGGGCGTCGCTGGTCGACGCCTTCGCCCAGGAGCGCGACGGCGAGCTGATGCTGTACGGGCTGCACATCGCCGAGTACGGCTTCGGCAGCTGGACCAACCACGCCCCCCGGCGCACCCGCAAGCTGTTGCTGCGCCGGGTGGAGATCGCCCGGATCCTGGAACGCACCCGCGAGGGCGGCCTGACCCTGGTGCCCCTGTCGATGTACTTCTCGGGCGGCTGGGCGAAGGTCGAGCTGGCTCTGGCCAAGGGCAGAAGGTCGTACGACAAGCGGCAGGCGCTCGCCGAGCGGGACGCCGAGCGGGAGATCGCCCGGGAGCTGGGCCGCCACCTCAAGGGCCGCACCGCGCGGCGGGGCTGACCCGCGCCCGGTCCGACGCGTTCGGGGTGAGCCTTCAGCGGGGGCCCGGGGACGGCGGGGAGGCGGCGGGACCGGGCGTGCCGGGCAGGACGGGACCGGGCGTGCCGGGAAGCGCGGGACCGGGCGCCGGCACCCGGCCGAGGCAGCGCGGGTCCGGCCGGCCGACCGGCTGCCGGGGGATCATCCAGTCCAGCGCCGTCTCCTCCACGTGCCAGCCGTACACGTCGACCCGGCTGACCGGGACCCGCCCGGGGTCGGGACAGAGGAGCTGCCCGCGTACCCGGTCGTTGGGCAGGAAGCGCACCTCGCCCCGCCCGTCGAGCACGATCGTCATCCGGTCGGTGACGGTGACCGCCTCGCCGCGTACCACCTCCCGGACCGGGCCCGCCTCCGGGCCGACCTCCACGGCGACGGCGGGCAGCAGCGGCACCCGCAGGAAGACCACCCCCATCACCGGCGGCAGCACGGCGGCCACCGTGTAGGCCAGGGTGCGGGTCAGCACCGGGGCCACCGGGCGCGGCACCGGACCGGTGAGCACCACGGCCCCCAGCGGCGGCACGACCAGCAGCAGGGCGGTGGCCACCTCGCCCTGCCGCAGCGCGGCCGGCACCGCGGGCGCGAGCCAGGCGAGGATCGCCGCCGCCGCCACGACGGGCAGCACCAACCCGGTGACCAGCAGCCGGCGGGCCCGCTCCGGGTGGCGCAGCCGGGTCCGCAGCGCCAGCAGCCAGAGGGAGAGCATCAGCAGCAGCGGCAGGAACCGCAGCTGCCAGGTGAGCGTCGCCAGCGCGATCGCCGCCACCAGGACCCAACCGGGCGTACGCACGGTGCCGTAGGCGAGCAGCGAGCGCTCCGGGTCGAACCGCTCAGGCGCGCTGACCTGGAGCAGCCGGCCGAGGACGGCCAGCACCAGCACCACGAGCGGGAACGCCCAGACCAGCGCGATCAGCAGGGCGCTGAGCAGCCCGAGCGGGCTGACGTACTGCACCAGCAGCAGCATCGTCGGCATGTCCTGCCGGCTGAGCCGCCAGAGCCGCAGCACCAGCAGCAGCACCGGGAACGCGGGCAGCAGCGTCAGCAGCCACTGCTGCGCCTGTTGCGCCTGCTTGGTCCCCGGGCGGCGGTCGGGACGCCCGAACGCGGCCGGCTCGGAGACGGCAGGGCCCATCTCTCCCACGGCCACTGCCGCACCTCCACCTTCTCCTCGGGCTCCGGCTGCCGGCCGACCGCCACCTGCTGCGGGTTGCTGTACTGCTGCTCCGAGGCCAGGTAGCGGTCGAACGCCGCCTTCCAGCGGTCGCCGTCGGGGCCCTTCGCGGACTGGTAGAGGGAGAGGTTGACCAGGTCCCGCATCTCGGGGACGGGACCGGTGTTCACGCCCCACTTCTCCGCCGACTCCGCGCCGATGTCCCAGTGCCGCAGCTCCTTGCGCCGCAGCAGCTTGGTCGCCGGCGGCAACTCCCCGGGCGGGCGCGGCCCCACGAAGCCGGCCAGGATCGCCGCGTCGGTGGTGACCGCGTCGACCTCACCGTCGTAGAGCGCCTGGACGCACTCGCTGATCCGGTTGCGGCCGATCGGGCTGGCGCCCGCCTCGCGCAGCCGCTGTTCCGAGGTGGACGTGCCCAGCGTGCAGACCTTCGCCCGGTCCAGGTCGCGCAGGCTGGCGACCTGCCGGGGGTTCGACGCGAGCGTGAGCACCGACTGCTCGGTCTCCAGATAGGGGAAGGAGAAGACGACGCCCTGGTCCCGGCGCTGCTCGGTGATGCTGTAGGAGGCGATCACGAGGTCGACGGTGACGAAGCTGCCGTCGGCGTCGCGCGCCTGCCGGCGGGCCCGGTCCTCGCTCTCGATCGACAGCAGCGTCACCTCCGGCGCGTCGAAGCCCAGATCCTCCGCGATCATGTACGCGATGTCGATGTCGAAGCCCTCGAACGCGCCGTTCTCCAGCCTCTGCGCCACGCCCGGCTGGTCGTCCTTGACCCCGATGATCAGCCTGTCCCGGTTGGTCAGCCCGGCCCGCTCGCGCAGCTCGTCCCAGGTGGGCGGGCCGCTGGCCACGATCACCCGGACCGCCGCCGCCGCGAGCACCACCAGCAGGAACAGCAGGGCCGCCAGGCGCACCTGACGTGATCCCGGCCGGCGGGCGGGGGCGGTCGCCGCCGCGGCGGTCGCGGGCGGGTCGCCGCTGGTCTCGTCGTCCTGGCCCAACTGGCCCTCCCGGTCGCCGTCCCCCGTGCGAGCCCTTCATTGTGGACCATCGCGCGACGCCGCGACAGCAGGCGGAGGTCCGGGTGCTCGTGTCACCCGGTGCCGTCGCGGGTACGCCAGGGCCGAGCGGGCCACGCCACGGCAACCGCGAGGGCCGGCCGGCTTCTGCCCTGGCATCTGCGGCGCTAGGGTGGCCCGGTGACGACGTTCCGCATCGGGGAGGCCGCCGAGCTGCTCGGGGTCAGCGCCGACACCGTACGCCGGTGGGTCGACGCCGGGCGGCTCGCCGCCGGCCGCGACGAGCACGGGCACCGGGCCATCGACGGTGTCGACCTGGCCGCGTTCGCGCGGGGGCAGGCCGCCGACCCGGACGACCGGTCGGACGCCTCGTCGGCCCGCAACCGGCTGCGCGGCATCGTGGTCAACGTCGTCCGGGACACCGTGATGGCCCAGGTGGACATCCAGGCCGGGCCGTTCCGGATCGTCTCGCTGATGAGCCGGGAGGCGGTCGACGAGCTGGGCCTGCGGGTCGGTTCGCTGGCCGTCGCGGTGATCAAGTCGACCACGGTGGTGGTGGAGCGCGCCACCCCCGGCGGCTCCCGGGGGAGGCAGGGCTCGTGAGGCCGCGGCGGCGTCGGGTGACGGCGACGGTGGTGGTGGCGGTGGTGCTGGCCCTCGCCGGAGCGGCCGGCTGCGGCCGGAGCGCGTCCGGCGGCGGGGCGACGGGAGGCCCGGGCGCCGGCGGCACGGTGACCGTGTTCGCCGCGGCGTCGCTCACCGAGGCGTTCACCCGGCTCGGCCGGGACTTCGAGGAGGCCCGTCCTGGCAGCACGGTGGTGCTGAGCTTCGCCGGCAGCGCGGCGCTGGCCGCCCAGATCAACCAGGGCGCGCCGGCCGACGTGTTCGCCTCGGCGGCCACGCGGAACATGGCCACGGTCACCGGCGCCGGCAACGCCGACGGCGACCCGGCGCTCTTCGCCCGCAACCAGCTCGTCGTCGCCGTGCCGAAGGGCAACCCCCGGGGCGTCGCCGGCCTGGCCGACCTGGCCCGGCCGGGGCTCAAGGTCGCGCTCTGCGCGCCGCAGGTGCCGTGCGGGGCGGCGGCCCGCACGGCCCTCGACGCCGCCTCGGTCGCCCTCACCCCGGTCACCCTGGAGCAGGACGTGCGGGGCGCGCTGGCCAAGGTGCGCCTCGGCGAGGTCGACGCGGCCCTCGTCTACCGCACGGACGCGCTGGCCGCCGCGGCCGAGGTGACGGCCGTGGAGTTCCCCGGGTCGGCCGGCGCCGTCAACGACTACCCGATCGTCGTGCTGCGCGACGCGCCCAACCCCGACGGGGCGCGGGCCTTCGTCGCGTACGTCCGCTCCGAGCGGGGCCGCGGGGTGCTCGCGGCGGCGGGGTTCCAGGTTCCGTGACAGGCACCCGCGCACGCGCCCGGCGGCGGGGTGGCCGGGTGCCCCTCGCGCTGCTGCTGCCGGCCGGGCTCGGCCTGGTCCTCCTCGTCCTGCCGCTGGTCGGGCTGCTGGCCCGTACGCCGTGGGCCACCCTGCCGCAGCGGCTCGCCGCGCCGGGCGTGCTCACCGCGCTGCGGCTCTCCCTGCTGACCGCCACCCTGGCCACGCTGCTCTGCCTGCTGCTCGGGGTCCCGCTCGCCTGGCTGCTGGCCCGCGTCGAGTTCCCCGGCCGACGCCTGGTGCGCGCCCTCGTCACCGTGCCGCTGGTGCTGCCGCCCGTCGTCGGCGGGGTGGCGCTGCTGCTGGTCTTCGGCCGGCGCGGGCTGCTCGGCGGCTGGCTCGACGCGACCTTCGGGATCACCCTGCCGTTCACCACCGCCGGCGTGGTGCTGGCGGAGGCGTTCGTGGCGATGCCGTTCCTGGTGATCGCGGTGGAGGGGGCGCTGCGCGGCGCCGACCGCCGCTACGAGGAGGCGGCGGCCACCCTGGGCGCCGGGCGGTGGACGACGTTCGTCCGGGTCACCCTGCCCCTGGTGGCCCCCGGCCTGGCGGCCGGGGCGGTGCTGTGCTGGGCCCGGGCGCTCGGCGAGTTCGGGGCCACCATCACCTTCGCCGGCAACTATCCGGGCCGGACGCAGACCATGCCGCTGGCGGTCTACCTGGCGCTGGAGACGGACGTGCAGGCCGCCGTGGTGCTCAGCCTCGTCCTGCTCACCGTCTCCGTGGCCATCCTCGCCGGGCTGCGCGACCGCTGGATCACCAGCCCGTGAGCGCGCCCCTGCTCGACGCGCACCTCGTGGTGGACCGGGGCGGGTTCCGCCTCGACGTCGCGCTGCGGGTCGCCGCCGGCGAGGTGGTCGCGCTGCTCGGCCCCAACGGGGCGGGCAAGACCACCGCGCTGCGCGGGCTCGCCGGCCTGCTCCCGCTGACCGCCGGGCACCTCACCCTCGGCGGCGTCGACCTGGACCGCCCCCAGCGACGTGCCTGGACGCCGACCGAACGCCGGTCGATCGGCGTGGTCTTCCAGGACTACCTGCTCTTCCCGCACCTGAGCGCGGCGGAGAACGTGGCATTCGGGCCCCGGCGGCACGGCGCCGACCGGCGTACCGCCCGGGCGACCGCGCACGACTGGCTGAGCCGGGTGGGCCTGGCCGAGCACGCCCACCGCCGGCCCCGGCAGCTCTCCGGCGGGCAGGCGCAGCGGGTCGCGCTGGCCCGCGCGCTCGCCGTCGAGCCCGCGCTGCTGCTGCTGGACGAGCCGCTCGCCGCGCTCGACGCGCGCACCCGGCTGGACACCCGCGCGGAGTTGCACCGGCACCTCACCGCGCACCCGGGGGCCACCCTGCTGGTCACCCACGACCCGCTGGACGCGTTGGTGCTGGCCGACCGGCTCGTGGTCGTCGAGGAGGGTCGGGTGGTGCAGGAGGGGGACGCCGCGACCGTCACGGCGCGGCCCCGCACCGACTACGTGGCCCGGCTCGTCGGGCTGAACCTGCACCGGGGCCACGCCGACGGGCAGCGGGTCCGGGTCGCCGACGGGCTGACCCTCACCGTGGCCGACCGGCTCGACGGGGAGGCCTTCGTCGCCTTCCGGCCCTCGGCGGTGGCCCTGCACCCGTCGCGCCCCGAGGGCAGCCCGCGCAACACCTGGCCGGCGACGGTCGCCGGCGTGCAGCGGCACGGCGACAACCTGCGGGTGCGACTCGACGGACCGATCGGGGTCTCCGCGGACGTCACGCCGGCCGCCGCCGCGCAGCTGCGGCTGGCACCCGGCCAGCCGGTCTGGGCCGCGGTGAAGGCGGCGGAAACCCACGCCTACCCCGCGGGCTGACGCCTCGGCCCGAGGCCGGCGGCACGCGCGACCATCACCTGCGGCGCCGTCGGGGCACGGTTCACGGCGGCGCACCGGCGCCCGGCACGGGGCCGCGCGGGCCCGACGCCGCGCTGACCCGGCGCCGCCCGGAGTGCGGGGCGGCGCGGAGCCCGGGCGCCTCAGGCGGCGGGGTCGGCGGCCAGCAGGTCGGCGTGGGCGGCGCGGAGCCGGGCGAGACCGGAGTCGCTGCCCGGGGTGACGCGGCGGTCGAGTTCGGCCCAGACCTCGGCGAGGGCGGCGGTGACCGCGCGCAGCTCGGCGGCGTGCCGGTGGCTGCTGCGCCGGTGCGCCTCGTCGAGGCGCCGGGCCCAACCGGCGGTGACGGCGGCGAGGCGATCGGTGTCGGCACGCGCCTGGGCGGCGCTGCGGGCGGCGGCCGCCGGGACGATCGCGGCCACCGGGCGGGGATCGCCGTCGCGGGTGACGACGGTGACGGTGTCGGTCAACTCGGCCAGCGCGACGAGCTGGGTGAGCCGGGTGCGCGCCTCGCGCAGCGGCACCGAACGCGGCTGGTCGGTGTGCGGGGTGAGAGCGGGGACAGCCATGGATGGATGGTCGCCGCCGGGTACGACATTTCCGCACGCCGACGGTCCAGGGTGGACGCGCGGACCCGAACACTGGCGCGAGCCGGGGCCCTCGCGGCGGATAAGCTGCCCGGCGGCGCGTACCTCATCGGCAGCCGCGAGGAGCTGCTTGTACGCGCGCGGCGACCTGAGCCGACCTCGTCGGGCGGGCCGACGCGCTGGGCCTGCCGACCGTGCCCCGGCTGGCCACCCTCTCCGCCGGGGACCTGCCCTGGGACACCGCCGGGACGCACGCGTTCCTGACCGGTCACCTGCCCGGACCCTGGTGGCCCTGGACGGGCCGGCCGGCAGGCGGGCGGGCGGAGAGACGGGCGGGCCGGCAGGCGGGCGCCGAGGGTCGGGCGCCGACACGCGACCCGGCGCGGACGGCGCCGAGGATGTCGTGGGAAGTTCGGCCCGAACGCCTGGACAATTACAGTTAACAATCCTAATAATTGTGCATCCGTCGATCCGACGGCCCTCGTACCCGGGAGGTCCGGATGCGTCGCCCTGCCCGAAACCTGCTGCTGGCCGCCGTCGCGGCCCTGGCCACCGTCACCGCCACCACGTTGACCCTCGCCGCGCCGGCGCACGCCGCCGGCCCGACCGCCACCTTCGTCAGGACCGCCGACTGGGGCACCGGATGGGAGGGGCGCTACACCGTCACCAACGGCGGCCCGAGCACCGTCAACGGCTGGCAGGTGGCCTTCACCCTGCCCACGGGCACCACGCTCGGCTCCTACTGGGACGCCACGGTGAGCAGCGTCGGCCAGCGGCACACCTTCACCAACCGATCCTGGAACGGCACCGTGGCCCCCGGCGCCTCGGTGTCGTTCGGCTTCCTGGTCACCGGCTCCGGTTCCCCCACCAACTGCACGCTCAACGGCGCGCCCTGCTCGGGCGGCACGCCCACCACCCCGCCGACCACGGCCCCGCCCACGACCGCACCGCCCACCACGGCCCCGCCGACGACGCCACCGCCCAGCACGCCGCCGCCCACCACGCCACCGCCCACCACTCCCCCGCCCAACGGCCTGCCCCGGCACGCGTTGATCGGCTACCTGCACGCCAGCTTCGCCAACGGCTCGGGCTACCTGCGGATGGCCGACGTGCCCGCCGACTGGGACATCGTCAACCTCGCCTTCGGCGAGCCGACCAGCGTCACCTCGGGCGACATCCGGTTCCAGCTCTGCCCGCCCAGCGAGTGCCCGGGCGTCGAGACCGAGGCCGAGTTCGTCGCGGCCATCCGCGCGAAGCAGGCGCAGGGCAAGAAGGTGCTGCTCTCCATCGGTGGGCAGAACGGCCAGGTCCAGCTCACCACGACCGCCGCCCGGGACACCTTCGTCCGGTCGGTGGCGGCCGTCATCGACCGGTACGGCCTCAACGGGCTCGACATCGACTTCGAGGGGCACTCGCTCTACCTCGACGCCGGGGACACCGACTTCCGCAACCCGACCACGCCGGTGATCGTCAACCTGATCTCCGCGATCCGCACTCTCAAGCAGCGGTACGGGGCGGGCTTCGTGCTCACCATGGCACCGGAGACGTTCTTCGTCCAGCTCGGCTACCAGTACTACGGATCGGGCCCGTGGGGCGGGCAGGACCCGCGCGCCGGGTCGTACCTGCCGGTGATACACGCGCTGCGCAACGACCTCACCGTGCTGCACGTGCAGGACTACAACTCGGGGCCGATCATGGGGCTCGACAACCAGTACCACACCATGGGCAGCGCGGACTTCCACATCGCGATGACCGACATGCTGCTCGCCGGCTTCCCCGTCGCCGGCAACCCGGACCGGGTCTTCCCGGCGCTGCGCGAGGACCAGGTGGCCTTCGGCGCGCCCTCCTCCCCCAGCGCCGGCAACGGCTACCTCGCCCCGGCCGGGGTGCAGGCGGCGGTGACCTGCCTGGTCCGGGGGCAGGGCTGTGGCCCGTACACCCCGCGCAGCGGCACCAACCCCGCCTTCCGGGGGCTGATGACCTGGTCGATCAACTGGGACCGGTTCTCCGCCTGGGAGCCCCGCCTGACCCCCGGCCCGTCCCTGCGCACGCTGCCCTGATCCCGGCGCCGCCGTCCGGGCCGCCCGGCCCGGACGCCGGCCCGGCCGGCACCCCACCCCACCCCACCCCGGGCGTCGGGGTGGGGTGCCGGCAGCACCACACCCCGACGGATCCGGTTGCGCCGCGGTGCGGGTCCGGCCCACGATCCCGGGGCGGACACGGGACCGGACCGTCCGGACGGGCACCCCGGCCGCGCGGCGGGCGCGGCGACGTCCGGGGGGCGGGAGGCGACCGTGTGGGGCATCCGCGAGCTGGCGACCCGGATCGATGCGCGGGCCGTGGTGCTGGTCGAGGGGGTGAGCGACCGGGTCGCCCTGGAGACCCTGGCCGCGCGCCGCGGCCGGGACCTCGACGCCGACGGCGTACGGATCGTCGCGATGGGCGGCGCGACCAACATCGGCCACTTCCTCGACCACCTCGGCCCCGCCGGGCGCGGGCTGCCGCTGGCCGGCCTCTACGACGAGGGCGAGGAGGGCTTCTTCCGGCGGGGGCTGCAACGCTGCGGCCTCGGCGCCGACCTGTCCCGCGACGACCTGGCCGCGCTCGGCTTCCACGTCTGCGTGGCCGACCTGGAGGACGAACTGATCCGCGCGGTCGGCGTCGCCGGGGTCCGGGAGGTGCTCGCCGCCGAGGGCGAGCTGCGCTCGTTCGACCTCTTCCAGCGCCAGCCCGCCCAGCGGGGGCGCGCCGTCGAGGCGCAGCTGCGCCGGTTCCTCGGCACCCGCTCCGGCCGCAAGAGCGCGTACGCGCGGCTGCTCGTGACGGCGCTGGCGCCGGACCGGGTGCCCCGCTCACTGGACGCGGTGCTCACCCGCGTCTGACCGGACGCCGCGCCACTCGGGCGCCAGCACCGACCACACCTCGAGGTCGATCCGCCCGTCGGGCCCGGGGTGGAGCTCGCGCAGCGTCCCGTCGAGGCGCATGCCCAGCCGTCGGGCGGTGGCGATGCTGCGGGCGTTGCGTGCGTTGGTGCGCCACTCGACGCGGTGGATGCCGCGCTCGCGTACGGCCCAGTCGACGATCCGGCCGACCGCCCGGCTGACCAGCCCGTGCCCCTCCCCCGCGGGCTCCAGCCAGCAGCCGGCCTCGCAGACGCCCCTGCCGGCGTCGAACGAGACGAACATGACCCCGCCCACCAGGTCGCCCCGCCGCCAGATGCCCCAGATGCCGCCGGCGTCGCGCGCCCACAGGTCCGCGTAGCGCTGGAGCGTGGCCCGTGCACCGGCGAGGTCGTCGACCAGGAACGAGGGCGACACCCAGGGCGCGATGTGCGTACGCGCCCGCTCCAGATGGGCCAGGAACTCCTCGGCCCGCCAGGGTTCCAGGGGACGCAGCTCGGCGTCCTCGGTCAGGGACAGGGCGAACACGGGAACCTCCCACTCGACGGTCGGGAGGCAGCGTACCGCTATACACATCGGGTATACCCGGTGTGTATAGTCGCCGCCATGTCGATCGGACAGACCTTCCTCGGCCTCCTGGAGGCCACCCCCCGCCACGGCTACGACATCAAGCGCCTCTACGACGAGCGCTTCGGTCACGCCCGCCCGCTCGCGTACGGGCAGGTCTACGCCACCCTCTCCCGGCTGCTGCGCGGCGGCCTGGTCGAGGTGGACGCCGTGGAACCGGGCGAGGGCCCGGAGCGCAAGCGGTACGCGATCACCGAGGCCGGCGTCACCGACGTGACGCAGTGGCTCGCGCGGGCCGAGAAGCCCGAGCCGTACCTGCAGAGCACCCTCTACACGAAGGTGGTGCTCGCCCTGCTCACCGGCCGCCCCGCCGCCGACGTGCTCGACGTGCAACGCGCCGAGCACCTGCGGATGATGCGCGAGCTGACCCGCCGCAAGCGCGACGGCGACCTCGCCGAGCAGCTGGTCTGCGACCACGCCCTGTTCCACCTGGAGGCCGACCTGCGCTGGCTGGAGCTGACCGCCGCCCGCCTCGACGAGCTCGGCGCGGCGGTCCGGTCGTGAGCGCGCCGCTGCTTCTCGCCGAGGACCTGCACCGCTCGTTCGGGCCGACCCGGGCGCTCGCCGGGGCCAGCCTGCGCGTCCACTCCGGCGAGGTGCTGGCCCTGATGGGCTCCTCGGGCTCCGGCAAGTCCACCCTGCTGCACTGCCTCGCCGGCATCGCCCGGCCCGACTCCGGCCGCGTGCTCTACGCCGGCCGCGACCTCGCCACGCTCGGCGACGCCGGGCGCAGCGCCCTGCGCCGGGAGGAGTTCGGCTTCGTCTTCCAGTTCGGTCAGCTCGTGCCGGAGCTGACCTGCCTGGAGAACGTCGCACTGCCGCTGCGGCTGGCCCGGGCCGGCCGCCGGGAGGCGGAGCGGCGGGCCGCCGAGTGGCTGGAGCGCCTGGAGGTCGCCGAGGTGGCCGGCAAGCGGCCCGGCGAGGTCTCCGGCGGGCAGGGGCAGCGGGTGGCGGTCGCCCGGGCGCTGGTCACCCGCCCCCGGGTGGTCTTCGCCGACGAGCCGACCGGCGCCCTCGACTCGCTCAACGGCGAACGGGTGATGCGGCTGCTCACGGCCGCCGCCCGGGACACCGGCGCGGCCGTGGTGCTGGTCACGCACGAGGCGCGGGTCGCCGCGTACTCCGATCGGGAGGTGGTGGTGCGCGACGGCCGCACCCGGGACCTGGAGGTCGCGGCGTGACGCGGCTGCGCGACGGCGCGGCCGACCTGGTCATGGGCGCCCGGATGGCGTTCACCGGCGGCCGGGACGGCTGGCTGCGGGCGGTGCTGACCGCGGTCGGCGTCGGGGTGGGGGTGGCGGTGCTGCTGCTCGCCGCCGCGGTGCCCGGCGCGCTGGACGCCCGGCAGGCGCGCGGCGACGCCCGCGACGACCTGCGGATGGGCCAGCAGATCCCGGCCGCCGCGGACACCCTGCTGATCCGCCAGACCGACAGCGAGTTCCGGGGGCAGCCGGTGCGGGGCCGGGTGCTGCGGCCCGAGGGACCGGCCGCGCCGGCCCCGCCGGGGGTGGCCGCCCTGCCCCACGCCGGGGAGGTGCTGGTCTCCCCCGCGCTGCGCGACCTGCTCGGCTCCGCCGACGGCGCGCTGTTCGCCCCCCGCCTCGGCGGGGCCACGGTCACCGGCGTCATCGCCGACGAAGGGCTGGCCGGTCCGCGCGAGCTGGCCTACTACCTGGGCAGCGACACCCTCACCGCCGACGACGCGACCCGGCTGGACGCGTTCGGCGGCGGGCTGCCCGGCGAGGCCTTCGACCCGGTGCTGATGGTCCTGGTGGTGGTCATCTTCGTGGTCCTGCTGCTGCCCATCGCGGTGTTCCTCGGCGCGGCCGTGCGGTTCGGCGGGGAGCGGCGCGACCGGCGGCTGGCCGCGCTGCGGCTGGTCGGCGCCGACGCCGCGATGGTCCACCGGATCGCCGCCGGGGAGGCCGCCGCCGGCGCGCTGCTCGGCGTCGCGGCCGGCGGCGTGCTCTTCGCGCTCGGCCGGCAGGTGGTGCCGCTGGTCACCCTCATGGATCTGAGCGTGTACGCCGCCGACGTGCGCCCGCCGCTGCCGCTGGTGGCCGCCGTCGTGCTGGCGGTGCCGGCGCTCGCCGTCGTGGTGACGCTGGTGTCGATGCGCTCCGTCCTGGTCGAGCCGCTCGGGGTGACCCGGCGCGCGACGCCGGTGCGCCGCCGGCTGCTGTGGCGGCTGCTGCTGCCGGCCGCCGGGCTCGGGCTGCTGCTGGCCGGCGCGGCCGGCGTCGCACCGCTGGGCGACGAGCGGCAGACCGCGGCCGGCGCCGTGCTGCTGCTGGGCGGCGTGGTCACCCTGCTGCCCTGGCTGACCGACCTGCTGGTACGCCGGCTGCGCGGCGGCCCGGTCGCGTGGCAGCTCGCGGTGCGCCGCCTCCAGCTCGACAGCGCCGCCTCGGCGCGGCTGGTCAACGGCATCGCGGTCGCCGTGGCGGGCACCATCGGGTTGCAGATGCTCTTCGCCGGCGTCGCCGGCCGGTTCACCTTCGACACCGGGCAGGACCCCTCCCGGGCCCAGGTGCAGGTGCAGTTCCCGGCGCGGCCGGACGCGCTCCCGGCGCTGGAGCGGCTGGCCGGCGCGCCCGGGGTGACCGCCAGCACCGCCACGCTGACGACCTCGATCACGGCCGACGGGGCGTACGGCGTGCTGCGCGTCGGCGACTGCGCGGCGCTGGCCGAGTTCGCCCGGCTCGACCGGTGCGCCGACGGGGACGTGTTCCTCGTCCGGGATCCCGAGGGCCAGCCAGCCGGCGTCGGGCCGGGCGGCACGGTCGTGGTCGCCGACACCGAGGGGGTGACCTGGCGGGTCCCGCGCGCCGCCCGGGAGGCGCCGGTGCGCACCGACCCGTCCGGCTACCCGCAGGGCGGGGTGCTGGCCACCCCCGGCGCGGTCGACGCCGCCCGGCTGGGGCCGCTGCGCGCCGAGGCGTACCTGCGGCTCGCGCCCGACCGGCCGGACGCGGTGGAGCACGTCCGCAACGCCGCCGCCGGCGTCGACCCGTTCGCCTCGGTGCTCACGCTGACCGGGGAACGGCGGGCCACCCAGTTCGTCAACGTCCAGCGTGGCCTCTACATCGGCGCGGTGGTCACCCTGCTGCTGATCGGGGCCAGCATGCTGGTCGGCGTGCTGGAGCAGCTCCGGGAACGCCGCCGGCTGCTGGCGATGCTGGTCGCGGTCGGCACCCGGCGCACCACGCTGAGCTGGTCGGTGCTCTGGCAGACCGCCGTGCCGGTGGCGATCGGGCTCGCCCTGGCGGTGGTCTTCGGGCTCGGCCTCGGCGCGGTGCTGCTGCGGATGGTGCAGACGCCGGTCACGATCGCCTGGCCGGCACTGGGCGTCTCCACCGGCCTCGGGGCGGCGGTGGTGCTGCTGGTCACCGGGCTCAGCCTGCCGGTGCTGTGGCGGCTGACCCGTCCGGACGGCATCCGCACCGAGTGAGGCGGCGCCCGCCCCGGTCGGTGTGGCGTCAGGCGATGTCCGGGCGGCGCACGCCGGCCGGGGCGGCGCCAGGCGCGGGCCGCCGGTCGCGGGCGGGCGCCGCGCCGTAAACTGGTGGGCCTGTAGCGAACGCCGACAGGGGCGTCGCGAACGCGCGTCAAGCAGCGGCGCCGGTCCCGGATCCGAACGTGGATCCGGTACAGCGGTCCGTGCCCTCGGACCGCCACCACGCGCTGTCCGGCTCCGCCGGAGCACCACCGCGCCGTTCGCCGAGGACGAGTGACGCCATGCCGCAGCCACCGCTGGATCTCACCGACGCCGTCATCCGGCTCGGGGCGATCCGTCACGACGAGTCCGACCTGGACACCGTCCTGGCCCGAATCGCCGAGGTCGCCAAGGAGAGCATCCCGGGCACCCGGGAGGTGTCGGTGACACTGGTGCACGGCACCGAGGCGCACACCGCCGCGTTCACCGGCGAGCTGGCGCTGCGTCTCGACAAGTGGCAGTACGAGCAGGGCCGGGGCCCCTGCCTGGACGCCGCCACCACCGGCAGCACCATGGTCGTGCACGACATGGCCACCGAGAGCCGGTGGCCGGAGTGGGCCCGGGCCGCGCACGCGGCGGGCGCCGGCAGCTCGATGTCCATCGGCCTGCCGATCCAGGAGGCCGTGGTGGGGGCGCTGAACGTCTACGGCGCCGAACCCGGCGCGTTCGACGACGTCACGGCGGCGGCCCAGACGTTCGCCGGCTACGCAGCGATCGCCCTGGCCAACGCCCACCTCTACGAGAGCACGGCGACGCTGGCGCAGCAGATGCGGGTGGCCATGGAGAGCCGGGCCGTCATCGAGCAGGCCAAGGGGATCATCATGGGTCAGCGGCGGTGCACGGCGGAGGAGGCGTTCAGCATCCTCGCGAAAATCTCGCAGAACTCCAACCGGAAGCTGCGCGACGTCGCGGAGGCCCTGGTCCGCGGCGCCGCCGCGGGGCAGAACCGGTAGGGCGGGGTCACGGCTGCCGGCCGATGGCCCGGTCGACGAGTGCCGCGGCCACGTCCCGGACCTTGCGGTTGCTGTCCTGGGAGATCCTGGACAGCAGCGCGAACGCCTCCTCGGGCGTGCACCGCCGCTCGCCCATGATGATCCCCTTGGCCTGCTCGATGACGGCGCGGCTCTCCATCGCGGCGCGCATCTGCAGGGCGAGGGTGGTGGTGCTCTCGTAGAGGTGGGCGTTGGCCAGGGCGACGGCCGCGTACGCCGCGAAGGTCTTCGCCAGCTCGATCCCCTCCGGGTCGAAGGCGTGCGGCCGGGTGCCGTAGACGTTGAGCGTGCCGACCACAGCCTCCTGGATCGGCAGTCCCAGGGAGAGCGAACTGTGCACCCCCCGGTCGCGGGCCTCGGCGGCCCATGCCGGCCACCGGTTCTCGGTGGCCATGTCCGGCAGGCTCAGCACTCCCCCGCTGACCGACGCGTCGAGGCACGGGCCCCCGCCGTGCGCGTACTGCCACTCGTCGAGTTCCCGCGCCAGCGCGCCGGTGTACGCGAGACTCTGCGGGGCCTCGCCCCGCAGCAGCGTCACGGAGACCTCCTCGGCACCGGGGACGCCCCGCCGGGCCAACGCCGCGATCTGCGACACGACCGTTTCCAGACCGGCTTCCCCGAGCCGGAACCGGCCGAGCTCGGCGAGCGCCTCCCGGGGGTCCAGCGGGCTCTGCTCCATCGGGTGGGCCCCCTCTGCGGTCGGAGCGCCGACCGCCCGTGCCGGGATCGGCTGTGCGCGGCCCCAACCTACCGGCCGGCCCGGTCCCGCGCGCAGACAGCGCCGTCACCCGTCGATCCGCGCGTGCCCGTGTGTGCGGGGCCCGGGGCGCGGGTAGCGTCTGATGCGGGTCAAGACATGCGCCCCAGGGCAGGTGCCCCGCCGCGAGCGCGGCGGCCGCCGGCCCGCTACCCCGTTGTCCATTCCGGGAGGCGTCATGTCGACCGTACGACCGTCACTCGATGCGACGCTGCCCGCGACCGGAACGGGTCGTCTCCGCCGCACGGCCCCGCCCGTCGTCTCCCTCTCCGTGACCGTGCAGCGCACGATCCGGGTCGTCGAGGTCCGTGGTGAGCTCGACATGAGCAGCGCCCACCTGCTGGTCGAGTTCGTGGAGCTGTTCTGCGGTGGGCACGCGGACGAGGTCCGGCTCGACCTGTCCGGCGTCACCTTCTTCAGCGCCCACGGCATCACCGCGCTGCTGCGGGTGCGGCAGGCCGTCGACCTCGCCGGAGGCCACCTCACGCTGCCCGACCCCGCCCCCTGCGTACACCGCCTGCTGGACCTGAGCGGGGCCGCTCGGGAGCTTCCTTCCGACGGCGGGTCGCGCACCGCCGCGCGGCCCACGCCCCGGCGATCGCCTTCGGCGTACCTAGTGTCGGACTGATCGGTCGGGACTGCCCGCGCGGTCGCGCGGGGCCGGGGTTCGTCGCGGCCGTGGGGACTCGCGTCACCGCCGCCACGGCGGTCCCGTGACCGGCGACTCCGGCGGATCCGCTCAGGCCGGTCGCGACGGCGGCTCGACGCGGGTGAGCAGCTCGGCCAGGTGCACGGCCCGCACGGTCGATCGGCGCCGGCGCAGCCCGGTGCGCAGCTGCCGCAGGCAGCCGGGGTTGACCACCACCACCAGGTCCACCCCGGCCGCCTCGATCTCGTCGATCTTCGCGTCCAGGATCCGCCGCGACTCCCTCGGCCGCAGCAGCGAGTACGTGCCGGCGGCCCCGCAGCAGGCGGCCGCCGAGGGCAGCTCCACGTAGTCGGCGACCTGGCGCAGCAGCGCCCGGGGCTCGGCGAAGACGCCGAGACCGTTGCGCAGGTGACAGGAGTCCTGCAGGGCGACCCGGGCGCGCCGACCGGCGACGCGCAGTTCGCCCCCGGCGGGCCGGCCGGCCAGCCAGGTGGAGAGCTCGCGTACCCGGTCGGAGCCGAGCACGGAGGTGAGGTGGGCGGCGCAGCCGCCGGAGGTGGTGACGATCGTGCCGGGCAGTTCCTCGCCGAGCCGCTCGGCCAGCCGCTCGCCGCCGGCCAGGTCGCCGTTGTGCGCGTGCAGCGCGCCGCAGCAGCCCTGGGCGGTGGGGACGGCCAGCTCGGGGGCGAGCGCGTGCGCCGCCCGGCTGACCGCCGGGTAGAGCCCGCGCTCGACGCAGCCCAGCATGAGCTGCGCGCCCCCGGTCGGCGCCGTTCCCGGGGCGGCGGCCGGGCCGCGGGCGGCACGGCGGACGAGACCGGAGAGCCGCAGCAGCCACCGCCGCTCGACCAGCAGCATCAGCGCCCGGGCGACCAGGGGTCGCCGCCGGCCCCGCCACTGGTGCACCCGCCACTGCTCCAGCAGGCTGCCGTACTCGACGCCGGCCGGGCAGACCGGCTCGCACGCCCGGCAGCCCAGGCAGAACGAGGACTGTTCGGCGAGGGTGTCGTCGTCCGGGGGCAGGCTGCCGTCCTGCAAAGCCCGCATCAGGGTGATCCGGCCGCGCGGCGAGGAGGCCTCGTCGCCGGTCATCGCGTACGTGGGGCAGGCCGGCAGGCAGAACCCGCAGGAGATGCAGCGCGACAGCTGCTCCGGGTTGAACACGTCGCCCGTCACGAGCCCAGCTTTCCGGGATTGAGGATGCCCGCCGGGTCGAAGGCGGTCTTGATCCGCCGCAGCAGGGCGAGCTGCTCCTCGCCGAGGCGGGCCGCGAGGAAGGGCAGCTTCGCCGCGCCCACCCCGTGCTCGCCGGTGATGGTGCCGCCGAGGTCGAGGGCGGCGGCGAAGACGTCGGCGAAGGCCGCCTCGGCGCGGCGTACCGCGTCGTGGTCCTCCGCCGAGTCGAGCACGCAGGTGGGGTGCAGGTTGCCGTCACCGGCGTGGCCGAAGGTGGCGATGGCGACGCCGTGCCGGGCGGCGACGGCGTCGATCCGGTCGACCATCTCGGCGATCCGGGGCCGGGGCACGGTCGCGTCCTCCAGGATGGTCACCCCGCCGCGGCGGGACAGCGCCGGCAGCGCGCAGCGGCGGGCGGCCAGCAGCGCCTCGGCCTGCGCGACCTCGCGGGCCGTGGTGACCTCCACCGCGCCGGCGTCCACGCAGGCGGCGCCGATCCGCTCCAGGTTGGCGGCGACCAGGTCCGGCGGGCCGTCGTCGCCGAAGAGCAGCAGGGCGCCGGCGTCGGCGCGCAGGCCCAGCCGGGCGAAGTCCTCCACGGCCTCGATGCAGGCCCGGTCGAGGAACTCCAGGGTCGCCGGCACCACCCCGGCCCGGATCACCCGGGCCACGGCCTCCCCCGCGTCGGCCAGCGTCGGGAAGTAGGCGACCCCGGTGTTCGTCGACGCCGGGGCGGGCAGCAGCGCCACCGTCGCCTCGGTGATCACGGCGAGGGTGCCCTCCGAGCCGGTGAGCAGCCGGGTCAGGTCGTAGCCGGCGACGTCCTTCCAGAGCCGGCCGCCGGTGCGGATCACCTCGCCGGTCGGCAGCACCGCCTCCAGACCGAGCACGTAGTTGCGGGTCACCCCGTACTTCAGGCCACGCAGCCCGCCGGCGCAGGTGGCGATGGTGCCGCCGACGGTGGCGACGGTCCGGCTGCCCGGGTCGGGCGCCCAGAGCAGGCCCCGCGCGGCGGCCGCGTCCGCCAGGGCGGCGCTGGTCACGCCCGGCTGCACCCGGGCGAGCAGCTCGTCGGCGCTGAGCTCCAGGATGGCCCTGAGCCGGGTCAGCACCAGCACGATGCCGCCGCGCAGCGGCACCGTCGCGGCGCAGAGGTTGGACCCCGCGCCGCGCGGCACCACGGGCACCCCGTGCCGGGTGGCCAGCGCCAGCACGGCGGCGACCTCGGCGGTGTCGGCCGGGAAGACCACGGCGTCGGGCCGGTGCGAGAAGAGGGGCGTGGCGTCCCGCGCGTACGCCACGAGGTCGCCGGCCGCGTCGTGCACGTGCGACGGGCCGACGATGCCGCGCAGCTCGGCGAGGACGGTCGCGGAGAGCGCCATGCCCACCCTTCCCGGCGCGCCGGCCGCGCCTGTAGGTTTTTGCCGGCTCTCGGCCGGCTGTCCGGCGACAGTTTTCAGACCGATCATAGAGAGCGGGGCGGGCCAGGTGAAGGCGCGCCGGCGACCCCGGCGGCCGGACCGGCCGTCAGGGCGGTGGCAGGCGCTCGCGCAGCGCGGCGAACTCGGCCGCGGTGAGGAAGGACGGGTTGGCCGCCTGCGGCTGCCGGAGCACCTCCGCGCCGGCCAGCCGGGGATCGGCGCGGAACAGCTCCCGGCGGACCCGGTGCGCCTCGTCGAGAACGGTCAGGTCCAGCGGCACCGTCCAGGCCGCGCCCGCCTCGCCCGGCACCGCGACGCCCGCCACCAGCCCCACGCCCCAGACGCCGTACCCGAGCCGGCCCCGGCTGCCGCTGGCCCAGAACACCACCGGCTGCCCGGCCCGCATCAGCCGGGTCCGGTAGCCGGGACGTACGCACCAGCTCGTCACCCGCGGGTCGCGGGCGAAGCGGCCGGTCAGGTCGACCCGGTCCGCGTTGCCCTTGATCAGCCACGCGCCGAGGTCGCCGAGGTGCACCAGCCGGTCGGTCATCGCCACATCATCGCCCGGATCCCCGCCGGCCGCCGGACGCCGGCCGGCCGGGACCGTTCTCAGGCGACGTGGCGCAGGTATCCCGCGATCGAGGCGGCCAGGACCTCGCGACCCGGCCGGGCCCACACCTCGGCCGAGAAGACCTCCACCTCGACCGGCCCGGCGTAACCGGCCGCGTCGACGGCCTCGCGCAGCCGACGCAGCTCGATGCAGCCGTCGCCGGGCAGCGCCCGGCCGAGCAGCACCCCCTCGGGCAGCGGGGTCACCCAGTCGCAGACCTGGAACGCGGCGATCCGCCGGCCCGCCCGGGAGATCTGCGCGTACACCGTGTCGTCCCACCACACGTGGTACGCGTCGACGACCACCCCGACCACCCCCGGATCGAACCGCTCGGCGATGTCCAGCGCCTGCCCCAGGGTGGACACCACGCACCGGTCGGCGCAGAACATCGGGTGCAGCGGCTCGATCGCCAGCGTCACGCCGGCCGCCGCGGCGTGCGGGACCAGCTCGGCGATGGCGTCGGCGACCTGCTCCCGGGCCCCGTCGACGTCCCGGCTGCCCGGCGGCAGGCCGCCCGAGACCAGCACCAGGGCCGAGGTCCCGAGGGCGGCGGCCTCCTCGATGGCCCGCAGGTTCTCCGCCCGCCAGCCGTCGGCGGTGAAGAAGCCGCCCCGGCAGAGCGAGGTGACCTCCAGGCCGGCGTCGCGGACCAGCTTCGCGGCGCGCGCCAGCCCGTACTCGGCGACGGGCTCCCGCCACAACCCGATCCCCGGTACGCCGGCGGCGACGCAGCCGGCGACCACCTCGGGCAGCGCCCAGTGCTGCGACGTTGCCTGGTTGAACGAGAACCGCCGCAGGTCGTGCCCGTCGACGCCGCTCACCGGGCCGCCCTCCGCTCGCCGCCGCGCGGGCTCACTGAGCCACTCCCGCCACCGAGAACAGCGCCCGGGCGCGGCCGGCGGCCAGCTCGGCGTCGGGCAGCAGGCCGGCGGCGTCGGCGAGGGTGAGCAGGGTGGCCAGGTGCGCCGGCGAGCGGCCCGTCTGGGTCCCGCCGACCATCGTGAAGTGCTCCTGGTGCCCGGCCAGCCAGGCCAGGAACACGATGCCGGTCTTGTAGTGCCAGGTGGGCGCCGCGAAGATGTGCCGGGCCAGCGGCACGGTCGGCGCGAAGATCCGGTCGTACTCGTCCGGCTCGCCCCGGTCCAGGGCGGCCAGCGCGGCGGCGGCGGCCGGCGCGATCGCGGCGAACACCCCCAGCAGCGCGTCGGAGTGACCGCTGTCGTCGCCCCGGATCAGCTCCGGGTAGTGGAAGTCGTCGCCGGTGTACAGGCGCACCCCGGCGGGCAGCCGGCGGCGCAACGCCACCTCGCGTTCGGCGTCGAGCAGGGAGACCTTGATCCCGTCCACCCGGGCGTCGTGCGCCTTGATCAGCTCCACCACGGCGTCGGCGGCCTCGTCCAGGTCGGCCGACCCCCAGTAGCCCGCGAGCGCCGGATCGAACATCGGGCCCAGCCAGTGCAGCACCACCGGCTCCTCGGCGGCGGTCAGCAGCTCGTCGTACACCCGCAGGTAGTCCTCCCGGCCGCGGGCGGCGGCGGCCAGGTGACGGCTGCACATCAGCACCGGGCGGGCCCCGGCGGCCCGCACGTCGTCGAGCTGTTCGCGGTAGGCGCGGGCGACCTCGGCCAGGGTCGCCGGGCCGGGCGGGAGCTGGTCCGTGCCGACCCCGGAGACGATCCGGCCGCCCACGGAGCGGGCCTCGGCGGCGCTGCGCCGGATCAGCTCGCGGGTGGCCGGGTAGTCCAGGCCCATGCCGCGCTGCGCGGTGTCCATCGCCTCGGCCACCCCGAAGCCGTACGACCACAGGTGGTGCCGGAAGGCCAGGGTCCGCTCCCAGTCCAGCACCGCCGGGGCGCCCGGCACGTTCTCGGCGAGCGGATCGGCCACCACGTGCGCGGCGGCGTACGCGATGCGGCTGCTCGACGGCCCGGCGGGGCGCGGGAACCCCCCGCCCCCGCTCAGCCGGTACCGCCGCCCCCCGGGCAGCACCACCTCGGCGGCGCTCGCGGGGCCCCCCTCCGATCGCGGCTGCGGGGCTCGCAGACCCGGCTCGCTCCTCGCGCTCACAGGCCCACCTTCCGATCGCGACTGCGGGGCTCGCAGACCCGGCTCACTCCTCGCGCTCACAGGCCCACCTTCCGATCGCGACTGCGGGGCTCGCAGACCCGGCTCACTCCTCGCGCTCACAGGCCCACCTTCCGATCGCGACTGCGGGGCTCGCAGACCCGGCTCACTCCTCGCGCTCACAGGCCCACCTTCCGATCGCGACTGCGGGGCTCGCAGACCCGGCTCACTCCTCGCGCTCACAGCTCCAGCTCCGGGATGTCCAGCCGGGCGCCCTCGCGCGCCGAGCGCAGGCCCAGCTCGGCGAGCTGCACGCCGCGCGCCCCCGCCAGGAAGTCCCACGGGAACGGCTCGTTGGCGGCCACGTGCCGCAGGAACGCCTCCCACTGCACCTTGAAGCCGTTGTCGAACTCCTCGTTGTCCGGCACCTCCGTCCACTGTGCCCGGAAGGGCTCGGTGACGGGCAGGTCCGGGTTCCAGACCGGCTTCGGGGTGACCGCCCGGTGCTGCACCCGGCAGCTGCGCAGACCGGCGACCGCGCTGCCCTCGGTGCCGTCGACCTGGAACTCGACCAGCTCGTCGCGGTGCACCCGGACGCACCAGGAGGAGTTGAGCTGCGCGACCACGCCCCCGTCGAGCTCGAAGATGCCGTACGCGGCGTCGTCGGCGGTCGCCGGGTAGGCCCGGCCCGCCTCGTCGACCCGCTGCGGCACGTGCGTCGCGGTGAGGCAGGACACCGTGCGCACCCGGCCGAAGAGCTCCTCCAGCACGTACTGCCAGTGCGGGAACATGTCCACGACGATGCCGCCGCCGTCCTCGCTGCGGTAGTTCCAGGACGGGCGCTGGGCCGGCTGCCAGTCGCCCTCGAAGACCCAGTAGCCGAACTCCCCGCGCACCGACAGGATCCGCCCGAAGAAGCCGCCGTCGATGAGCCGCTTGAGCTTGCGCAGCCCCGGCAGGAAGAGCTTGTCCTGCACCACCCCCGTACGCACCCCGGCGGCGCGCGCCGCCCGGGCCAGGTCGAGGGCGCCCTCGGTGTCCTCGGCCAGCGGCTTCTCTGTGTAGATGTGCTTGCCCGCCTCGATCGCCCGGCGGATCGCCTTCTCCCGCTGCTGGGTGACCTGGGAGTCGAAGTAGACCTCGACGTCGTCGCGGGCCAGCGCGGCGCTCAGGTCGGTGGTCCAGTCGGTCAGGCCGTGCCGCTCGGCGATGTCGCGGAGCTTGGCCTCGCTGCGCCCGACCAGGACGGGCTCCGGCCAGATCGTGGTGCCGTCGGCCAGGGGCACGCCGCCCTGCTCGCGGATGGCGAGCAGGGAGCGCACCAGGTGCTGCCGGTAGCCCATCCGGCCGGTGACGCCGTTGACGATGATGCCTATCGACCTGCGGGTCATGGTGTTCCTTCCCTCCGCGGGCGTCGCCGGCCGGGACGGCGGCGGGCGGCGACCCTCTTCCACGCCTGCGCCGCCGCCCGGAGGTCCCCGGCGGCGGAGGTCAGGCAAGCGCTTTCCTGGCAGCGTAGGGAACGCCTCCCCTATCCGGCAAGGGGCCGTCCGGCCCGGCCGCCCGGCACGCGCCGCGCGGTCAGCCGCCGGGCCGCGCGCGGGGCCGGGGAAGGGCTTTGGCTACGGTACGGTGACGGGTGGCCGGCACCCGGGCGCGGCCGTCGAGCGACCGAGGGAGCGGCAGTGGCGACCCTGTCCGACGTGGCCCGGCGGGCGGGGGTCTCGCCCGCCACCGCCTCCCGGGTGATCAACGGCAGCAGCAAGCCCGTCACCGAGGAGCTGCGCGAGCGCGTGCTCCGGGCCGTCGCCGAGTTGCAGTACGTGCCGAACGCGCACGCCCAGCTGCTGGCCCGCTCGCACCGCACGGCGGTGGGCGTCATCGTGCACGACGTCTCCGACCCGTACTTCGCCGAGATCACCCGGGGCCTGCAACGGGTCGCCGCCGACCAGGGCCGGCTGCTGATGATCTGCAACAGCTACCGCGACCCGGACCGCGAGCTGGAGTACGTCGAGCTGCTGCGCGGCCAGCAGGTCGCCGCGATCATCCTGGCCGGCTCGGGCTACCACGATGCCACCTTCACCCGCCTGCTCAACGAGAAGCTCACCGCGTACGAGGCGACCGGCGGACGGGTCGCGGTCATCGGCCGGCACGAGCACTCCGGCGACGCGGTGATGCCGGACAACCGCGCCGGGGGCCGGCTGATCGGCGCGGAGCTCTACGAGCTCGGGCACCGGGCGATCGGGGTGGTGGCCGGGCCGGCGGTGCTCACCACCACCACCGACCGGCTCACGGGGCTGCGCGAGTCCCTCGCCGCGCACGGGCTGAGCCTGCCCGAGCACCGGGTACGCCACGCCGAGTTCGACCGCGACGGCGGCGTCGCCGCCACCGCCGCCCTGCTCGACGCCGAGCCGGAGCTGACCGCGATCGTCGCGCTCAACGACTCGATGGCGATCGGCGCGCTGACGCTGCTGCGTTCCCGGTCGGTGGCGGTGCCTGGGCAGGTGTCGGTCGTCGGCTTCGACGACATGCCGATCGCCCGCGACGTGACCCCCGCGCTGACCACCGTCCGACTGCCCCTGGTCGAGATGGGGGCCCGCGCGATGTCACTGGCACTCGACGCGGGGGCGCCGGCGCCGCGCGTCGAGGTCCTGCCCGCCGAGGTGGTGCGCCGCGACAGCACCGGACCGGCACCCGAGGTCGTGCCGGTCCGTCCACGGGGTGCCGGGCCGGGCGCCGACCGCCCCGTCCGGCGGAGCTAGGAACGCCCGCTGCGCCCGACCGGGGGCGACCACCGGGAGAGCGTCGTCGGTGGCCCCGGGCGTGGCTGCCCGGGGCCACCTGGCGCCGGGTCGCTCGGGTGACGGCCCCCCTGATGCGCGCGGCCTGACCGGCTGCCGCCCCCTGCCGGTGCTGTTCGGCGTGCGGTGAGGCGCGCCTGAGCGGCTTGCGCATCCCCCGATTCCGTCCCCCTTCGCCGCGACCGGCGGTCATCGCCGACAGGTGGGCGTCGATCGGCGCGCGCGGCCTGCGCACACTATGGTTGTCCGATACGGTGTGAGCGCCACAACAGTGGTCGGCGTGGTCAGTCAACCACGCTCCGCCAGCCCCCCGCAACCGTGGTGGCGGGGGCGGCCGGGTCAGCCACTATGGTGGGAGCCCGGGGTCGGATCAGGAGGGTGGCCATGGCCGACGGCGGCAGAGCCGACGGGTCGACGTCCTTCGCCGCCCGGCTGCGGCACCTGTTCGACACGCGTCGTAGGCCCGGTGGTGGCAAGCCCTACTCGCCCGACGAGGTCGCCAGGGCCACGGGGCTGTCGACGAGCTACGTCAACTACCTGCTGAGCGGGGAGCGCGACAACCCCACCCGATCGGCGATCCAGCAGCTGGCCAACTTCTTCCGGGTGCCGCCGGGCTACTTCTTCGACGCGGTGGCCGAGGAGGGCGAGGGCGACCCGGACCTGGAGACGATCACCGTCCTGGCCCGCCGCATGCCGCCCGGGGCGCCGAGGGCGAGCCTGCGCGCGATCGTGGAACAGGTCGCGGCGCTGGAGGCGCGGAACAAGGGCACGGGGCGGGGCCGGGCCTGAGCGGGCCCGACCGCCGTCAGCGCAGGAGGAGGAACGTGGGGACCGCGATGAGCAGCCCCACGGCGGTGCCGGCGAGCACCTGAGCGACGGTGTGGTCGCGCAGGCGCACCCGGGACCAGCCGACCAGCGCCACCACGGGCGCCGACACGAGGAGCGCGGGCCCGAACTCGATCACGAGCACCGCGGCGGCGCCGGCGGCCACCGCCGCGTGGATGCTGAGCTTCCACGCCAGGTTGGCCACGGTGACGGCGAGCCCGAGGGCGAACATGACGACGACCATCGCCACGACCGGGTCCGGGGCGCCGAAGCCGATCATCAGGGCCAGGCCGACGAGCACGGAGAGCAGGCCGTACGTCAGTGGCCGCCGGCGCTGTTCCCGTCGCCCGATGTGGTGGTCCGTCAGCCGGCCCCGGCGTACGCCCCACCAGATCAGGCTGTTCGGGATGACCGAGCAGAAGAGGGAGCCGACCAGGGCCCAGGCGAGCCCCGCCGCGACGGGGGACGTGCCGTGCAGACCCACGACGACGGGCATCAACGCGGCCAGCAGCGCCGGGGCGAACACCTCGGTGACGGCGCGGGCGACCGGCCTGCCCGCGCGGCGGCCGGGGCGCTCGGTGACGTCTTGCACGCCTGACATTGTGCCGCCCGTCGCGGGGCGGGGCCGCTCCCGGCTCCGCGCTCCCGTGGCCGGCCGGCGCGCGGGCGCTGCGGCGGGGCGCTGCCGGTGGACGGGACCGGCCGGTCCGACCGACCCGGGACGCGTGGAACTTGCACGCTTCTCCCCTCTCGGGGCGTCACGCGGCCGTCGCGCTTGGCTATGCTGCCGGCAATCCGCGCCACCGGCGTGGTCGGAGCACGACCATCCGCGGGACGCCGCGGGCAGGCGCACACGACACGGGGGCCGTCTCGGGCCGACGGCCCGCACGGGAGAGTGATGGCGGGCGATGTGGCACCGACGGCGTCGGACGGGGAGGTTGTTGCGCCAACTCGAGGTGGAGCTGCCGACACCGCTGACGGTGCGTGGGCTGGTGTCCGCGCTCGAGACGGCGCGAGGCCGCCGTATCCAGCTGGCCGCGATGACCGTCGACGGGCGCTGCGGGCCCTGCGGGCTGTGGGTGGCGACGCCCGAGACCGACTACGTCCTCTTCAGCCGCGACTCGTCGCCGGTGTTGCGGGTCCAGACGATCCTGCACGAGTTGATGCACATCGCCCTGGGTCACACCGCCGGGCCGGTGCGGGCCGGCGCGACGTGCGAGGTCCCGGGCGCGCGGGGGGCGCTCGCCCGGTCCCCCTCCACGTTCGACGAGCAGCAGGAGCACGACGCGGAGCTGCTGGCGACGTACCTGGGGGCGCGGCTCGACGGCGGCGACCGGGTCGGCGCCTTCGATGAGCTGGCAGGCGCCAAGGCGGCCGTCATGCGCCGCATCGCCGCGGCGCTGACGGACTAGGCGGGAGATCCGGGTGATCGTCACGGCCGGCCACCTCGTCGCGGCTCTCGTCGCCGCGGTCGCGTTCGCCGTGCGGCTGAGGGCGCTGCGCCCCCATCCGGCCGACGCCAGGATCCTGGCGAGCGCGGGAATCTGCCTGGGCATGGGCGTCGCGGTCACCGCCGGCTGGGCCCCGGTGCACAGCCTGGTCGACCGCGTGTCGGGCGTACCCAACCTCGCCAAGCTGGTCGAGCACGCCTCGGCGCTGCTCGCCGCGGCCGCGATCCAGTTCCTCTTCCTGCACCTGGGCGATCCCGGCCGGGCCCGCCGGCTGATGGCGCGGCGGCTCGCGTTCCTCGCCGCCGCGTTCGCGACGATGGTCGCGATGTTCGTCGGCGCCGACTTCCGCGAGTCGGAACCCCTGCACTTCGCCGAGCGGTACGGGGACCTGCCCCAGGTCGGCGTCTACATGCTCGCGTTCCTGACCTGCCTCGGGGTGACGGTCGTGGACATCCTGCGGGTGTCCGCCGGCTACGCGAGGTACGCCGGGGCCCGGCTGCGGGCCAGCATGAGGCTGCTCAGCGCCGGTACGGCGTTCGGTGCCGGGTTCGTCGCGCACAAGGCGCTGTTCATCTGTCTCAGGCTGGCCGGAGGCGCGCCCCCGTGGCCCGAACCGACCGCGACGCAGCTGCTGATCATGATGTCGGTGTCGTTGATCGGCGCCGGCTTCGCCCTGGCGACGTTCTGGAAGGCCGCCGACGCCGCCCGGGCCTGGCCGCGCAGGAGCGCGACGCACCGGAGGCTGCACGCGCTGTGGTATGTGCTCTACCGGGCGGTGCCGGGCATCGCGCTGCACGCCCCGCGCCGGCCGGAGGTGGACTCCCGCTGGGCGTGGCGCCCGGGCGAACGCTGCTACCGCCGGTGCGTGGAGATCAGCGACGGCCTGCGGGCACTGGGGCCCCTCGACGGGTCCGTGGCGAGCGCGGCCCGGGAGCGCGCGGTCGCGGCCGGATGGGACCGCGAACGTGCGGCCGCCGCCGGCGACGCCGCGGCGATCCTGGTGGCGCTGCGGCGGTACGGGTCCGGTCGCCCGGCGGCGCCGGAGGTGGATCCGGCCCTGGAGTCCCAGCCGGTGGCCGTCGCGCACGTCGACCTGGAGGCCGACGCCCGTCGGCTGGCGTTGATCTCGACGCTGCTCGCCGAGGAGCTGGTACGCACCGTCGCCGCCGGGGCGCGCGACCCGGCGGCCCGCGGGCGGCGACCGGAGGCGCGCTCAGATGATGAAGTGCGTCCAGTAGGCGAGCCAGGTGACGAAGAGCGCCCCCTGGAGCAGGGCCAGGGCGGCGGTCAACCAGGCGTCCGCGCCGGCGTGCCGGGCCCAGCGGGCCAGCACGAGGCCGACCGGAAAGACGGCTAGCAGGTACCGCAGCAGGCTCTTGTACACCGGCGGGCCCATCGACAGCGGCACCATGACCATGATCAGCCCGTAGACGAGGTAGGGCAGCCCGATCCGGCGGGCGCCCGCGACCAGGACAACCAGCACCAGCACGGCGACCCACACCCGCAGGGCGTCGCGGGACGGGGTGCCGGTCAGGCCGTGCCAGAGCACCGCCAGCGGATTCTGCACCCTGATGCCCCAGCCCTTCTCCTGGGCGTGCTTGTAGGCGAACCAGTCGCCGCCCTGCCACCGGCAGAACGCCATGAAGCTCAGCCAGCCGGCGGGCACCAGCGCCAGCGGCCAGCCGACGCGCACGTACGCCCACCACCGGCGCGGACCCAGCCGGTAGCGGTGCTGGCGCAGCAGCACCAGCGCCAGCGGGAGCACGACGAAGAAGCCGACGGAGCGGCTCGCCGCCAGGAAGAAGCCCACGACGCCGACGAGCAGCCAGCGCCGCCGCTCGGCGTAGTGGAAGGCGGCGAGCGCGAGACAGAGGAACAGCGACTCGGTCAGCGCCGCCTGGAACAGGAACCCGGCCGGCAGGAGCACCAGGTAGCGGACGAACCGGCGGGCGGAGGCGTCGTCGCCGAGCAGCCGCTCCCCCAGCCGGTGGGCGTAGTAGAGCATCAGCAGGAACGCGACGTTGGCGACCAGCAGCAACGCCAGCGCCGTGTCGCCGCCCAGCAGCGGGGCCAGCGGGCGGGCCAGGAACGGGTACAGCAGCGGGAAGCCGAAGTCGCGCCACGGTTCGTCGAGCGGCAGCCGGGCCAGGTGGTCGTAGAGGAAGGAGTCCCAGGCGAACCAGAGCGAGACCGCGCGGTGCGCGGAGACCGCCCGCTGCTGCTCGCGCATCGTCGTCTCGTCCGGCGGCGGCGCCCAGGGCACCTCGTCGAAGGCGCTCAGCGCCAGCACCCCGACGGCGCTGAGCACGATCTTCGTACCGAGGAAGACGGCGACGACGAACAGCCACGGCCCGGGCACCCGCTCCGCGGCCCGCGCCGCCGCGCGCCGCAGGTCGTGGCCGTGCCCGGCCAGCCGGGCGGACACGGCCCGCCGGCGCCGGTCCACGACGGCCCGCCCTCTGTGCATCACGCTTCTCCCGGTCCGGCGCCTGACGGTGCCACATCCCCGTTCCGCGGCCATTGACACGTCCGGCCGGCGGCGGCAGGCCCGGCTGCCGGGCCGGACGGGAATCCGGGGTGAGTTCGGGTCGATGCCGGGTAAGCGGGCCGCCTCCGGACGGGCGAGGCAGGGAGCGACGGGCATGGGCGAAGAGCGCGGCACGGTGGTCATCGGCGCTGGGCCGGCGGGCCTGACCGCGGCGTACGAGCTGCTCCGGCGGGACACCCCGGTCCGGGTCTTCGAGGCCGACGAGGTGGTGGGCGGCATCAGCCGGACCGTCGAGCGCGACGGTTGGCGCTTCGACATCGGTGGGCACCGCTTCTTCACGAAGGTGGCCCGCGTCGAGGAGTTCTGGCACGAGATCCTGCCCGACGAGGACTTCCTGCTGCGGCCCCGGATGAGCCGGATCTACTACCGGGGCGCCCTGTTCGACTACCCGCTGAGCGCCACCAACGCCCTGCGCAACCTCGGGCTGCGGGAGGCCGCGCTCTGCATGGGCTCGTACGCGCGGGCCCGGCTGCGCCCGCCGAAGGACCAGTCGCACTTCGAGGGCTGGGTCTCGGCCCGGTTCGGGTGGCGGCTCTACTCGATGTTCTTCAAGACGTACACGGAGAAGGTCTGGGGCATGCCGGCCGACCGGTTGCAGGCCGACTGGGCCGCGCAGCGGATCAAGAACCTGTCGCTGGCCAAGGCGGTCCGCAACGCGGTCCTGCCCCGGCGCAACCGCAAGGACGTCACCAGCCTCATCGAGGAGTTCCAGTACCCGAGGCTCGGCCCCGGCATGATGTGGGAACGCTGCACCGAGGAGGTACGCCGACGCGGGGGCCGGGTCGACACCGGCACCTGGGTGACCGCCGTGCACCGGGACCCGGCGGCGCGCCGCGCCGTCGCGGTCACCGTCGACGGCGCGGGCGGGCGGCGCACCGAGCCGGCCGCGCACGTCGTCTCCTCGATGCCGATCTCGGAGCTGGTGGCCGCGCTGCGCCCGGCGCCCCCGGCGGAGGTGCTGGCCGCCGCGGCCGACCTGCGGTACCGGGACTTCCTGACCGTCGCGCTGGTGGTGCCGGAGGAGTTCTCGTTCCCGGACAACTGGATCTACGTGCACGACCCGGCGGTACGGGTCGGCCGGATCCAGAACTTCGGCTCCTGGTCGCCGCACCTGGTGAAGGACGGCCGCACCTGCCTGGGCCTGGAGTACTTCGTGTTCGAGGACGACGAGACCTGGCGTACGCCGGACGCCGAGCTGATCGCCGCCGCGACGGCCGAGTTGGAGCGGCTCGGCCTGGTCCGGCCGGGCGTGGTCGAGGTTGGGTACGTGGTGCGGATGCCGAAGGCCTACCCGGTCTACGACGAGCGCTACCAGCGCAACGTCGACGTGATCCGGGAATGGCTGGCCCGCGAGGTGCCCAACGTGCACCCCGTGGGCCGCAACGGCATGCACCGCTACAACAACCAGGACCACTCGATGCTGACGGCCATGCTCACCGCCGAGAACATCGCCTGCGGCACCCGCCACGACGTGTGGTCGGTCAACGTCGAGCAGGACTACCACGAGGAGTCGGGCCACGACGGGGACGGCCACCGGGGCACCGGCCGGGACGCCCCCGTCGTACCGGCCCGACCCACCGCCCCGGTCGGCACGACGCTCGACGGCGCCACCCGTGCCGAGCCGCCGGCCCGGGTCCACCTCGGCTGAGCCCCGGCCGGTGGCGCCACCGCAGGGGCGGGGGTGGCGCGTGCCGCCCCGCCGGTAAACGCTTTGCCGCCGGGCCGTGCCGCCCATAGCATCCGCCGGATGCTGATCCGCGATTTCCAGGAACCCGACTGGGCCCGGGTGTGGCCGATCGTCCACGAGGTGGTCCGGGCGCGGGAGACCTTCCCCTACGACCCGGGGCTGAGCGCCGAGCAGGCGTACGACATGTGGGTGGAGGCCGCGCCGGGCCGCACGGTGGTCGCGGTCGAGGGTGACGCGGTGCTGGGCACCGCGAAGATGGGCACCAACCGCCCCGGGCCGGGTTCGCACGTGTCGACCGCCAGCTTCATGGTGGCCCGCGCGGCGCGCGGGCGCGGCGTGGGTACCGCGCTGTGCCGGCACGCGCTGGACTGGGCCCGCGAGCGGGGGTACGCGGGGATGCAGTTCAACGCGGTGGTGGCGAGCAACGTCAGGGCCGTCGAGCTGTACCGGCGGGAGGGGTTCGACGTGGTGGGCACGGTGCCCGGCGCGTTCCGCCACCCCGTCCTCGGCCGGGTGGGCCTGCACGTGATGTACCGGGAACTCTGAGCCGGGACCACGCGGGACCTCGGGCCACGCGGGACGCCGCCGCGCGCCGGGGTCCCACCCCCGGCGGGTGGGATCCGGCGCGCGGCGGCGTCGGTCAGACGGCGGCCGCGGCGGCCTCGGCGCGCAGGTCCTCCTCGGAGGCGCCGCGGCGCCAGTAGCCGGAGAAGGTGACCCGGCGGCGGTCCAGGCCACGCTCGGCGACGAGGTGCCGGCGCACCGCACGCACCATCGAGGACTCGCCGGCGATCCAGGCGTAGGGGGTGCCCTCCGGCAGCCGGGCGGCGCGCACCGCGTCCACCAGCAGGGTGCTGCCGGCGGCGGTGCCGCCCCGCACGATCCAGGTCACCTCGGCCCTTGCGGCGGACGGCAGCCGCTGGATGTCCGCCGCGTCGGGCACCTCGATCCAGGCCCGGACCCGGGTGTCGGGCGGCAGCCACGCGAGGATCCCGGCGGCGGCGGGCAGCGCGGTCTCGTCGGCGACGAGCAGGACCGAGTCGGTGTCGACCGGCGGCCGGAAGCAGACGCTGCGGTTGTCGTGCACGGCCGGACCGAGCAGCACCACCCGGTCGCCCGGCAGGGCGTGCCGGGCCCACCGCGAGGCGGGGCCGGTGTCGCCGTGGCTGACGAAGTCGATGTCCACCTCGGACAGCTCGGGGCGCTGCTCCCGGATCGTGTAGGAGCGCATCACCGCGCGCACGTCGGGGTCCATGGCCCGGTACGCGCCGAACCAGTCGTCTCCCGCCGCGACGGGGAGCACCGGCTCGGGCTGGCCGGGGTGCGGCAGGAACAGCGAGACGCTCTGGTCCCTGCCACCGCCGGCGAAGTCGGCCAGCTCCGGCCCGCCGAGGGTGACCCGCATCAGGGAGGCGCCGACCCGCCGGGCGCCGACGACCTGCGCGGCGTAGAAGCGGTACTGCACGGCGACGGCGGTGGTCATGCGCTGACCTTCTTCGCGCCCTTGATGGCCGTGGCCAGGTTCTCCAGCAGCGGCGCGGCCCCGGCGTACGAGAAGCGCGGCACCGCGTCCCACGGGGTGATCTGGTTGGCCTTGACCGCGGGGAGCTGCTGCCAGGTGGGCTTGGCCGCCATGTCCTTGGGCTGCAGGGCCGTGTTGCGGTTGTCGAGCAGGATCAGGTCGGCGGGGAACTTGCCCGCGTTCTCCCAGCTCAGCGCCTCGAAGTAGTCGCCGGCTTCGAGCTTGGTCGGCACCACGATGTCGACGCCCAGCTCGGCGAAGTACATCAGGTCGGTGCTGACCTTCGGGTTGGAGACGTAGAACAGGTCGGGGCTGCCGGAGGCGGCCATCACCTTGATGCCCGGGTTCGCCTTGACCGCCTGGCGGACCGACTCGGCCGCGGCCTCGAAGCGGGCCTTGGCGTCGGTGACCTTCTTCGCCGAGAGGTCGGCGCCGAGGGCCTCGGCGAGCTGCGCGTACCGCTCGATCGGCTTGGTCATCGGCACCCGGGCGGTGGTGACGGCGACGCTCGGGGCGAGCGGGAGGATCTTGTTCTTGCTCTCGTCGGGCACGTACCACAGGGCGCCCGGGTCGTACATGTGGGTGACGAGCAGCTCGGGCCGCAGGGCGGCGTACTTCTCCAGGCTGAACTCGCCCCAGACGTTGCCGAGGATCTGCACGGACTCCACGTCGAGGTCGCCGGCCTGCGGGTCCTTGCTGCCGTCGGCGCGCTTCGTCTCGCCGAACACGCCGACGATCTGCTTGTCGAGCCCGAAGTCGACCAGCGCGGCGGCGACCCCGGTGAAGGCCACCACCCGGGTCGGGCGGGCGCCGACGCTCACCTTCTCGTTGCGGTCGTCGGTGAACGACCACGGGCCGCCGGCGTCGGACGCGGCGGGGGTGGCGGAGTCCTCGTCCCCACCACAGCCGGCGAGCAGGGCGGCCAGGGTGGCGGCGCCACCGGCGGCGAGCAGGCCCCGGCGGGAGAGGCGGCGGGCGGACACGGGATGTGGCATGGCGGGTGTCTTTCGATCAGGGTCGGGCGAATGACCATGGACAGCGAGGTTAGGTTAACCTAACCTAAAGCGCTGTCAAGCCTGGCCCTGACTTTTCCACCACATCGGAGCCCACACTGTCCGCCATCACCTCCCCACGCCTGGAGGCGCCGCCGGCACCCCCCGCCGCGCGCCGGCCCGGCCGCGCCGCGCCGCGCGCCGTCGGCCTCGCGGCGTCGGTACTGCTCCTCGCCACCGTCGCCGTGCTCAGCATCGCCGTGGGCGCCAAGCAGCTCCCCCTCGTCGACGTGTGGCAGGGCCTGCTGGACCGCGACGCCGCCGAGTACGCCGTCGTGCACCGGATGCGCCTGCCGCGTACGCTGCTCGGCCTGCTCGCCGGGGCGGCGCTCGGCGTCGCCGGCGCGGTCATGCAGGCGCTGACCCGCAACCCGCTCGCCGACCCCGGCCTGCTCGGCATCAACGCCGGCGCCTCGGCGGCGGTGGCCACCGGGGCGGTCCTGTTCGGCGTCGGCGGCGCCGGCGGACAGGTGTGGTTCGCGCTGATCGGCGCCGCCGCCGTGACCGCCGCCGTGTACGTGGTGGGCGGCGGGCGCGGGGCCACCCCCGCCCGGCTGGCGCTGGCCGGCGCGGCGCTCAACGCCACCCTCTACTCGTACGTCAGCGCGGTGATGCTGATGGACACGGCGTCGCTGGAGCGGCTGCGGTTCTGGACGGTCGGGTCGCTGGCCGGCGCCGAGCCGCCGACGGTACGCACGGTGGCGCCGTTCATCGCGGCCGGGCTGCTGGTCGCGCTGGCCGTCACGCGCCCGCTCAACGCGCTGGCGCTGGGCGACGACGCGGCGCGCGCCCTGGGCGCCCGCCCGACGCTGGTCCGGGTCGCGGTGATCGTGGCGATCACGCTGCTCTGCGGCGCCGCCACCGCCGCCTGCGGGCCGATCGTCTTCGTCGGGCTGCTCGTGCCGCACCTGGTCCGCGCGCTGACCGGGCCCGACCTGCGCTGGCTGCTGCCGTACTGCGCGGTGCTGGCGCCGGTGCTGCTGCTCGGTGCCGACGTGCTGGGCCGGGTGCTCAGCCGGCCCGGCGAACTCCAGGTCGGGATGGTGACCGCCGTGGCGGGCGGGCCGCTCTTCCTCTGGCTGGTCCGGCGCGGGCGGGTGGCCCACCCGTGATCACCATTCGCACCCGCGGCAACCTCTCCCTGCGGCTGCGCCCCCGGGCCGTCGCCGTCGGCGTCGTCTGCGTGCTGCTGGCCCTGGCCCTGAGCGTGTTCGCCATCGGCAGCGGCGACTACCCGATGAGCACCGCCGACGTGCTGCGCGCCCTCACCGGCCGGGGCGACCCGGCCGAGGAGTTCATCGTCACCGAGCTGCGGCTGCCCCGGGTGGTCACCGCACTCTGCGTCGGCGCCGCGCTGGCGCTGGCCGGGGCGGTCTTCCAGTCGCTGGTCCGCAACCCGCTCGGCAGCCCCGACATGCTCGGCTTCACCCAGGGCGCGGCGACCGGGGCGCTCGTCGTGGTGGTGCTGGGCGGCAGCAGCCTGGCGCTGGCCTCGTCCGCGGTGCTCGGCGGGCTGGTCACCGGCGCGCTGGTGTACGCGCTCTCCTGGCGGCGCGGCGTGCACGGCTACCGGCTGATCCTGATCGGCATCGGCACCATGGCGATTCTCACCGGGGTCAACGGCTGGCTGCTCACCCGGGCTCCGCTGATGGACGCCGCCCGCGCCGTGCTCTGGCTCACCGGCAGCCTCGACGGGCGCGGCTGGGTCAACGCGCTGCCCGTGCTGATCGCGCTGGCGGTGCTGGTGCCGCTCATGCTGGCCGCGTACGGGCCGGCGCTGCGGTTGGTGGAGATGGGCGACGACACCGCCTCCGCCCTCGGCGTACGCGTGGAGCGGCTGCGTCTGGTCGTGCTGGCGGTGGCGGTGCTGCTGGTCTCCCTCGCGGCGGCCGCCGCCGGGCCGGTGAACTTCGTGGCGCTCACGGCGCCGCACCTGGCCCGCCGGCTGACCCGGGCCCCCGGGCCGAACCTGCTCCCCTCCGCGGCCGTCGGTGCCGTGCTGCTGGTCGCGGCCGACCAGCTCGCGCTGCGCGCGTTCCCCGGACACCAGCTGCCCGTCGGCGTGGTGACCGGCGTGCTCGGCGGCGCCTACCTGATCTGGCTGCTGGCCACCGAGCGCCGGGCCGGCCGGCTGTGACCGGGCACGGCCGGCGGGCCGCCCACGACGAGAACGGAGCACCGAGCATGCAGTCCCGGCTGAGCGGCACCGCGATGACCCTCGCCTACGAGCGGCGGACCATCGCCGAGGACCTGAGCGTCGCCGTCCCCGACCGCTCCTTCACCGTCGTCATCGGCCCCAACGCCTGCGGCAAGTCGACCCTGCTGCGGGCCCTGGCGCGGCTGCTCAAGCCGACCGCCGGGGCGGTGCTGCTCGACGGGGAGGACATCCACCGGCTGCCGGCGCAGGGCGTGGCGCGCACCCTCGGCCTGCTGCCACAGACGTCGGTCGCCCCGGACGGCATCGGCGTCGCCGAACTCGTGGCCCGCGGCCGGTACCCGCACCAGGGGCTGCTGCGGCAGTGGTCGCGCGAGGACGAGCGGGTGGTGACCGAGTCGATGGCCGCCACCGGCGTCGCCGACCTGGCCGACCGCTCCGTCGACGAGCTCTCCGGCGGGCAGCGGCAGCGGGTGTGGATCGCCATGGCGCTGGCCCAGCAGACCCCGCTGCTGCTGCTCGACGAGCCGACCACCTACCTGGACATCGCCCACCAGATCGAGATCCTCGACCTCTGCGCCCGGCTGCACGAGGAGCAGGGCCGCACCCTGGTGGCGGTGCTGCACGACCTCAACCACGCCGCCCGCTACGCCACCCACCTGATCGCGATGCGCGAGGGGCGGGTGGTCGCCGCCGGCCCGCCCCGGCAGATCGTCACCGCGGAGCTGGTCGAGGAGGTCTTCGGGCTGCCGTGCCGGGTGATCGACGACCCGGAGAGCGGCACTCCCCTGGTGGTCCCCGCCGCGCGCCGCCGGGTCGGCGCGAGCGCCCCGACGATCGCGGCGGCCGCCGGGAAGCCGGCGTGAGCGCCGCCCGGCGGGGCCGGCGGCCCGCCGTCGCCACGCCCGGGGCAGCGGTGCGTGCGCATCGATCACGATCACCGTATCGTGGGGCACGATGCGTGACGTTGCCAGCACCTACCGACAGGACGTCGACGGCTTCGGCCGGGTGACGATCCGCCCCCTCGACCCCGACACCGACATCGACCTGGTCCATGGCTGGGTCAGCGAGGAACGCGCCCGGTTCTGGGGCATGCGCGACGCCGGCCGCGACCGGGTCGAGGAGATCTACCGCTACCTGGACTCGCTCCCCACCCACCACGCCTGGCTGGTGCACCGCGACGGCACGCCGGTCGCGCTGTTCCAGACGTACGAGCCGGCGGCCGACCCGGTCGGCGAGTGCTACGAGGTCCAGCCCGGCGACCACGGGGCCCACCTGCTGATCGGCCCGCCCACGGCCCCCGAACGGGGCTTCACGGGCACCCTGCTGGACGTGTTCCTCGCCTTCGTCTTCGCCGACCCCCGGCACCGGCGCGTGGTGATGGAGCCGGACGCGCGCAACGAGAAGGCGGTCGACCGGCTGCTGCGCACCGGCTTCGTCGCCGGGCCGCTGATCGACCTGGACGGCAAGCGGGCCCGGCTGCTCTTCCTGGACCGGGAGACGTTCGAGGCCCCCCGGCCCTGACCGGGGCGCTCCCCCGGCGGGGCGGGTCAGCCGTGCAGCCAGCGGTGGATGCACTGCAGGAGGTCGGCGGCGTCGACCGGCTTGGTGACGTAGTCGCTGGCGCCGGAGGAGATGCTCTTCTCCCGGTCCCCGTGCATCGCCTTCGCCGTCACCGCGATGATCGGCAGGTCGGCGTAGCGGGGCATGGCGCGGATCGCCGCCGTCGCCGCGTAGCCGTCCATCTCCGGCATCATCACGTCCATCAGCACGAGGTCGATGTCGTCGTGCCGCATCAGCGTCTCGATGCCCTGCCGGCCGTTCTCCGCGTAGACCACGTCGAGCCCGTGCAGCTCCAGGATGTTGGTCAGGGCGAAGACGTTGCGCGCGTCGTCGTCGACGACCAGCACCTTGCGCCCGGCCAGGTCCTCCGGCAGGGCGTCGGTGGCGGTGGGGCGGACGTCGGGCAGCACCGGGGCGAACGGCAGCACCCGCTCCGGGGTCACCGCCGTGAGGTGCAGGGCGATCCGCTCGCGCAGGTCGTCCAGGCTGCGCAGGACCTCCAGCGGCCGCTCCCGGGCCAGCGCCTGCAACAGGGCCTGCGGGCCGGCGGGCAGCGGGTGACCGTGGTACGCCAGCACCGGCACCCCGCGCAGCGCCGGGTCGTCGTGCAACGCCCTGATCAGGGTCGTCCCGCCGTCGTCGGGCAGGTCCAGCTGGAGCACCAGGACGTGGTGCCGCCCACCGGCCAGCGCCTCGGTCGCCGCGGTCACGTCCACCACGGTGGAGATCTCCACCGGCGGGTGCGCCTCGCCCAGGTCCGCCGCGACGCCCTGGGCGAGCAGCGTCAGCAGCCCCTTGTCGTGGCGCTCCAGCACCAGCATCCGGCGGACCTCGCCCGGGGCGAGGCTGACGGCCTTCGGCAGCGCGGCCGGCGGCGTCCACGGCAGCGCGCCGCCGCGGCCGGTCGTCGCGGGGCCGGCCGGGCGGTCGTCGGGGACCGGCTCGCCGCCCGCCGTGGCGGGCACCGGCCCGACGGGCAGGTAGAGGGTGAACGTGCTGCCCTGGCCGAGCACGCTGTGCGCCCGGATCCGCCCGCCGAGCAGGTGGGCGATCTCCCGGCTGATGGAGAGGCCGAGGCCGGTGCCCCCGTACCGCCGGCTGGTCGTGCCGTCGGCCTGCTGGAAGGCGTCGAAGATGGCGGTCAGGTGCTGCTCGGCGATGCCGATGCCGGTGTCGATCACCCGGAACGCGAGGACGGTGTCCCCCGGGGCGAAGCCCTCGGGCAGCTCGTCCGGCAGGGCCCGCTCGATGCGCAGCCGCACCCGCCCCCTCTCGGTGAACTTGACCGCGTTGGAGACGAGGTTGCGCAGCACCTGCCGCAGCCGCTGCTCGTCGGTGTGCAGCTCGGTCGGGACCCCCGGCCCGGTGCTGATCTCCAACTCCAGGCCCCGGGGCGTGGTCAACGGCCGGAAGGTGGCGTCGACGTAGTCGCGCAGTGCGGCCACCTCGAACGTCTCCGGGTTGATGTCCATCTTGCCGGCCTCCACCTTGGACAGGTCGAGGATGTCGTTGATGAGCTGGAGCAGGTCGGTGCCGGCCGAGTGGATGACCGTGGCGTACTCGACCTGCTTGGCGGTCAGGTTGCGGTTCGGGTTCTGCGCGAGCAGCTGGGCGAGGATGAGCAGCGAGTTCAGCGGCGTACGCAGCTCGTGGCTCATGTTGGCGAGGAACTCCGACTTGTACTTGGAGGCGAGGGCGAGCTGCTGGGCCCGGGCCTCCAGCTCCTGGCGGGCCTGCTCGATCTCGGAGTTCTTCGTCTCGATGTCGTGGTTCTGCCGGGCCAGCAGGGCCGCCTTGTCCTCCAGCTCGGCGTTGGAGCGCTGGAGCTCCTCCGAACGGGCCTGCAACTCCTCCGAGCGGGCCTGCAACTCCGCGGCGAGGCGCTGCGACTCGGTGAGCAGCACGTCGGTGCGGGCGTTGGCGACGATGGTGTTGACGTTCACGCCGAGGGTCTCGGTGAGCTGGTCGAGGAAGTCGCGCTGCACCTCGGTGAAGCGGCTCATGCTGGCCAGCTCGATGACGCCGAGCACCTGGTCCTCGAAGAGGATCGGCAGCACCACGAGGTGCAGCGGGGCGGCGGCACCGAGGCTGGAGGAGACGGTGACGTAGTCGGCCGGCACCGCGTCCACCACGATCGCCCGCTTGCTCACCGCGGCCTGCCCGACGAGGGAGTCACCGAGGGCGTACCGGCGCCCGGAGGTGTCGTGCCCGTACCCGCCGACCACCCGCAGGCCGGTGCCGCCGGGCCCGTCGTCGACCAGCAGGAACGTGCCGAGCTGCGCGGAGACCAGCGGGGCCAGCTCGTTCATCACCAGCCCGGCGACCACGTCCAGGTCCCGGTGCCCCTGCATGAGCCCGGCGATGCGGGCCAGGTTGGTCTTGAGCCAGTCCTGTTCCTGGTTGGTCCGGGTGGTCTCGCGCAGCGACTCCACCATCGAGTTGATGTTGTCCTTCAGCTCGCCGACCTCGCCGGGCGCGTCCACCGTGATCGAGCGGGTCAGGTCCCCGGTCGCCACGGCGCTGGTCACCTCGGCGATGGCACGCACCTGGCGGGTGAGGTTGCCGGCCAGCTCGTTGACGTTCTCGGTGAGCCGCTTCCAGGTGCCGGAGACGCCCTCGACCTCGGCCTGCCCGCCGAGGCGGCCCTCGCTGCCGACCTCCCGGGCCACCCGGGTCACCTCGGCCGCGAACGACGACAGCTGGTCCACCATCGTGTTGATGGTGGTCTTCAGCTCCAGGATCTCGCCGCGCGCGTCGACGTCGATCTTCTTGGTCAGGTCACCCTGGGCCACCGCGGTGGTGACCTGGGCGATGTTGCGCACCTGCCCGGTGAGGTTGTTCGCCATCGAGTTGACGTTGTCGGTGAGGTCCTTCCAGGTGCCGGCCACGTTCGGCACCCGGGCCTGGCCGCCGAGGCGCCCCTCGGTGCCCACCTCCCGGGCCACCCGCGTCACCTCGTCGGCGAACGCGCCGAGGGTGTCGACCATCGTGTTGATGGTCTGGGCGAGCACCGCCACCTCGCCCTTCGCCTCCACCGTGATCTTGCGGCTGAGGTCACCCTGGGCCACCGCCGTGGCGACCAACGCGATCGAGCGGACCTGGTTGGTGAGGTTGTTGGCCATCTCGTTGACGTTGTCGGTGAGGTCCTTCCAGGTCCCGCCGACGTTGAGCACCCGGGCCTGGCCGCCCAGGCGCCCCTCGGTGCCCACCTCCCGGGCCACCCGCGTCACCTCGTCGGCGAACGCGGAGAGCTGGTCGACCATCGTGTTGATGGTCTCCTTCAGCGCCAGGATCTCGCCGCGCGCGTCGACCCGGATCTTCTGGGTCAGGTCGCCCTTGGCCACGGCGGTGGTCACCTCGGCGATGCTGCGCACCTGGGCGGTGAGGTTGTCGGCCATGACGTTGACCGACTCGGTGAGGTCCTTCCAGGTGCCGGAGACGCCCTTGACGTCGGCCTGGCCGCCGAGGCGGCCCTCCGTGCCGACCTCACGGGCCACCCGGGTCACCTCGTCGGCGAACGACGACAACTGGTCCACCATCGTGTTGATGGTGTTCTTCAGCTCCAGGATCTCGCCGTGCGCGGTGACGGTGATCTTCTGCGACAGGTCGCCCCGGGCCACCGCCGTCGCCACCTGGGCGATGCTGCGGACCTGGTCGGTCAGGTTGCCCGCCATCGAGTTCACCGAGTCGGTCAGGTCGCGCCACGTGCCGGCCACGCCGCTGACCTGGGCCTGGCCGCCGAGGCGGCCGTCGGTGCCGACCTCGCGGGCCACCCGGGTCACCTCGTCGGCGAACGACGACAACTGGTCCACCATCGTGTTGATGGTGATCTTCAACTCCAGGATCTCGCCGCGCACGTCCACGGTGATCTTCTGCGACAGGTCGCCCCGGGCCACCGCCGTCGCCACCTCGGCGATGTCCCGGACCTGGTCGGTCAGGTTGCCGGCCATGGCGTTGACCGAGTCGGTGAGGTCCTTCCAGGTGCCCGACACCCCGGGCACCTCGGCCTGCCCGCCCAACTGCCCCTCCGTGCCCACCTCCCGGGCGACCCGGGTCACCTCGGAGGTGAAGAGCGACAGCTGGTCCACCATGCCGTTGAAGACGGTGGCGATCTCCCCGAGCAGGCCGTCGGCGTCCTCCGGCAGCCGGGTGCCGAAGTCCCCGTCGCGCACCGCCGTCAGGCCGGCCAGCAGTTGCCGCAGTCCGGGATCGGCCATCGCCGGGGCGCCGCCCGCCGCCGGGTTCCGCCGCGACGCCGTCTTCTCGACCACCACAACCACCTCGCGCAGCAGCCGGCGGCCCGCCCGCCGGCACAACATCAACCGCGCAAGTATGCACAGCCCGACCGCCGCCCGCGCGCCCAGCACCGCCGCCGGCCGGCGGCCCTCCGCCGGGCCGTGACCGGTGCGGTCACCCGCGATCGTGGTGGGCGGCGGCACCGCTCTTATGGGGCGCGGGCACCACGGGGTCAACGCGCGCGGGGGCGAGGCGCTCCGCCGTCACCGGCCCACGATGAGGTTGGCGTAGTCGTCGGCGGCGAGGGGAGCCTGGGTCAGCGAGCCGTCGGCGCGCGGCACGCCCAGCCGGGCCCCGCCCCGCAGGAAGGCCACGGTGTCGACGTCCGAACGGGCCGTCAGGGTGCAGACGATCTGCCCGAAGGCGAGCACCTCGTCGCTGCGGCCCGTTTCGTCGCCCGCGCCGCCGAGGTCGACGTCGACCTCCGTGCCTCGCGGCCGGGCGACGGCGACCTCGACGGCCCCGGGCAGCGCGGTGGTGATACCGGCGTCGCGCTCGCCGGCGGTCGGGCCGGCCAGCAGGTGCTGGAGCTGGGCGTCGACGGTGGGGGTGCCGTCGACGCGGCGCTCGACGCGCACCAGCCGGTCGTCGCGGACGAAGCAGAGCACCTGCGTCGCCCGCCCCGGGTTCAGCGTGGGCGTCTGCGTCGCGGCGACCGTCCCCGACGTGGGGAACGGCCCGGGCGGGGGCGCCACGGCGCGCGGGGCCCCCTCGGTCGGGACACCGCAGCCGGCGAGCAGCCCGAGGACGACGAGCGCGCCGCCCACCCCACGCCGCCGCCCCGGCCGCCACGCCCACCGGCGCGACGCGGCGGCCGACGCGACGGACCGAAGCCGCGCGGGCACGCCGGCCGACCCGGCGAGCGGGAGCCCGCCGGGGGCGGGGCCCGTCACGGCAGCACCTCGGGCAGTTCGACGCGGAAGCGGGCGCCGCCGCCGGGGCGGTCGAGCGCGCCGGCGCGTCCCCGGTGGGCGGCGGCGTGCTGCGCGACGATGGCCAGCCCGAGCCCGGTGCCGTCGCCGCCGGCGCGCGAGTGCGCGGCCCGGCCCCGCACGAAGCGGTCGAAGATGACCTTCCGGTCGTCCGGGGGCACGCCCGGCCCCTCGTCGTCGACCTCGACGATCCCCGTCCCGTCCCGCTGCGACAGCCGTACGGCCACCGGCCCTCCGGCGTGGCGCAACGCGTTGTCGACGAGGTTGGCCAGGATCTGCTCGACGCGACGCTCGTCGACCAGCCAGGCGTCCGCGAGTCCCGGGTCGGTTCGTACGAGCGTGTCCGGCAGGCCGCGCGCCCGGCAGGCCTGGCGGGCCAGCGCCGCCACGTCCACCGGCGCCCGGTCGACCGGCTGGTCGCCGCGGGCGAGCTGGATCAGGTCGTCGACCAGTCGCTGGAACCGGCTGATCTCGTCGGCCACCAGCCCGGCGGCGGTGGCGGTGCGGTCGTCGAGGTGCTCGCGGCGGCGCGCCAGGACGCTGGCCGCAGCCGCCAGGGTCTGCAACGGCGAACGTAGCTCGTGGCTGACGTCGGCGGCGAAGCGTCGGTCCCGCTCGATGCGCTGCGAGAGCTGGTCGACCATGTGGTTGAACGACGTGGAGAGCCGGGTGAGATCGGGGTCGGTGGTCGTCGCGAGCCGGGCCGAGAAGTTGCCCGCCGCGATCTCCTGCGCGGCGTCGGCCACCGCCGTCAACGGCCGGAGGCTGTGCCGGGTGGCGTACCAGCCCAGCGCGGCGCCCGATCCGGCGACCACGATCGCGACGGCCGTCAGCGCGAGCGCCAGGACCCGCAGGGTCTGGTCCAGCTCGCGCAGCGAGGTCAACTCGTAGTAGCTGGTGGACGGCGCCAGCGGCAGGCCGACGAGCAGGGTGGGCTGGCCGTCGACCCGGACCCGCTGCACGGCCGGTTCCCCGCCCCGGACGAGCCGTTGCAGGTCGAGCGGGACCGCGGCGGTCAGCCCCGTGTCGGCCGTGCGGGCGTACCAGTCGTCGCCGCGCAGCAGCAGCGGCCGGCGGTTGCCTCCGGTGTCGAGGGAGCGCAGCACCTCCACCACGTCGGTCTCCTCGGTGTCCAGCCCGGTACGCACCACCGCCGCGTCGAAGTACGCCGCGCGCACGGCGGTGCGTTCCCGCTCGTCGAGCAGGGACCGCCTGGTCAACTCGTAGGAGACCAACGCCATGGAGGCGGAGAGCAGCAGCGCACCGACGGCGAACCCGGCGGACACCCGGGCCCGCAGGCCGAGGCGCCTCACCGGGTCAGCTTGTAGCCGAGGCCGCGCAGGGTGACCAGGTGCCGGGGGTTGCCCGGATCGTCCTCGATCTTCTGCCGCAGCCGACCCACGTGCACGTCGACGAGCCGCTCGTCGCCGGTGTCGTAGCCCCAGACCCGCTGCAGGAGCTGCTGGCGCGACAGCACCCGGCCGGCGTGCTCGGCCAGCTCGCAGAGCAGCCGGAACTCGGTGCGGGTGACGGGCACCGGCCGCCCCGCGCGGCGCACCTCCCCGGCGTCCGGGCTGATCTCCAGCGACCCGAAGGTGAGCACCGGCACGGGGTCGGGCGCCGCGCGGGCCCGGCGTCGCAGGGCGCGCAGCCGCGCCGAGAGTTCCTTGATCGCCACCGGCTTGACCAGGTAGTCGTCGGCACCGGCCTCGAGCGCCGCGACGATGTCGTGGGTGTCGTCGCGGGCGCTCACCACCACGATCGGCACGTCGTCGTCGCGGCGCAGCCGCCGGATGCACTCGAAGCCGTCCAGGCCCGGCAGCATCAGGTCGACCAGCACGTTGTCCGCCGGTTCCCGGCGCTGCATCCGCAGCCCTTCCTCGGCGGTGCCGGCGCCCCGGACCTGGTAGCCCTCGTCCTCGAGCGCGAGCAGCAACGCCAGACGGATCCGGTCGTCATCCTCGATCACCAGCACGCCCGTCATACCGGCATCATCCCCAAGCCGGCGGCGGTCGCCCAGCCCTGCCCGGCGTCCGGCGGTTTTGTCACGAAACTGTCATACAACCGCGTGGCCCGCGCCACGGGCGGCGCCGAGGGTGGTGGTCGAACGGCGCGGGCCGACGGCCGTCCGCCCACCGGTCGCAGGGAGGGAGCAGATGACCGTCACCGGCCTCGTCACCGCCCTCGTCGTCGGTCTGCTCGTCGCCGGGGCGGGCTGGCTGGCGGCCCCGCACCGGCGGGAGGTGCCGGCCTGGCTGGCGCTGGTGGCCGGGATCGTCACCGCCCTGCTCGGCGTCATCCTGGCCCGCATCGCCGGCCTCGACACCGACCGCTCCCACCTGTGGCGGATCGGCGTGCCGGCCCTCTCGGCCGTGCTCGGCGTCGCCCTCGTGACCGCCACGGCCGGCCCCCGGCGCTCCTCCGCGCCACCGCGCGGGAGGGGCCCGGACCTCGACCCCACCCCGACGTCGCCGGCCGAGGGCCGGCGGGTCGCCCGGCCCGACCTCCCGTGGAGGAAGACACCATGACCGTCGTACCGGACGAGCACCTGATGACGTTGATCTGCGACAGCTGCGGCGACACGACCACGGGAGCCGCGTGCGTCCTGCCCGACGCCGAGGTCGTCTGGACCCTGGTGGCCGAGCACGGCTGGAGCGGCTCGCCGTTCGCCACGGGCCCGCACCGCTGCCCCCGGTGCAGCTTCCTGGGGCCGGGCGTCGAGGGCGGTCCCGCCGGTCGGGCGGCGGCGCCGTCGGGTGGGGTGCTGGGCGTCGACCACCTCGACGACGTCGCGGTCGTCACGGCCGCCGGCGACCTCGACGCGGACACCGCCGACGAGCTGCGGGCGGCCCTGCGGCAGGCCGTGGACGTCGGCGGGCACGTGGTGGTCGACCTCGGCCGGGTCCACCTCATCGACGCCGGCGGGCTCGGGCTGCTCGTCCGCGCGCACCGCGACGCCCGGGACCGGGGCGCCGTGCTCTGTCTGGTCGCGCCCTCCCGCTTCATCCGCACCGTGCTGCACACCATGCGGCTCGACGGGGTCTTCCCGATCTTCGGGAGCATCCCGGAGGCCGTCCGGCGGCTCGCCACGGCCGGGACGGACGACGCCGGCGTGCCGGGGCAGAGCCGACGCCGCCCGCCCCCGGTGGCGGTGGGCGACGCGGTGTCCCACTAGGCCGGGGCCGGGCCCGCGACGCGCGCCCGCCCGCGAACCGCGGAAGGAAGGCACAGCCATGCACATGCCTTGGCCGTACCCCGACGAGGGGCCGTTCCGCCGCCCCGAACCGCCCGGTCCCCCGCCGGACGACGAGGACGGCCGACTGGCGGTGCTGGTCGCCCGGCGGCTGAGCAGCGACTGGAGCACCCGCGGCCAGCACATCGTCGTGACGGTGCAGAACCGGGTCGTCATCCTCGCGGGCGTCGTGGCCGGCCCGGAGGCCCGACGGGTGGCCGGCGAGATCGCCTGGGACGTGCGGGGGGTGGTGGACGTCTGCAACGCCCTGCGGCTCGCCGGCGCCCGGCGGTCCCGCCACTGACCGCGCCGGCACGCGCCGCCGGGCGGACGCGCCCTGGTCGGGTCAGGCCACGGGCTGGTCGACCGGGCAGGCGTACGCCGTCCGTCCGCCCAGCCGCCACTCCCGCACCGGGGCTCCGCAGCGGCGGCAGGTCGGCCGCTTGTAGACCCACCGCTCGTCGGGGGCCGCCGGGTCGCTGACCACCTGGCCGGCGTCGCGGCCCAGCGACAGGTGCCGGACGGCGAGCTCCCAGAGCCCACGCGCCCGGCCCGGCCCGACCGTCCGGGCGTCCGGGTCGAGGCCGGCGAGGAAGAGCAGCTCGGCCCGCCAGGCGTTGCCGAGACCCGCCCACACCGCCTGGTCGAGCAGGGCCGCGCCGACCGCGCCGGGCGCGGCGCCGAGCCGGCGCACCGCCTCCTCGGCGTCGGCGTCGGCACGCAGCGGGTCGGGACCGAGCGAGGCCCGCAGCGCGCGCTCGCTGTCGCCGGTGAGCGGTTCGCACCGGATGGGCGCGATCAGGTCGTACGCGACGCCGGCGCCGGCCAGGCGGAGCCGGACGCCCCCGCGTGGCGCGACGGCCGGATCGTCGTACCGCAGGAACAGCCCGCGCATGCCGAGGTGAACGTGCAGGCAGGGCGCCCCGTCGACGTGGTAGAGCAGGTGCTTGCCGTACGCCTCCACCGCCCGCAGCCGCCGCCCGTCGTACGGGCCGACGTCCACCCGGCCCTGCGGACTGGACACGGCGAGGATCCGCCCGGCGAGGGCGGCGTGCTGCTCCCGCGCGTACCGGTGGATGAGGTGGCCCTCGGGCATGGGCGCGGGTACCCGGGGGTGGACCGGAATAACGACGCCGGCACGGGAACAGCGGCGATCGGTCCGCAGTTGTCCCTTTCGTGACCGACACTGCCCCGCACCCGCGGCTGTTCGACATCCGGCGGATCTATCTGGAGCCGGAGGCCGCCGCGCTGCCCCGGGGGCGGGCCGTGCTGGACCGCTTCCCCGACGCCGAGCGCGTGGAGGTCGAGAACCACTCCCGCATCCCCGAGCTGTACGGCGACGAGACGAACGTCGCCCGGTGGGTGCGGATCAAGACCGAGGCCCTGGTGCTGGGGGTGAAGAAGTCCCTGACCGCCCGGCCGAACGGTCGTTCGGCCGACTTCATCGCCCCGTCAACGGCGAACGGCTGCGCGATGGCCTGCGCCTACTGCTACGTGCCGCGGCGCAAGGGCTACAGCAACCCGGTGACGGTCTTCGCCAACATCGAGCGGATCAGCGGATATCTGCGCCGGCACGTGGGCCGGCAGGGCACCAAGGGCGAGCCGAACCAGTGCGACCCGGCGGCCTGGGTGTACGACATCGGCGAGAACTCCGACTGCTCCCTGGACGCCCGCGTCTCGGAGAACGTGCGGGACCTGGTGACGCTCTTCCGGGACCTGCCCACGGCGAAGGCGACCTTCGCCACCAAGCACGTCAACCGCGACCTGCTCGACTGGGATCCGCGGGGCCGCACCCGTGTCCGCTTCTCGCTGATGCCGGCCCGGGACGCGAAGCTGCTCGACATCCGCACCTCTCCGGTCGCCCAGCGCCTCGCGGCCATCGACGACTTCGTCGCGGCCGGCTACGAGGTGCACGTCAATTTCAGCCCGGTGGTGGTCCGCGACGGCTGGCTCGACGACTGGGCGGAGCTGCTCGACCAGCTCGACGACGCGCTCGGCCCGGCCGCCAAGGCGCAGCTGGCCGCCGAGGTCGTCTTCCTGACCCACAACGACCGGCTGCACGAGGTCAACCTCGGCTGGCACCCGAGGGCCGAGGACGTGCTCTGGCGCCCGGATCTCCAGCAGCCTAAGCGGTCGCAGACCGGCGGCTGGAACGTGCGCTACCGCACCGGCCACAAGGGCGCCTACGTGGCGGCGTTGACGGAGCTGATCGCCGCGAAGACGCCGTACTGCCGCGTCCGTTACGCGTTCTGACCCGGACGGCCGGGGCGAAAAAGGCCCGTAACGCAGTTCAGGGTCACCCCGAAGGGTGACCCTGAACTGGAAGATTGTCCGGCGGTGTCCTACTCTCCCACACCCTCCCGAGTGCAGTACCATCGGCGCTGGA
>NZ_JBAKHV010000041.1:0-58125 GCF_036906775.1 Micromonospora sp. CPCC 205561 | reverse complement strand
CTGGGGCCGGGTGCTCAACCTGGAGCAGGTCAGCACCCAGGAGAGCTTCTTCGACCTCGGCGGCGACTCGCTGCGCGCGGTCGCGCTCGTCGGCGCGCTGCGGGCGGCCGGCTTCGGGGTGGCCGTCCGGGACGTCTTCCTGCACCGCACCGTCGCGGCCCTGGCCGCGCACCTCTGCGGCAAGGACGCCGCGCCGGCGGCACCGGCCTTCCAGGCCGTCGTGCCCTTCTCGCTGCTGAGCGCCGCCGACCGGGCGGCCCTGCCCGCCGGCCTCGTGGACGCCTACCCGGCCGTGCAGGCGCAGGTCGGCATGGCCGTGGAGATCCAGAAGGACCCGGGCAAGTCGCTGTACCACATCGTGCGCTGCTTCCGCGTGCACGGCGGACGGCCGTTCTCGGCCGACGCGCTGCGCGCCGCCGTGCGGGACGTGGTCGGCCGGCACGAGACCCTGCGCACCTCGTTCGACCTCACCGGCTACTCGGCGCCGATGCAGCTCGTGCACGCCGAGGTTCCCGTCGACGTGCGGGTCACCGAGCTGGCCGGCGGCGACGTCGAGGCCCGGCTGCGGGCGTACGTCGACGCCGAGCGGGCCCGGCCCTTCGAGCTGGACCAGCCGGCACCGCTGCTGCGGGTCGCCGCGCACCGCACCGACGACCGGGGCTGGTGGCTCACCGTCGCCGTCAGCCACCTGGTCACCGGAGGGTGGGACCTCAACGCCCTCCTGGTCGAGCTGATCGGCTGCTACGAGCGGCGCAGCGCCGGCATGGTGCCCGAGTCGCCGGAGCCGACCGCCGTGCGGTACGCCGACTTCGTCGCCGCCGAACTGGCGGCGCTGAAGGGCGGCGAGGACGAGGCGTACTGGCGCGGCGTCGTCGACGGGTACGCCGGCTTCACCCTTCCGGACGGCTGGGGCCGCACCGACGCCCCCCGGGAGAGCCTGCGCACCCGGGTCAGCTACCAGGACCTGGAGCCGAAGCTGCGCGCGCTCGCGTCGACCCTCGACGTGTCGCCCAAGGCGGTGCTGCACGCCGCGCACCTGAAGGTGATGAGCCAGCTCACCGAGCAGGGGCGGTTCCACACCGGCCTCGTGTGCGACGCGCGCCCGGAGGTGCGGGGCGCGGAGCGGGTGCACGGGATGTACATCAACGTGCTGCCGTTCGCGTACGCCCGCGGCGCCGGCACCTGGCGGGAGCTGGTGCGGTCGGTGTTCGACCGCGAGGTGGAGCTGTGGCCGCACCGGCGGTACCCGCTGCCGGCGGTGCAGCGGATGGCCGGCGCCGGATCCCGCCCGATCGACGTGGTCTTCGACTACACCGAGTTCCGCCGGGCCGGCGCGGTCGCCGACGAGTCCGTCGACTTCGAGGCCGTCGCCGGCGAGGGTGGCACCGAGTTCGCCCTCCAGGTGACCGCCGCCGGCGGCTTCCTCGACCTGGTCGGCGACAGCCACGTCTTCGGCCCCGCCGCGCTGGCCCGGGTGGGGGCGATGTTCCGTCAGGTGCTGGCGGCGATGGTGGCCGACCCGGACGGCGACGCGGTCGCCGTCCGGCTGCCGGCGGCCGAGCGCGCCGAGATCGACGGCTGGTCGGCCGGCGACACCGCCGAGGTCGGCGGGTACGCCCCGGCGGCCTTCGAGGCGCAGGCGGCGCGGCGGCCGGACGCCGTCGCGCTCACCTGCGACGGCACCCGGGTCAGCTACCGCGACCTGAACGCCCGGGCGAACCGGCTGGCGCGTCACCTGCGTGAGCTGGGGGTGGGGCCGGAGGTCCTGGTCGGGGTGTGCGCGCACCGCTCGGTCGAGCAGGTGGTGGCGATGCTGGCGGTGCACAAGGCCGGTGGGGTGTACCTGCCGTTGGACCCGTCGTACCCGGCGGAGCGGCTGGCGTTCATGCTCGCCGACGCGGCGGCCCCGGTGCTGCTGACCACCGCCGAGCTGCGCGGTCAGCTCCCGGCGGTCGAGGCGGTCACCGTCCTGCTGGACGCCCCGGACGCCTGGGCGGGCCAGCCGGCCACCGACCCCGCACCGCTCAGCCACGCGGACAGCGGCTGCTACGTCATCTACACCTCCGGCTCGACCGGCCAGCCCAAGGGCGTCCTCGTGCCGCACCGGGCCCTGGTCAACCGCTCGGCGTACGCCGGGCGGCGGATCAACCGCCTCGACGAGCGGGCGGTGCTGCTCCAGAAGACCGAGGTCGGCTTCGACGTCTCCCCGGGCGAGGTCTACGCGGCCCTGTCGGCGGGCGCCCGGATCGTGGTGGCCCGCCCCGGCGGGCACCGCGACCCCGCGTACCTGTGCGAGCTGATGGCGCGCGAGGGCGTCACCACCGTCCACTTCGTACCGTCGATGCTCCCGGCGCTGCTCGCCGAGGGGATCGGCGGCTGCCGGTCGCTGCGCTCGGTGGCGGTGGGCGGCGAGGAGATCGCGGTCGACGTGGCGCGGGCGTTCCTGGCCGCGCTGCCCGGCTGCGAGCTGCACAACACGTACGGCCCGGCCGAGACCACCGTCGACGTCACCAGCTGGCTCTGCACCCCCGACGCCCTGGCCGGGCTGACCCGGGTGCCGCTCGGCACGCCGTTCGCCAACCTCACCGTCCGGGTGCTCGACGAGCACCTGCAACCGGTGCCGGTCGGGGTGCGCGGCGAGCTCTGTGTCGGCGGGGTCGGGCTGGCCCGCGGCTACCTCGGGGCACCCGGAACGACCGCGCAGCGGTTCGTGCCGGACCCGCACGGCCCGCCCGGTGCGCGGCTCTACCGCACCGGCGACGCGGCGGCGTGGCGGCCCGACGGGACCGTGGACTTCCTCGGTCGCATCGACTCGCAGGTCAAGCTGCACGGCGTACGCATCGAGCTGGGGGAGATCGAGACGGCCCTGCGGGGCTGCCCCGGGGTGACCGACGCGGTCGCCGCGGTCCGCGAACAGGACGGCCGGCGCACCCTGGTCGGCTACCTCGTCGCCGACGGCGGATCCACGCCCACCCCCGGCGAGCTGCGCGAACGGCTGCTGGCGGAGCTGCCCGAGGCGATGGTGCCGGCCGCCTACGTCGCCGTCGACGCCGTCCCCGTGGACCCGCACGGCAAGGTCGACCGGCGGCAACTGCCGGCGCCGGACGCTAAGGCCTACGCCCGGGGCCGCTACGAGCGCCCCAACGGCCCGGTCGAGTCGGCGATGGCCGGCGTCTGGTCGTGGGTGCTCGACCTGGACCGGGTCAGCGTCACCGAGAGCTTCTTCGACCTGGGCGGCGACTCGATGACGGCGGTCACCCTGGTCGGGTCGCTGCGCGCCGCCGGGCACGACGTCTCGGTGCGGGACATCTTCGCGCACCGCACGATCCGCCGCCTGGTCACCGCCCTCGCCGAGGCCGACACCGCCAGGGAGGGGGCCTTTCGCCCCGTCGAGCCGTACGCGCTGATCGACGCCGCCGACCGGGCCGCCCTGCCCGGCGGGCTGGTCGACGCGTACCCGGCGACGCAGGCGCAGGTCGGCATGGCCGTGGAGATCCAGAAGGACCCGGACCGGTCGTTGTACCACATCGTGCAGTCGGTCCGGGTCGACGACGGCCGGCCGTTCGACGCCGACGCGCTCCGGGCGACGGTCGACGCGCTGGTCGCCCGGCACGAGACGCTGCGCACCTCGTTCGACCTGACCGGCTACCCGGTGCCGATGCAGCTGGTGCGCGCGAGCGCCGCCGTGCCGGTCGCCGTGCACCCGGCCGCCGGGCACGAGGAGCACCTGGCCGCCGAGCGGCGTACCCCGTTCGACCTGGACTCGGCGGCGCCGCTGCTGCGGGTCGCCGCGCACGCCGACGGCGCCGGACCCTGGTGGCTGACCCTCGCGGTGAGCCACCTGGTCACCGGCGGCTGGGACCTCAACGCCCTGATCGCCGAGCTGCTCGGCGAGTACGCCCGGCGCAGCCGCGGCGAGGCGCCGACGCCGGTCGAGGCCCCCGCCGTCCGCTACGCCGACCACGTCGCCGGGGAGTTGGCGGCGCTGCGCTCGCCGGAGACCGCCGGGCACTGGCGGGCGGTGGTGACCGGGCGGCCGAAGCTGACCCTTCCGGTCTCCTTCGCCGACCGGTCCGGCCCGGCGGCGGTCTGCCGGTACACCGTGGACGTCGACGACCTGGACGCGGCGCTCCGCCGCCTCGCCAGCGACACCGGCACCTCGGTCAAGGCGGTGCTGCACGCCGCGCACCTGAAGGTGATGAGCCAGCTCACCGCCGAGACCGGCTTCTACACGGGCCTTGTGTGCGACGCGCGGCCGGAGGTGCGGGGCGCGGAGCGGGTGCACGGCATGTACATCAACGTGCTGCCGTTCCCGCACGCCCGCTCGGCGGGGACGTGGCGGGAGCTGGTGCGCTCCGTCTTCGACCGCGAGGTGGAGCTCTGGCCGCACCGGCGCTACCCGCTGCCGGCGGTGGCGCGGCTGGCCGACGCCGGGTCCCGGCCGATCGACGTCGTCTTCGGCTACGTGGAGACCCGGCAGGACGGCGCCGGCGCGGCCGAGACGCCCGGCGGCTGCGCCACCGACCTCGTCGAGGTCGGCGGCCCCGGCGCCACCGAGTTCGGCCTGTCGGTCGGGGCCGGTGGCGGCACCGTCCGGCTGGTCAGCGACAGCCGTACCGCCGGCCCGGCCGCCCTGGTGCGGATCGGGGCGATGTTCCGCGAGGTGCTGGCGGCGATGGTGGCCGACCCGGACGGCGACGCGGCGGCCGTCCGCCTGCCGGCGGCCGAGCGCGCCGAGCTGACCCGGTTCGCCCCGGGCCGCACCGTCGAGGTCGGCGGGTACCTGCCGGCGGCCTTCGAGGCACAGGCGGCGCGGCGCCCGGACGCGGTGGCGATCACGTCGGAGGGCGCGTCGTTGTCGTACGGGCGGCTCAACGGTCGGGCGAACCGGTTGGCGCGTCACCTGCGTGAGCTGGGGGTGGGGCCGGAGGTCCTGGTCGGGGTGTGCGCGCACCGCTCGGTCGAGCAGGTGGTGGCGATGCTGGCGGTGCACAAGGCCGGTGGGGTGTACCTGCCGTTGGATCCGTCGTACCCGGCGGAGCGGCTGGCGTTCATGCTCGCCGACGCGGCGGCCCCGGTGCTGCTCACCACCGCCGGGCTGCGGGCGCAACTGCCGCCGGTCGAGGCCACCGTCGTGCTGCTCGACGAGCCGGACGGCTGGGCCGACCGGCCGCCGACCGACCCGGAACCACTCACCGACCCCGACAACGGCAGCGTCGTCATCTACACCTCGGGCTCCACCGGCCGCCCCAAGGGCTCGCTGCTGTTGCACCGGGCCCTGGTCAACCGCACCGACCACGTCGGCGCGCGGGTCTACCGGCTGGACGCCGACGCCGTCGTGCTCCAGAAGACCGAGATCGGCTTCGACGTCTCCCCGGGCGAGGTCTACGCGGCCCTGTCGGCGGGCGCCCGGATCGTGGTGGCCCGCCCCGGCGGGCACCGCGACCCCGCGTACCTGTGCGAGCTGATGGCGCGCGAGGGCGTCACCACCGTCCACTTCGTACCGTCGATGCTCCCGGCGCTGCTCGCCGAGGGGATCGGCGGCTGCCGGTCGCTGCGCTCGGTGGCGGTGGGCGGCGAGGAGATCGCGGTCGACGTGGCGCGGGCGTTCCTGGCCGCGCTGCCCGGCTGCGAGCTGCACAACACGTACGGGCCGGCCGAGGCCACCGTCGACGTGAGCGGCTGGCCGTGCACCGCCGACGCCCTGGCGGGGCTCTCCCGGGTGCCGCTCGGCACGCCCCACCCGAACCTGCGGCTGTACGTCCTCGACGACCGGCTCGACCTCGTGCCGGTCGGCGTGCCCGGCGAGCTCTGCGTCGGCGGGGTCGGGCTGGCCCGGGGCTACCTGGGCCGGCCGGGGCTGACCGGCGAGCGGTTCTTGCCGGACCCGTACGGTCCCCCCGGTGCGCGGCTCTACCGCACCGGCGACGCGGCGGCGTGGCGGCCCGACGGGACCGTGGACTTCCTCGGTCGCATCGACTCGCAGGTCAAGCTGCACGGCGTACGCATCGAGCTGGGGGAGATCGAGACGGCCCTGCGGGCCTGCCCCGGCGTGGCCGACGCGGTGGCGGCCGTGCGCGAGCACGACGGCCGCCGCACCCTCGTCGGGTACCTGCTGCCGACCCACCACGACGCGGCGCCGGCCCCGGCGCGGCTGCGGGAACGGCTCCTGGCCGAGCTGCCCGAGGCGATGGTGCCGGCCGCCTACGTCACCCTCGACGCCGTCCCGAAGGACCCGAACGGCAAGGTCGACCGCCGGCGGCTGCCCGCCCCCGACGCCGGCTCGTACGCCATCGGGGAGTACCAGGCCCCGACCGGCGGCGTGGAGGAGGAGATCGCCGCGATCTGGGCGCGGGTGCTGGGCGTCGCGCGGGTCGGCGTCACCGACAGCTTCTTCGACCTGGGCGGCGACTCGATGCTCGCGGTCACCCTGGTCGGCACGCTGCGCGCCGCCGGCCACCGGACCAGCGTGCGGGACGTCTTCGCGCACCGCACCGTACGCCGGCTGGCCGTCGCGCTGGCCGACGCCGACACCGAGGAGTTCCGGCCGGTCGCACCGTACGCGCTGATCGGCGCCGCCGACCGCGCCAGGCTCCCCGGCGGCCTGGTCGACGCCTACCCGGCGTCGCGCACCCAGCTCGGCATGCTGGTGGAGTCGGCCGTCAGCGGCGACCGGGCGGTCTACCACAGCGTCCTCGCCCACCGGGTCCGCGACGGGCGGCCGTTCGACGCCGAGGCGCTGCGCGGCGCGGTGCGCGCCGTGGTCGCCCGGCACGAGATCCTGCGTACGTCGTTCGACCTGGTCAGCTACTCGACGCCGATGCAGCTCGTGCACGCCGACGCCGAACCCGACGTGCGCGTCGAGGACGGCCGGGGGATCCCGGAGCAGCGGCACGCCGCCCTCTTCGCGGAGTTCATCGCCGCCGAGCGGGCCCGCCCGTTCGACGTCGCCGCCGCGCCGCTGCTGCGCGTCACGGCGCACGTGGACAGCGACGAGAGCTGGTGGTTCACCTTCACCATCAGCCACACGGTCACCGAGGGCTGGAGCAGCGCGCGGCTGGTCACCGAGGTGCTCGACGGCTACGCCGAGCTGGCCGCCGGCCGCACCCCGCGCCCGGTCGAGCGCCCCGCCGTGCGCTACGCCGACTTCATCGCCGCCGAACTCGCCGCGCTGGAGTCGCCCGCCGACCGGGACCACTGGCGGTCGGTGTGGGACGGGCGCGCCCCGTTCGCCCTCCCCGCCGGCTGGGGCGAGCCGGACGCGCCGGACGCCACAATCGACGCCACGGTGGACTTCGCCGACCTGGGCGAGGCGCTGCGCGCCCTGGCCCGCGACGCCGACGTGTCGGTGAAGGCGGTGCTGCACGCCGCGCACCTGAAGGTGCTCAGCCAGCTCACCGGCGAGCCGGACTTCCACGCCGGCCTGGTCTGCGACGCCCGGCCCGAGGTGCTCGGCGCCGACGAGGTGCACGGCATGTACCTGAACACGGTGCCGTTCCCGTACGACCGGTCCGCCCGCAGCTGGCGGCAGCTGGTCGCCGCGGTGTTCGACCGGGAGGTCGCGCTCTGGCCGCACCGGCGCTTCCCGCTGGCCGAGATGCAGCGCGAGGCCGGGCACCGGCTGCTGCACGTCCTCTTCAACTACCAGGACTTCAGCCGCGCCGCGCAGGGCGACGAGTCCGGCCCGGTGGTCACCGGCGCCGCGGGCGAGGGGGCGACCGAGTTCGACCTCTCCTGCTTCGCCCAGCGGGGCCGCTACGCGCTCTCCGCCCGGGCCGCCCTGGTCAGCCGGGCGAACCTGGACCGGATCGCCGGCATGTACCGGGCGGTGCTGGAGGCGATGGTCGCCGACCCCGACGGCGACTGCCAGGTGGTCTGCGTGCCCGGCGGCGAGCGGGACCGGCTGCTGGGCGTCACCGACACGGGCGCCGACGAGCCGGTCACCGGCACCATGGTCGAGCTGTTCCAGGCGCAGCTGGCCCGCGACCCGGGGGCCGTGGCGGTGGTGGCCGGCCCGGTCGAGCTGACGTACGCCCAGGTCGACGCCGCCGCCAACCGGCTGGCGCACCACCTGCGCGCGGCCGGCGCCGGCCGGGAGACCGTCGTCGGTGTCTGCCTCGACCGGGACGCGGACCTGGTGCCCGCGCTGCTCGGCGTGCTCAAGGCCGGCGCGGCGTACCTGCCGCTGGACCCGGCCCAGCCCGCCGAGCGGATCGGCTACATGCTGGCCGACGCCCGGGTGCGCACGGTGGTGACCACCACGGCGCAGGCGGAGCTTCTCGCCGGCTTCGACGGGCGGCGGGTGCTGCTGGACGCCGGCGACCTGGCCGGGGAGCCGGAGACCGACCCGGGCGTCGCCCGCGACCCGGACGACCTGGTCTACGTCATCTACACCTCCGGCTCGACCGGCCGGCCCAAGGGCGTCTGCGTCAGCGACGCCAACGTGCTGCGCCTGCTGGACGCCGCCCAGGAGCACTACGCGGTCGACGAGACCGACGTGTGGGCGCTGTTCCACTCGTACGCCTTCGACGTCTCCGTCTGGGAGCTGTGGGGGGCGCTGCTGCACGGCAGCCGGCTGGTGCTGGTGCCGCGCGAGGTGGCCCGGGTGCCGCAGGACCTGCTGGACCTGCTGGTGACGCGGCGGGTCACCATGCTGGCGCAGACCCCGACGGCGCTGCGCGGGCTGGTCCGGCTCGCCGCCGAGGACGCCCCCGGCATCCGGGACCTGTCGCTGCGCGCGGTGGTGGTCGCGGGGGAGAAGCTCGACTTCGCCGACCTCGCGCCCTGGGCGGCCCGCCTCGGGCTGGCCCGGGTGGCGCTGGTCAACATGTACGGGATCACCGAGACCACCGTCTACTCCACCTACCACCGGATCACCCGCGCCGACCTCGCGCCCGGGGTGGGCAGCCGGATCGGCCGGCCGCTCTCCGGGGTGCGGATGTACGTGCTCGACCAGCACGGCCACCCGGCGCCCATCGGGGTGCCCGGCGAGGTCCACCTGGGAGGGCACGGGGTGGCCCGCGGCTACCTCGGTCAGCCCGAGCTGACCGCCCGGCGGTTCCTGCCCGACCCGTACGGCCCGCCCGGCAGCCGGATGTACCGCACCGGCGACCTGGCCACCCGGCTGCCCGACGGCAGCGTGGAGTTCCTCGGCCGCCTCGACGACCAGGTGAAGATCCGCGGCTACCGGATCGAGCCGGGCGAGATCGAGGCGGCGCTGAACGCGGTGCCGGGCGTCGCGGAGGCGGTCGTCGTGCTCCGCGCGGACGACCCGGCCGATCCCCGGCTGACCGCGTACCTGGTGACCGGCGACGGGGAGCCGCCGCAGGTCGGTCCGCTGCGCGAGCGGCTGGCGCGCGTCCTGCCGGAATACATGATCCCCTCGGCGTTCGTGGTCCTGGACCAGCTGCCCCGCAACAACAGCGGCAAGCTGGACCGGCGGGCGCTGCCCGCGCCCACCGGCGCCTCGCTGCCGGGTGCGGACTTCGTCGCCGCGGCGGGACCGCTTCAGGAGCGGGTCGCCGGCATCTGGGCCGAGGTGCTGGGCCTGCCGGCGGTGAGCGTCGCCGACGGCTTCTTCGACCTCGGCGGGCACTCGATCACGGCGCTGGTGCTGGCCGGCACGCTCCGCTCGGCCGGGCTGGACGCGACGGTGGCGGACATCTTCCGGCACCCGACCGTCCGGGCGCTCTGCGAGGTGCTGGCGGACCGGGACGCGCCGGCACCGACCGACCGCCCCGTCGAGCCCTTCGAGCTGGTCGCGCCGGCGGACCTGCCGCTGCTGCCGGCCGGGCTGGACGACGCGTACCCGCTGTCGCGCGTGCAGCTCGGGATGCTGCTGGAGATGCTGTCCGACAACGGCCAGAACCACTACCACAACGTCGCCTCGTTCCTGGTCCCCGACGACGGGCCGTTCGACCCGGCGGCCCTGCGGGCCGCCGTCGACGAGGTGGCGGCCCGGCACGACGTGCTGCGTACCTCGCTCGACACCACCGGCTACTCGGTGCCGATGCAACTGGTGCACCGGTCGGTGGAGGTGCCGGTGCGCACCCGCGACCTGCGGGGGCGGACCGAGGCGGAGCGGACGGCCCTGGTGCGCCGCCTGGTCGGCGAGGAGTACGACGAGCTGTTCGACGTCGAGCGGGCGCCGTTGCTGCGGTTCACCGTCTGCCTGGAGACCGACCGCAGCTGGCGGCTGGTGCTCACCATCTGCCACGTGATCATCGAGGGCTGGAGCCTGCACGCCCTGGTGACGGAGATCCTTGACCGGTACCACGCCCGACGGGCGGGCCGGGAACCCGCGGCCACCGCCCCGCCCGGCGTGCGGTTCGCCGACTTCGTCGCCGGCGAGCTGCGCGCCCTGGCCTCGCCGGCCGACCGGCGCTACTGGCAGGACGTGGTGGAGCAGCACCCGAGGTTCGTGCTCCCCGCCGCGTGGGCGCCGTCGGCGCCGGCCGCCCTCGTGCCGTACACCGAGGTGGTCCCCTACGCGGACCTGGAGCCGTCGCTGCGGGCCCTGGCCTCGGCGGCCGGGGTGTCGCTCAAGGCGGTGCTGCACGCCGCGCACCTGAAGGTGCTCAGCCAACTCACCGACGAGCCCACCTTCTACGGCGGACTGGTCTGCAACACCCGGCCGGACGTGCCCGGCAGCGAACGGGTCTACGCGATGTCGCTGAACACCCTGCCGTTCCCGCACGACCGGCGCGCCGGCAGCTGGCGGGAGCTGGTGCGGCGGGTGCACGCCCGGGAGGCCGAACTGTGGCCGCACCGGCGCTATCCCGCCCCGGCCATCCGCACCGCCGGCCGCGGCGCCCGCCTCACCGACGTCTACTTCAGCTACCTGGACTTCACCGAGGTGGCCGGCGGGCGTACCGCACCCGGGCCGCGGATCGGCGCCAGCACCTCCGAGTTCGCCCTCGCCGTCGCCGCGGGTGCCGGCCGGATCGAACTGAGCACGGACAGCCACGCCATGGGCCGGGCGGACGCCGCGCGGCTGGCCGGCATGTACCGGCTCGTGCTGGAGGCCATGGCGGCCGACCCCGACGGCGACCCCCGCCAGGCGTACCTGCCCGCCGGGGAACGGCACGACGTGCTGGTGGGCTGGAACTCCTCGGCGACGCCGCGCGACACGGACCTGGTGCCGCGGCGGGTGGCGGCGCGGGCGGCGGCGACCCCCGACGCCGAGGCCGTCGACGGCACGACCTACGCCGAACTGGACGCGGCGGCCAACCGGATCGGCCACCACCTGCGCGGGGCCGGGGTCGGCCCGGAGCAGGTCGTGGGAGTGCTGCTGGACCGGGGCGTCGACCTGGTCGCCGCCCTGCTCGGCGTCTGGCGGGCCGGGGGCGCGTACCTGCCGATCGACCCGGGCCACCCGGCCGAGCGGGTCGCCGCGATGCTCGCCGACGCCGGCGCGACGGTGGTGGTGACGTCGGCCGCGTACGCCGACCGGTTCAGCGGCGTGCGGCTGGTGCTGCCCGACCGCGACGCCGACCGGATCGCCGCGCTCCCCGCCGACCCGCCGCCCGGCCGGCCCGACCCGGACCACCTCGCGTACGTGATCTTCACCTCCGGCTCCACGGGCCGGCCGAACGGCGTGCAGATCAGCCACCGCAGCCTCGCCAACTATCTCGGCTGGGCGGCCGAGGAGCTGGTCGGGGACCGCACCGGCGGCGCCGCGCTCTTCTCCTCGGTCGCGTACGACCTGGTGGTGACCAGCATCTGGGCGCCGCTGGTCACCGGGCAACGGCTCTGGCTGCTGCCGCCCGACGCGGGCCTCGACGAGCTGGGCCCGAGGCTGGCCGGCGCCGGCCCGTTCAGCTTCGTCAAGCTGACCCCCGGCCACCTCGACCTGCTGACCCGGCAACTCGACGCCGAGCAGGCCGCCGCCCTGACATCGCTGCTGGTGGTGGGGGGTGAGGCGCTGACCCGGCGGGTCTGCGACCGCTGGCACGCGCTCGCGCCGGGCACCGTGCTGCTCAACGAGTACGGACCCACCGAGGCCACGGTGGCGGTCAGCCGGTACCCGGTCGCCGGGGCACTGCCGACCGACGTGGCGCCGATCGGCCGCCCCCTGGGCGGGATGCGCGCCTACGTCCTCGACGCCGATCTGCAACCGGTGCCGGTCGGCGTGGTCGGCCACGTCCACCTCGGCGGCCCCGGTCTCGCCCGGGGCTACGCCGGCCGGCCGGGCCTGACCGCCGACCGGTTCGTGCCCGACCCGTTCGGCGCGGACGGCGGGCGGCTGTACCGCACCGGCGACCTGGGCCGCTGGCTGCCCGACGGCGAGCTGGACCTGCTCGGCCGCGTCGACGACCAGGTGAAGATCCGTGGCCACCGGGTGGAACCCGGGGAGGTCCGGGCGGTGCTGCTCACCCATCCGGGGATCCGCGACGCGGTGGTCACCGTCGACCCGGCGGGCCCGGGCGGGCCCCGGCTGGTGGCGTACCACGTCGGCGACGCCCCGGACCTGGCCGAGCACTGCGCCCGGTGGCTGCCGAGCCAGCTGGTCCCGGGCGTCCTCATCCCGGTGCCGGCGATCCCGCTCAACGCCAACGGCAAGGTCGACCGCCGGGCCCTGCCCCCGGTGGAGCCGGCCGGGGCGGCGGGGCACATCCCGCCCCGCCCCGGGCTGGAACGGCTGATCGCCGACATCTGGGCCGAGGTCCTGGAGATCGACCGGGTCGGCCGGCACGACCGGTTCTTCGCCCTCGGCGGGCACTCGCTGCTGGTCGTACCGGTGGTCACGGCCGCCCGGCGGGCCGGCGTCGCGCTGACGCTGCGGGCGGCGATGCTCGACCGGACCCTGGCTGAGCTGGCCGCCTCGCTCGCCCCGGCCGATCCGACGGTGCCCGACGACCCGGCGACGCCGGCCGGCCCGGCGCGGGTCGCGGCGATGCTGCGGCCGATCGAGCCGCTGCTCGCCGCCCACCGGGTGCCCGGCGCGTCGCTGGCGCTGCTCGCGGACGGTGAGCTGGTGGAGGTCCGCGCGGCCGGGCACCTCGCGGCCGGCGGTGGCGCCCCGGTGACGCCGGCGACGCTCTTCCAGGTCGGCTCGGTCAGCAAGCTGGTCGCCGCCGTGGGTGCGTTGGTGCTGGTCGACCGGGGGCTGCTCCAGCTCGACGCGGACGTCAACGGGTACCTGAAGACGTGGCGCCTGCCCGCCGACCGGCCGGTGAGCCTGCGGCAGCTGCTCGGCCACGTCGCCGGGCTCACCGCGACCGGCAGCACCGGGCACCCGCGCGGCGGTCCCGTGCCGACGCTGGCGGACCTGCTGCGCGGCCGGGGCGTGCCCACCGGCCCGGTGCGGGCGCTCGACGCGCCCGACCCGGTCGCGGTGGAGCGCAACAGCCACTTCGTGGTGGTGCAACAGCTCATGGAGGACGCCACCGCGACGCCCTTCGCCGACCTGATGGCCGAGCTGCTCCTCGCGCCGCTGGGGATGACCGGCAGCAGCTTCGACCAGAGCTTCCCGGAGACGTCCGGCCGGCCGGTGGCCGTCGGGCACGACGAGCGGGGCGAGCCCGTCCCGGGCGGCTGGCGGGTGCGTACGGACCTGGCGGCGGCCGGTCTCTGGAGCACCGCCACCGACCTGGCCCACCTGACCAGGGAGATCCACCTCGCGCACCGGGGTGGTCCGGCCCTGCTGAGCCGGGAGCTGGCGACGGCGCTGCTGACCGCAGGTCCGGGCGGGATCTTCGGGCTCGGCTGCATGGTGGACCGGATCGGGGGCCCCGCCGGGGAGCGGGTGGAGTTCACCCACCGGGGACGCACCGCCGGCTACCGGGCGCTCACCGCCGGCCGGGCCCCCGACGGGTCCGGGCTGGTGCTGCTGACCAACGGCGACGCGGGCGACGAGGTCGTGTCGCTGCTGGCGTCCGACACCGCACTGACGGAGGACATGTGATGACGACCGTACCGGGCATCCCCGCGACGGCGACCGAGCCACCGGCGCGGCAGGTGCGGCACCTGGTGTCGATCCGCGACCTGACCGACGACGACCTGTACTCGATCGTGGCCCGCGGGGCCAGGTTCGCCGCCGGCGAGTCCGCCAGCTCGCTGGCCGACCGGGTGGTCGGCACCTACTTCGTGAGGACGTCGACCCGGACGCGCACCGCGTTCACCGTCGCCGCGCTGCGGCTCGGCGCGAAGACCGTCCAGTACGGACCGGGCGACCTCCAGGTCAACACGGGCGAGTCGAGCGCGGACACCGGCCGGGTGCTCTCGGGCATGCTCGACGTGCTGGTGGCGCGCACCGCGGCCGACCCGGGGGAGATGCGTGACTGGTCGCGGCAGGACCGGATGGCCGTGGTCAACGCGATGAGCGCCGAGGAGCACCCGACGCAGGCGCTGGCCGACCTGACGACGCTGCTGCGGCGCTTCGGGCGCATCGAGCACCTGCGGCTGCTCTACCTCGGCGAGGCGAACAACACCGCCACCGCGCTGGCCCTGGCGCTGACCCGGTTCCCGGGCGTGGAGCTGGAGCTGCGCACGCCGGCGGGGTACGGGCTGCCGGCCGGGATCGCCGACGTCGCGTCGGCGCAGGCGCGGCGCTGCGGCGCCCGGATCGTCGAACGGCACGACATGGACGACCTGCCGGGCGACCTGGACGCCATCTACACCACCCGCTGGCAGACCACCGGCACCAGCAAGTCCGACCCGGACTGGCGGCTGCGCTTCGCCCCGTTCCGGGTCGACCGGGAGCTGTGGCGGCGCAGCCCGCACGCGGTCTTCATGCACGACCTGCCGGCGCACCGGGGGGAGGAGGTGACCGCCGAGGTGCTCGACGGGCCGGCCAGCATCGCCTTCCGGCAGGCGGAGAACAAGCTCTACAGCGCGATGGCAGTGCTCGACTGGTGCCGCGCCACGCCCGTCGGGCACCCGTCGTGAGCGCCGCCGGGCACCCGGCGGCCAGTTCCCGGCAGCCGGGCCGGCTGACCGGCAACCGCGACTTCCTGCTGCTCTGGGTCGGCTCCGGGGTCTCCGCGCTCGGATCCCGGGCCACCTCGATCAGTTACACCCTGCTGGTCTTCTGGTCCACCGGATCGGCCACGGCCGCCAGCCTGGTGACCTTCGCGGCGCTCCTGCCCAACCTGGTCACCCAGCTGCCGGCGGGGGCGCTGGTGGACCGCTGGGACCGCCGCCGCACGATGGTGTTCTGCAACGCCGGGCGGATCGTCGCCATCGGCAGCGTCGCGGTCGCGGTCGCCCGGGACTCGCTGTGGCTGCCGCACCTGATGGCCGTCGCGTTCGTGGAGGCCAGCCTCGGCATCTGCTACGCCCTGGCCGAGCGCGCCGCCGTCTTCAACGTGGTCCCGGCCGAGCGGTACGGCGCGGCGACGGCGGCCAACGAGTCGCGGGCCAACGCGGCCAGCATCCTCGGCCAGCCGGCCGGCACCCTGCTGTACGCGCTGACCCGCTGGGCGCCGTTCGGCTTCGCCGTGCTGATGCACGTGCTCTCGCTGGTGACGCTCCTCTTCGTCCGGCGCGACCTGCAGGCGCCGAAGGCGCGTACGGACGAGGCCGGTGGCCTGCTGGCCCGGGTGCGGGAGGGCTTCGTCTTCGTCTGGGGCCAGCTCTACCTGCGCCGGGCCCTGGGTCTCTTCGCGGCGAGCAACATCCTGTTCCAGGTGCTCGGCCTGGGGCTCGTGGTGATCGTCAAGGCCCGCGGCGGGTCGCCGCCCACGGTCGGCATGCTGCTGGTGGTGAACAGCGTCTTCGGCATGGCCGGCGCGATGACCAGCCACTTCTTCCTGGACCGCTGGGGGATCCGCCGGATCATCATGGGGGTCAACATCGCCTGGGCGGTGCTGATGCCGCTGGTCGGGCTGGCCCCGGGGCTCGTCGCCCTCGGCGCGGTCTTCGCGCTGATCCACTACGGCGCCGGCATCAGCAACGTGGCCGGGATGCTGTACGTGCTCCAGAGCGCCCCCGACCACCTGCGCGGGCGGGCCGGCTCGATCGTCATGCTGCTCAGCTCGGGAGCCAACTCGCTGGGGGCGCTGCTGGCGGGCCTCCTGCTCGACTCGATCAGCATCACCAGGGCCATGCTGATCGTGGGCGGGGCGATGGGGGTGATCGCGGTGCTCGCGGTGCTCGGCTTCGGCGGTCGCGCCAGAGCCGAGGCGGAGCGGGCCGAGCGCGAGCAGGCGGAGCGCGAGCGGGCCGAGCGGGAGCGGGTGGCGGCGGGGCTCGCCGAGGCGGAGCCGGCGGTGGGGCGGGGGGCGGGCGCGTCGGGCCGGAAGGTCGCGGCCGGCGGCGATATGGACGGAATATAGCGGACCGGCAGAGCCTGGGAGGGATCGCACAGCTTGGGACGGTGAGGAGCCCCGGAATGAACGAGCACGCGAGCTGGAAGCCGTTGGAGATCACCCCGGAGAGCGCCGGCTGCGCGCCGAGCGCCGAGGGCCTGGCCGGTCACCTCCGCGAGCTGGACCTGGCGGAGGTGCTCACCGCCGAGAAGGCGCTCGTCTTCCGTGGCTTCGGGGTCCGGCCGGAGACCCTGGACCCGGTGATGGACCTGCTGCTGCCGCGGCGGCTGGCCTACGTGCACGGCAACTCGCCCCGCACCAAGGTGGGGCGCAACGTCTACACGTCCACCGAGTACCCGGCCCGGTACACCATCTCCATGCACAACGAGCTGTCGTACGCCGCCCGCTGGCCGGCCCGCCTGCTCTTCTTCTGCCAGATCGCCGCCGAGACGGGCGGCGCCACCCCGGTGGTCGACGCCGAGCTGTGGCTCGACTCGCTGGACCCGCGGCTGCGCGCCGACTTCGCAGGTGGGCTGCGCTACCAGCAGAACCTGCACGACGGCATGGGGCTGGGCAAGAGCTGGCGGGAGACCTTCGAGACCGACAGCCGGGACGAGGTCGAGGAGTTCCTCTCCACCGCCGGCGCCACCTGGGAGTGGACCGCCGACGGGCTGCGCGTGATCCAGCTCCGCCCGGCCACCCTCCGGCACCCGGTGACCGGGGCCGAGGTGTGGTTCAACCAGGCCGACCAGTGGCACCCGGCCGGCCTGGACGACGACATCGCCCGCGTGATGACCCAGGTGATGGGCCCCGACGAGCTGCCCCAGTCGGTGACCTTCGCCGACGGCTCCCCGATTCCCGACGAGTACGTCACCCAGATCCGCGACCGGGGCCTGGAGGCCGCCGTCGACGTCGACTGGCGGGTGGGCGACCTGCTGCTGATCGACAACGTGCTCACCGCGCACGGCCGGCGCCCGTACACGGGCGACCGCCGGGTGCTGGTGGCGATGTCGGACTGACGGGCGCGTGTCCGTGGCGACCCGGACGCCCCCGTCCCACCCGTCCGGCGACGCGTGGCTGCGGGTCCTCCGCGGCGGCGCGCGGGCCGGGGTGCGGTTGGTGTGCGTACCGCACGCCGGCGGGGCGGCCGGCTTCTTCCAGTCGTGGGCGGGCCGGCTGCCCGACGGTGTCGAGCTGCTCGCCGTGCGCTACCCCGGGCGGCAGGACCGGCTCGCCGAGCCGTGCGTCGAGCGGATGGACCCGCTCGCCGACCGGATCGTCGAGTCGCTCGTCCCGTACCTGGACCGGCCGCTCGCGCTGTTCGGTCACAGCATGGGCGCGTCCGTCGCCTACGAGGTGGCCGTCCGGCTGGAGCAGCGGTTCGGCACCGTGCCGGTCGCGCTCTTCGTCTCGGGACACGGCGCGCCGCACGTCACGCGGATCGACCGGCATCCCGACGACTTCGACGACGAGGAGTTCCTCGCCCGCGTCGCCGGGCTCGGCGAGGTGGATGCGGCGGTCTTCCGCTCGCCGAGGCTGCGGCAGCTGGTCCTGCCGGCGCTCCGGGCGGACCTGCGGCTGATCCACGGCTACCTGCCGAGCGAGCCGCGGCAGGTGTCGGCGCCGGTCACGGCGTACCTCGGCACCGGCGACCCGGCCTGCGACCGGGATTCGGTCTCCGCCTGGGCGGAGCTGACCACCGGCGGCTTCCGGCTGCGCGCGTTCCCGGGGGACCACTTCTACCTGGTGCCGGCGCGGGCCGACCTGCTCGCGGACCTGGCCGCACAGCTCGCGGGCGCGCACGGCCGCACCATCGGCCGCGGCCCCGCGATCCCGAATCCCACCTGACCCGCACCACCGCAGTCGCACCATGGAGGGCACACCGTGACCGAACTGGACGTCGAGGCGACGCCGTCGCCGCTCGTGGAACTGGACCAGGAACGCTACGCGCGCTTCCGGACCTCCTTCGAGGCGGTGACGAACCTCGGTCACCGGCTGCTGGCCGCCCGGCTGGCCGCCGCGGACGTCCTGCCGGCTCCCGGGGCCGCCGCCGGCCGCGACGAGCTCCTGGCCCGGCTCGCGGTCTCGCCCGGGTACCAGCGGCTCGGCGAGGCCCTGCTGGACATGCTGGAGCGCGCCGACCTCCTGCGCCGGCACGGCGACCGGCTCGCCGTGACGGAGCGGGTGTCGGGGGCGGCGGGGCTGGCCGGGGACGCCGCGGTGGACGCCGCGGCGACGGCGCTGCGGCGGGAGCACCCGGAGGCGGCCGGGTACGTGCCGCTGCTGGTCGCCTGCCAGACGCAGCTGATCGAGGTGGTGCGGGGCGAGCGCCCGGCGAACGACGTGCTCTTCCCGGGCGGCTCGGCCGACCTGGTCGCCGCGATCTACCGGGACAACGTCCAGCTCGACTTCCACAACCGGCTCTGCGCGGACCGGGTGCGCGAGCACGTGCTGGGGTTCCTCCGGCGCTACCCCCGCTCCTACGCCCAGGTGCTGGAGGTGGGGGCGGGCACCGGCGCCACCACGGGCCCGGTGCTGGACGCCCTGGCCGAGCGGGCGGAGCGGCTGCGGTACTTCTACACCGACGTGGGCCCGGCCTTCCTGCGGCTGGGCCGGCAGGGCTTCGGCGCCACCCGGCCGCACGTCGACTTCGCCCGGTACAACGTCGAGGGCGCGCCCGGGGAGCAGGGCATCGAGCCGGGCTCGATGGACGTGGTCCTGGCCAGCAACGTCCTGCACGCCACCCTGCGGATCTCCGGCGCGCTGCGGCACTGCCACGCGCTGCTCAAGCCCGGCGGCGTGCTGGTGGTCAACGAGATGACCAGCCGACTCGACTACAACACGCTTACCTTCGGGCTGGCCGAGGGCTGGTGGCGGCACGCGGAGGACGAGCCGCGCGTCGAGTCGTCCCCGCTGCTGGACGTGCCCGGCTGGCGGGCCGCCCTGCGCGCGGCCGGCTTCGTCGACGTGCGGGCGTACGGCGTGCCGGGGCTGGCCGACGGCGAGCAGGTGCAGACCGTGTTCACGGCGACGGCCCCCGGCGGGACCGGGCCGGCGCGCTGACCCCCGACGCCCCGGACCGGGGCCACGCCCGTCCCCGCCGGGTACGGGTCGAGGCTCCGGTCCGGGGCGCGCAACCCCTGCCGCCGGGCGCACCCGGTACGGAACCGGTAAGTCGTTGCCGGCACCCCTAACTTCCCCGGCAAGATCTTTCGCTCGTAGATATTTAGTGATATCAATCTCGCACTCGATCCCTCAACCCCCGGAGTGCGACGTGCGGAAGACCCGTCTCGTTTCCCTCGCCCTGAGCCTGGCCACGGCTCTCGGCGCCAGCCTCACCCTGGCCGCGCCCGCCCAGGCCGCGCCCGCCGACCGCTACGTGGCGCTCGGCGACTCGTACGCCTCCGGCGTGGGCGCCGGCAGCTACACCAGCGAGAGCGGTTCCTGTCAGCGCAGCACGAACGCCTACCCGGCGTTGTACGCCGCCAACGTCAAGCCCGCGTCGTACCGCTCGGTCGCCTGCTCCGGCGCCACCACCACCAGCCTGATCAACACCCAGCTCTCGGCGCTGAGCTCCACCACCAGCCTGGTGAGCGTCACCATCGGCGGCAACGACGTCGGGTTCGCCAGCATCATGTCCACCTGCGTGCTGCAGGGGACCACCCAGTGCGTGGCCGCCGTGCAGGCCGCGCAGGACAAGGCCCGCACCCAGCTCCCCGGCCTGCTGCGCAACGTCTACAACGGAATCAAGAACCGGGCCCCCAACGCCCGGGTCGTGGTCGTCGGCTACCCGGTCTTCTACCAGCTCGGCACCGTCTGCGTCGGGTTGAGCGCCACCTCGCGCGCGAAGATCAACGAGGGCATCAACCTGGTGGACGACATCACCCGCAGCGCCGCCGTCGCCGCCGGCTTCACCTTCGCCGACGTGCGGGCGCAGTTCGTCGGGCACCAGCTGTGCAGCTACGGCGAGAAGTGGCTGCACGCGCTCAACTTCGCCACCCTCGGCGTCTCCTACCACCCCACCGCGGCCGGCCAGGCCGGCGGCTACTACCCGGTCTTCCGCTCCGCCGCGGACTGACCGCTCCGCCGCGGACTGACCGCTCCGCCGCGGACTGACCGCTCCGCCGCGGACTGACCACGGCGCCCGGGCGGCCCCGCCCACCCCCTGCGGGGCGGGGCCGCCCGGGCGGCGGCGCGTCGCCGTAGGGGTACCGGTCAGCAGCGGCTGACCGTGGAGTTGTTCAGGACGACGTTGGTGATGGTCAGGTTCTCCGCGCAGGGGTTCTCCACGATCCGGCTGTTCACCAGGGTGAAGTTGCGCAGCGTGATGTCGCGGTTGCCGGGGAACTCGGCGCGCTCGGCGAGCCGCACCTCGCCGCCGCCGCTGATCGTGCCGCCGCCGGCCGCGATCTGCACCCCCTGGCAGTTCTCGATCAGGATCGCGTTGTTGCCGGTGTCGGCGATGTCCACCCGGTCGATGGCGGCGCCGCCGGACTCGGAGACGCAGAAGATCCCCCGGCCGCCGCCGCGCGCCCGCACGGTGCCCACCCGCACGTTGGTCGGGTAGCCGGAGCCGACGCGCCCGTTGCGGTTGGCCATCCGGAACGCGGCGTACCCGGTGCCGGCGCCGGCGTTCTCGGCGTCCACGGTGCCGACCGTGGCGTTGATGGTCTGGTTGAGCAGCAGGCCCGACTCGCCCACGTCGCGCGCCGTGACGGTGCCGACGGTCAGCCCGTCCACACCGTACGTCTCGACGGCGTGCGAGCTGGCGCCGGAGACGTACGCGTTGTCGATGCGGACGTCGCGGCTCCACTGGCTGGTGTCCCCGCGGTTGTCGATCCGGATCCCCAGCCCACCGCCGAGCCGCATGTCGATCCGGCCGAGGACGACGTCCGTGACGTTGCGCAGGAAGATCCCGTAGAGCGGGGTGCCGGTGACGGTGAGGTGCCCGACCTCGACGTGGCTGGTGCCACGGGAGTAGATCGGCGCCTGGTCGCCGCTGCCCGAGCCGGTGACGTTGATGGTGCCGCACACGTCGATCGCGGTGTAGCTGGGCAGGGAGATCCGCGAGCCGGCGCTCATCGAGCCGGAGCCGCGGACGACGACGCGCTGCTTGCTGGTCCGCCCGGCGCCCAGGCTGTTCACGGCGGCCTGCACGGCGGCGCGCAGGTCGCCGCCGGTGTGGACCGTGGTGGCGCCGTTGCGGGCGGTCCAGGTGCCGCCGCTGAGCACCGCCTCGGCGTGGAACGCGCCGCTGCCGCAGCCGCCACCGCCGGAGCCGAGGCTGACCAGGCGCCACTGCTGGTTGGCGCCGCCGAGGTCCTGGTACTGGGAGATCATCGCGCCGTCGGCGGTCGACCACTGCCACACGTCCAGCGCCTTGTTCGAGTGCCGGTTGACGAGACGGACGTGGCCGCCGTCGGAGTCGGCGAGCCGGAAGTGCTGCCGGGTGTTGCCGCCGACGGCGCCGTTCTGCACGAGCTGGACGCCGTCGTCGGCGTTCGGCAGCTCCAGCACCTTGCCGCTGTGCACGGAGCGGATCTGGTGGTAGCCGCCGCCCACGTCGACGAAGCGCCACTGCTGCACGGCCAGGTCGTTGCGGGCGTACTGGTTGACGGGCGCGCCGTCGGCCGTGGACCAGCCCCACAGGTCCATGGCCTTGCCGCTGTGCCGGTTGACGAGGACGTAGTTGGCGCCGGGGTCGACGGTGGCCGCCGCGGCCGGCCGCGGACCGACGGCCGCGCCGGCGCCGAGGAGTGCCAGCACGGCCGTGGCCGCCAGGCCGAGGCGGCGGCCGGGGTGTCTGCCGGGGTAGGGGAGTGTCATCGGGCTCCTTCGGATTAGCCGGGCGGAAGGGCCGCGCGGGGCGGGCCGGGGCCGCCCGGCGACCAAATGCATCGAGACAAGTGAATGGCAAGCGCTTTCCCGTGGTGCCGTGAAGTACCGGGCCGCGCAGGTCGCCGCACCCGGTACGCTCCCGACGGCGGGTCGTCGCCGACGCCGGCCCGGCAGCCGCGGGCGACGCCGTCCCGCGCCGCGGATGCCCGCCGCCCGAACCCCCCGGTGGCCGCGTCCCGTCCCGTCGCCCCGCCCGGGCGGCGCCACCACGTGAGGAGAACCCGTGACCGGCTTCGGTACGACCGCTGTCCACGGCGACGACGGCCTGCACCCGGGCGGGGCGGTGTCGCCGCCGATCGTGCAGAGTGCCACCTTCAGCGCCGAGTCGGACGAGCGGTTCGCCGCCGTGGCCACCGAGACCCGCGGCGAGGCCTTCTACACCCGCTACGGCAACCCGAACCACGCGCAGGTCGCCGCCGTGGTCGCCGAGCTGGAGGGCGTCGAGGCGGGCCTGGTCACCGCCTCCGGGATGGGCGCGATCAGCACGATCGCCCTGGCCCTGCTCGCCGCCGGGGACCACGTCGTCGTGCAGCGCAGCACGTACGGCGGCACGACGTCCCTGGTCACCGGCCTGCTGGCCCGGTTCGGGGTGGCCTTCACCCAGGTGGACCAGACCGACCCCGACGCCTTCGCCCGGGCACTGCGCCCGCGGACCCGGCTGGTCCTGGTGGAGACGCCGAGCAACCCCCTGCTCGAACTGACCGACCTGGCCGCCGTGGTGGAGCTGGCGCACGCCAACGACGCGCTGGTCGCGGTGGACAACACCTTCGCCACGCCGGTCAACCAGCGGCCGGCGGACTTCGGCGCCGACCTGGTGTGGCACAGCGGGACGAAGTACCTCGGCGGGCACTCCGACGTCTCCGCCGGGGTGATCGTCGGCCCCGCCGCCCTGGTCGACCGGGTCTGGCAGACCGCGATCGTCACCGGCAGCACGCTCGGCCCGATCGACGCCTGGCTGCTGCTGCGCGGCATCCGGACCCTGTCGCTGCGGGTGGAGCGGCACAACGCCAACGCGCTGGCCCTGGCGCGCGCCCTGGATGGCCATCCGGCCGTGCGTCGGGTGCGCTACCCGGGGCTGCCCACGCACCCCCAGTACGAGCTGGCCGCCCGGCAGATGACCGGCTCCGGCGGGGTGCTCGGCGTGGAACTGCGCGACGGGCGGGCGGCAGCGGGGCTGCTGGACGGGCTCCGGCTGGCCAAGCGGGCGGCCAGCCTGGGCAGCGTCAGCACCCTGGTGGTGCACCCGCGCTCGATGTGGGCCGGGATCGTGGACGCCGAGCAGTTGGCCGCCACCGGCATCGGCGCGGGCCTCGTCCGGGTCTCCACCGGCATCGAGGACACCGAGGACCTCGTCGCCGACTTCCTGGCGGCCCTCGACGCGGCCGAGCGCGCGCGGTAGCGCGGCCGGCCGCGCCGTCAGCGGTCCGGGGTCCCGGCCGGCGCCATCACGCGCAGCGCGTTGGCGGCCAGGCCGATCCGGATCGGCGTACGGCCGCACGGCTCGCCGTCGACCTCGACGCGCGCGGGCCGGTCGGTCTCCAGCCACAGTTCCCCGACCGCGAGGAACGGCTCGTCGGCCAGGGAGCGGCGGTGCCCGGTAGCCGCGTTGCGGGCGGTCTCCCGGACCAGTGCGCGGCGGCTGGCGCCGCCGACCGGGTACGCGACCAGCAGCCGGTCGTCGGCGTCGGCGTCGGCGGCGATCGGGCGGCCGGCGTGGAAGCCCCCGTTGGCCACGTACACCTGGTGGGTGACGAACTCGTGCCGGGCGTCCCCGGCGCGGACGGTCACCCGCAGCGGACGGTGCCGGGCCAGCAGGGCCAGCGCGGTGAGCGGGTAGGCGAGCCGGCCGATGACCCGCTTCAGTCGCGGCGGGGTGCGGAGCATGATGTCGGCCGAGAGGCCGATGCCGACGTGGTTGGTGAACGGCACGCCGCCGGCGAGGCCGAGGTCGACGTCGATCACCGTGCCGCCGGTCAGCACCTCGACCGCCCCGTCGAGGTCGAGCGGCACGCCGACGGTGCGGGCGAAGTTGTTGGTGGTGCCCAGCGGCAGCAGGCCGAGCGCCATGTCGCGGTGGGCGAGCAGTCGCGCGGCGGCGCTGAGGGTGCCGTCCCCGCCGGCGGCCACCAGCAGGTCGGGCCCGAGTTCGACGGCGGCGGCGAGGGCGTGTTCGAGTTGGCCGGGCCGGTCGACGGGATGGTCGGCGAGCAGCCGGAGCCCGGCCGCGGCCAGCCGCGCCCGGGCGTGTTCGTGCAGCTGCCGGCCCCGGCGGGAGCGGGCGTTGACGACGAGGACGGCCCTGCGCTCGCGCCGGATGGCCTCGCCCAGTTCCTGCTTCGTCCGCATGGGCCCCGACCCTATCGGCACCGCCGGCTCCGACTCGACGACGGGCGCGGCCGCTCGCATAGAAGGACGTCGAGGTAACGGGTAGGGTGCGACAGAAGTGAGGTCTTCCCTTCGGAGGTGCGGATGCGAGCACAGCTGACCCGAGCGGCCGGCGTCCTGACGGTGGGCGCGGCCCTGCTGGCACTGGGCGGCACGGCCGCGCAGGCCGACCCGGTCGTGCCCCGGCACGCCGTGATCGTCTGCCAGAGCGCCAGCTTCTACGCCAACTACGACTCCGCGAGCGGCCCGCGCGGGTTCAAGCGCACGCTGGGACCCGGCAACAAGATCGGCCACACGCCCGGTGCGCACCCGGTCTACAACGGCTGGGCCGCCACCTTCGACTTCGGTCCCAACGACTGGGGTTACGTGCGGATCGAGTGCATCGGAGGTTACGACTCATGGTGAGCGGGAGGGTCGCGCGCCGGCTCGGCGCGTCGGTGACGGCCGGCTGCCTCGCGCTGGCGCTGAGCCCGGCGCCCGGGCACGCGGCGAACGGGACGATCGGGCAGCGCGAGGAGGTGTGCTCCCAGGACCTCTTCGTCCGCACCGCCCCGGTCGGCGCGTGGATGGGCACCCTCTACCGCGGCCAGACGTTCCTCGTCGAGGGGCCACGCAGCGGCGGCTACGTCTACGGCTTCGCCTACGGGCACGTCAACCGGCGCGGCTGGGTCCAGGACGGCTGGTTCTGCTGACCGCGCCGTGGTGACGGGCGGGTCCCCGGGTGCCGCCCGGCGGCGGCACCCGGGGTCTCCCGGGCCCCGTCAGCCCGTCATCGGCTCACCTCGACGGCGTCGCTCGACCCGGCGAGCCGCTGGTGGGCGCGGATCAGTTCGGCGTAGCGCAGACCGCTCGCCTTGACCGTCCGCCGCTGGGTGGAATAGTCGACGTGCACCAGGCCGAAGCGCTTGTCGTAGCCGTACGCCCACTCGAAGTTGTCGAGCAGCGACCAGGCGAAATAGCCGCCCAGCGGCACGCCCCGGTCGACCGCCGCCACGCAGGCCGCCAGGTGTCGCTCCAGGTGGTCGGTCCGTTCCCGGTCCGCGACGGTGCCGTCCGCAGCGATCTCGTCGTGCCACGCCGAGCCGCTCTCGGTGACGACCAGCCGCGCCGGGGCGTACTCCTCGCTCACCGCGACCAGCAGCTGTTCCAGCCCGGCCGGGTACGCCTCCCAGCCCATGGCGGTGCAGACCGAGCCGGGCACCGGGACCTGCCGGGCGTACGGCGGCGGCCCCGTCGGGTCGTCGGCCACCACCTGGCGGAAGTAGTAGTTCACGCCGAGGAAGTCGGTGGGCGTGGCGATCACCGCCAGGTCGTCGCCCCGCACGGGCGGCTCGACGCCGTAAGTGGCGACCATGTCGGCGGGGTAGCCGCGCCCGTGCAGCGGGTCGAGCCACCACCGGTTGACGTGTCCGTCCATCCGCCGCGCGGCGGCCACGTCCTCCGGCCGGTCGCTGGCCGGCTCGCAGGGGCTGAGGTTGAGCACCGCGCCGACGGCGGCGGGCCGGACGGCGGCGGCCCGGATCGCCCGGGTGGCCAGCCCGTGCCCGAGCAGGACGTGGTGCGAGGCGCGCACCGCCCTGGTCAGGTCCCGCTCGCCGGGGGCCATCCGCCCCTCCAGGTGCCCGATCCAGGCGACGCAGAGCGGCTCGTTGACGGTGGTCCAGTCGGCGACGCGGTCGCCGAGGCGGCCGGCCACGACGGCGGCGTAGTCGGCGAAGGCCTCCGCGGTGGCCCGCTCCGGCCAGCCGCCCCGCTCCTGAAGCGCCTGCGGCAGGTCCCAGTGGTAGAGCGTCACGAACGGCCGGATCCCGGCCGCCAGCAACGCGTCGACCAGCCGGTCGTAGAAGTCGAGGCCGGCCGGGTTGACCCGCCCGGTCCCCTCGGGCAGCACCCGGGGCCAGGCGACCGAGAACCGGTACGCGTCGACCCCGAGGCGCCGCATCAGCGCCACGTCCTGCGGCCACCGCCGGTAGTGGTCACAGGCCACCTCGCCGGTGTCGCCGTTGTCGATGGCGCCCGGCACCTGGCAGAAGGTGTCCCAGATGGACGGCGTGCGGCCGTCGGCGCGCACGGCCCCCTCGATCTGGTAGGCGGAGGTGGCGACCCCCCAGAGGAAGTCGGGCGGCAGGGTGGACAGGTCCGGCACGGGCGGGCTCTCCTCTTGGTGTGCGGCCGACATGGCCTTACTTGACCGCGCCGGCGGTCAGGCCGGCGACGAAGTAGCGCTGCAACGCCAGGAAGCCGGCCACCACCGGGACGCTGACCACCAGCGACGCGGCCATCACCTGGTTCCAGTAGACGTTGAACTGGGTGGAGTAGCCCTGCAGCCCGACGGCGAGGGTGCGGCTGCCCTCGTCGGTCATCACCGAGGCGAAGAGCACCTCGCCCCAGGCGGTCATGAAGGCGTACACGGCGACCGCGACGACGCCCGGCACCGCCGCGGGCAGGATCACCCGGAACAGCGTGCGCAGCGGGCCGGCGCCGTCGACCTGCGCCGCCTCGTCGAGGTCGCGGGGGATCGAGTCGAAGTAGCCGACCAGCATCCAGATCGAGAACGGCAGGGAGAACGTCAGGTAGGTGATGATCAGGCCGGTGCGGCTGGCGTACAGCTGCACGCCGGTGGCGTTGCCGAGGTTGACGTAGATGAGGAAGAGCGGCAGCAGGAAGAGGATGCCGGGGAACATCTGGGTGGAGAGCACGGTGACCGAGAACAGGCCGCGCCCCCGGAACCGGTACCGGCTGACCGCGTACGCCGCGAAGATCGCCACGGTGACCGAGAAGACCGCCGCCACCGTCGACACGACCAGGCTGTTGACCAGGTAGCGGCCGAGCGGCACGGTCGACCACATGTCCACGAAGGCCTGCGCGGTCGGCCGCCGGGGCCACCAGGTGAACGCGTTCTGCACGTCCTGCAACGGCTTGAGCGCCGAGCTGAGCATGACGTAGAGCGGGACGAGCACGAAGAGCGTGAGCAGGGTCAGCACGATCCGGCGGGCCCAGCGCTCGGCGGCGGTCTCACGCATCGTTCCTCCGGCGGTTGGTGATCAGCAGGTACCCGGCCGTGACCAGGAGCAGGAACAGCAGCAGCACCACGGACATCGCCGAGCCCGCGCCGAAGTCCCAGGTCTTGAAGGAGCTGCGGTAGATGTGCAGGGAGATCAGGTTCGCCTGCTCGGGCGCGGAGCCGCCGAAGAGCACGTACGGGGTGTTGAAGTCGTTGAAGGTCCAGAGGAAGAGCACCAGCAGCAGGACCAGGTTGACCGGGCGCAGCATCGGCAGCGTCACCGCGCGCAGCCGCCGCCAGAACCCGGCGCCGTCCATCGCGGCGGCCTCGTACAGCTCGCCCGGGATGTTCTGCAGGCCGGCCATCACGCACAGGAAGGCGAACGGCCAGGACCGCCAGATCGAGACGATCAGCAGCGCGCCGAAGCTGTTCTCCCCGATCAGCCAGAACGGCCGGTCGTCGAGCAGGTGCAGCTGGTCGACCAGCACGTGGTTGACCAGACCGGTGTCGCGCTGGAACAGGAAGCTCCAGGTGATCACGGCGGTGTAGACGGGCAGCGCGTACGGGGTCAGGAAGAGCGCGCGCAGCACGCCCCGGCCCCGGAAGGGGCGTTGCAGCAGCACGGCGGCGGTGGTGCCGAGCACCCAGGAGAGCCCCACCGAGGCCACCGTGTACGCGACGGTCACCCCGAACGAGCGGAGCAGCCCGGCCCCGACGGCCGAGTCCACGTCGAGCACGACCCGGTAGTTCTCCGTGCCCACGAAGGGCGCGGTGGACCAGTCGCGGATGTGGAACTGGGTCAGCTCCCGCAGACTCATCCACGCCCCGACCAGCATCGGGACCACGTGGATCGCCAGCTCCAGCACGACGGCCGGGGCGAGCAGGAGGTACGGCAGCAGGGGCCGGCGGCGGCCGGTCGACCGGCCCGCCGGGGCCGCCCGGCGGGCCGGTCGGTCGGGCGCGGCGACGTCCCGGGAGGTCGTGGTGGTGGCCATCGGGGTCCTCTCGCTGGGTGGCCGTGGGAGGGTCGGCGTCCCTCCCACGGCCACCGGTCCGGCGGGTCAGCGCATCTGCTGCTGGGCCCGGGTCAGCTTCTGCCGGACGCTCTCCTCGGTGACCGGCCTGCCGCTGGCGGCGTCGGCGAAGAGTTCCTTGATGGCGGTGCCGACGAGCGTCTCGAAGGTGCTCTCGTCGGGCACCTGCGGCAGCGGCGCGGCGGTGCCGGCGAGGGTCTGCTGGAGCACCTTCTGCTCCGGCGCGGCGAACGCCGGGTCACCGGCCACCGTGGTGACGGCCGGCAGGGAACCGTACGTCTTGTTCAGCGTCACCTGCTCGGCGTCGCTGGTCATGAACTTGACGAACTCCAGCGCGGCGTCGCGGTTTTTGGTGTGCTTGAACACCGCGAGGTTGATTCCGGCGACCATGCTGTTGACCTTCTTGCCGCCGGCCGGCGGTACGGCCGGGAACGGCACCGGCGCGACCCCGTACGCGTCGGGGGCCATGTTCTGCGACTTCAGGTTCGACCCGGCGGCCTGCCAGAGCAGCATCGCCGCCTTGCCGTTGGCGAAGTCGGAGACCGACTGGTTCTGCGCGTACTCGGCGTTGCTCGGGTTGACGATCCTGTCGACGGCCATCAGGTCGACGTACCGCTTGACGGCGGCGACGTTCTGCGCGGTGTCGAAGGTGGGCTTTCCGGCGGAGTCGAACCACTCGCCGCCGTACTGCTGGCTGAAGGTGAACGCGTGGTGGGCGTTCTCCGACGGGTTGGCCCCCTCGACCGCGAGGCCCCACCGGCCGCCGCCGGTCAGCTTCCGGCCGACCTCGGCCACCTGCTCCCAGGTGGTGGGCGCGCTGGTGACGCCGGCGTCGGCGAACGCCTTCTTGTTGTAGTAGAGGGCGTAGGCGAGGCTGTAGAGCGGCACCGCCGCGGGCGGCTTGCCGGGCGCGCCGGCGGCGGCGAGCGCTGCGGGCACGAACCGGTCCTTCCCGCCGACCTTGCCGAGGGTGGCGTCGTCGAACTCGACCAACGCGCCGGTGGCCTGCAGGGACGCCGACCAGGTGTTGCCGATGTTGACCACGTCCGGGCCCTGGCCGGAGGTGGCGGCGGTGAGCAGCCGGTTGAGCAGGTCCGACCAGGGCACCACCTCGACGTTGACCTTGATGCCGGTCTGCTGCTCGAACTTGTCCAGCTCCGGCTGGAGGGTCTGCTTGTCCGCCTCCAGGCTGGCGCCCTGGTTGCTGGCCCAGTAGGTGAGGGTCTTCGCGGCGGTGCCGGGGTCGCCGCCGGAGTCGCCGCAGGCGGTGAGCGTGGCGGCGGCCAGCACGGCCACCGCGAACATCCCGAGGTGTCGTCTCGACACGGTCAGCCCTTCCGTTGCAAGTGGTGGGGTCGCCGGCGCCCGTCGTGGCGCGGGGGGTGACGGGGCTCGGCGGACGGTGGGCGGGACGCGTCGGCGGGGCCGGCGTTCCCGGAGTTTCATTACGTCTTAATGAATGTGGTCATTAAAGTGGTTGGCCGGAGGGCCGTCAAGCACGGGGTCGTAGAGTCGCTCCGGGCGGCCGAGGGGATCGAGGTGGCGAGTGGAGCTGGCGCGCGCGACCAACCGGGGCGTCCGGCTGCGCAACCGGTCCGCCCTGCTGACGAAGCTCTTCCTCGACGGCCCCCTCACCCGGCAGGACCTGGTGCGCAGCACGGGGCTCAGCCAGCCGGCGGTCAGCAACGTGGTCGGTGACCTCATCGACGAGGGGCTGGTCGTGGAGGCCGGCGCCGCGGAGTCCGACGGCGGCCGGCCCAGCATGATGCTGCGGGTGGCCCCGCGCTTCGCCTTCGTGGTGGGGGTGGACGTGGGGGAGACCCGGGTCCGGGTGGAGCTCTTCGACTTCGCGATGACCCAGCTGGCCAGCGTCGCCTACCCGCTAGATCCGCGCCGGACCGAGCCGGCCGTGGTGGCCGGACACGTGCTGGCCGGCATCGAGGCGGTCACCGCCCGGGCCGGGGTGGCCGCCACCCAGGTGCTCGGCGTCGGCATCGGCGTCTCCGGCGTGGTCGAGCAGGGCCGCGAGGCGGTGGTGCACGCCCAGTCGCTCGGCTGGGACCGGGTGCCGCTGGAGCGGCTGATCGCGGCCGGCACGGACCTGCCGCTGCACATCGACAACGGGGCCAAGACGCTCGGCCAGGCGGAGATGTGGTTCGGCGCCGGCCGGGGCTCCCGGCACGCGGTCTTCGCGCTGGTCGGCTCCGGGATCGGCGCCGCCGTGGTGACCAACGGGGCCACCTACCGGGGCGCCTCCAGCAGCGCGGGGGAGTGGGGGCACACCACTCTGGTCTACGGCGGGCGCCCCTGCCGGTGCGGGGCCAGCGGCTGCCTGGAGGCGTACGTCGGGGCGGAGGCCGTCATCGACCGCTACCGGGAGGCCCGCGGCGGCCACCCGGTCCCGGGCGAGGACGAGGAGTCCCAGCTCGCCGCGCTCGTCGACGCGGCCGGGACCTCGGCCGCCGCCCGGCGCGTGCTGGACGAGACGGCCGGGTACCTCGGCGCCGGGGTGGCCAACCTGATCAACCTGTTCAACCCGGAGCGGGTCGTGCTCGGGGGCTGGGCCGGGATGGCGCTGGGCGACCTGCTGCCGGCGGTCCGGGAGGCCGCCGGCCGGCAGGCGCTGCGGCAGCCGTACGGGCAGGCGTCGATCGAGCTCTGCGTGCTGGGCGTCGACGCGGTGGCGCTCGGCGCGGCGACCCTGCCGATCGGTCGGCTGCTCGCGGCGGGCGGGGTCCGCTCGACAACCAACCGCCGGATAGTCGAGCAAATCGAACTTAGCGGATAAATAACAGCGTTATTTATCGATGCCTTGACGGCCGCGCAACCGCGCCGCAACACTCTGACGGGGAGCGCTCTCCCCGGCTGCGGCACCGATCCCCGGCGGCATCAACCCGGCGCCGCGGTCCTTCCGTCACCCCGTCACGCCCGAGGTCAGTCACCCCCTACCGACAGGCGAAGTCATGACATCTCGTGCTAAATCCGTACGCCCGGTGCCCCGGCGGCGACGCCCGGCCCGGCGACTGCTCGGCGCGCTCGCGCTGCTGCTGGTCGCGGCGCTCACCCCCGCCGGCGCGCCCCCGGCGCAGGCCGCGCCGACCCTGCTCTCCCAGGGTCGACCCGCGACCGCCTCGTCCACCGAGAACGCCGGCACCCCCGCGGCAGCCGCGGTCGACGGCAACCCCGGCACCCGCTGGGCCAGCGTCTTCAGTGACCCGCAGTGGATCCAGGTCGACCTCGGCACCCGGGCCACCCTCAGCCAGGTGACCCTGGCCTGGGAGGGCGCCTACGGCCGGGCCTTCCAGATCCAGACCTCCGACGACGGCGCGACCTGGACGACCGTGCACAGCACCACCGCCGGCACCGGCGGCACCCAGACGGTGAACGTCGCGGGCGCCGGTCGCTACGTGCGGATGTACGGCACCGCGCGCGGCACCGGCTACGGCTACTCCCTCTGGGAGTTCCAGGTCTACGGCGAGACCGGCGGCACCGCGCCGACCTGCGGCGAAACGAACGTCGCGCAGGGTCGCCCGGCCACGGCGTCGTCGGTGGAGAGCGCCGGCCTGCCGGCCTCGGCGGCGGTCGACGGCAACCCCGGCACCCGCTGGGCCAGCACCGCCGCCGACCCCCAGTGGCTGCGGGTCGACCTGGGCTCCGTCCGCTCCGTCTGCCGCGTGGTGCTGACCTGGGAGGCCGCCCACGCGCGGGCGTTCCAGGTGCAGACCTCGGCCGACGGCAGCTCCTGGACCACCGTGTACAGCACCGCCACCGGCACCGGCGGCACCCAGTCGCTCGCCGTCTCCGGCAGCGGCCGCTACCTGCGGGTGTACGGCACGGCACGGGCCACCACCCACGGCTACTCGCTCTGGGAGCTGGCCGTCAACGTGACCGGCGGCGACGTGACGCCGGTGGAGCCGACCGACCCGCGCAACCCGAACCTCGGGCCGAACACCTTCGTCTTCGACCCCTCCACCCCGACCGCCACCATCCAGAACCGGCTGAACACGATCTTCACGCAGCAGGAGCGCAACCAGTTCGGCCCCGAGCGCTACGCGGTGCTGTTCAAGCCCGGCACCTACACCGCCGACGTCAACCTCGGCTTCTTCACCCAGGTCGCGGGCCTCGGCATGAGCCCCGACGACGTGAACCTCAACGGGCACGTCCGGGTGGAGGCGTTCTGGATGGGCGGCAACGCCACGCAGAACTTCTGGCGGGCCGCCGAGAACCTCTCGGTGACCCTGCCGCCCGGCGTGAGCGTGGAACGCTGGGCGGTCTCGCAGGCCGCGCCGTACCGACGGATGCACCTGCGCGGCGCGCAGAACCAGATCCAGCTCTGGAACGGCGGCGACGGCTGGTCCAGCGGCGGGCTGATGGCCGACACCCGCATCGACGGCCTGGTCGTCTCCGGCTCGCAGCAGCAGTGGTACTCGCGCAACAGCGAGTTCGGCAACGGCTGGACCGGCTCGGTGTGGAACATGGTCTTCCAGGGTGTCACCGGGGCCCCGCCGCCGCACTTCCCCAACCCCTCGCACACCGTCATCCCGCAGACCCCCCAGGTGCGCGAGAAGCCCTTCCTCTACGTCGACGGCACCGGCGAGTACCGGGTCTTCGTGCCGGCGCTGCGCACGAACTCGACCGGCACCAGCTGGTACGGCAAGACCCCGGCCGGCTCCTCCATCTCGCTCAGCCAGTTCTACGTCGTCCGGCCGGGCACCAGCGCGGCCACCATCAACGCGGCGCTCGCCCAGGGCCGGCACCTGCTCTTCACCCCGGGCGTGCACCGGGTCACCGAGCCGATCCGGGTGGACCGCCCCGACACCGTGGTCCTCGGCCTCGGGCTGGCGACCATCCAGGCCGACAACGGCACCGTGGCGATGCGGGTCGCCGACGTGGACGGCGTGAAGGTGGCCGGCATCATGTTCGAGGCCGGTCAGGTCAACTCGCCGGTGCTGATGGAGGTCGGCCCGACCGGCTCGGCGGCGAACCACGCGGCCAACCCGACCTCGCTGCACGACGTCTTCTTCCGCATCGGCGGGCCGGGCGTCGGCCGGGCGACCAACACGCTGACCGTCAACAGCGACAACGTGATCGGTGACCACATGTGGCTCTGGCGCGCCGACCACGGCGACGGGGTCGGCTGGGCGGTGAACACCGCCGACACCGGTCTCACGGTCAACGGCGACGACGTGACCATGTACGGCCTCTTCGTCGAGCATTACCAGCGGTACCAGACGGTCTGGAACGGAAACGGGGGCCGCACGTACTTCTACCAGAACGAGATGCCCTACGACCCGCCGAACCAGGCCGCCTGGATGAACGGGGCGACCCGCGGCTATGCGGCGTACAAGGTGGCCGACGGGGTGACCAGTCACCAGGCGTGGGGGATGGGCAGCTACTGCTACTTCAACGTCGACCCGTCCGTCGTCGCCGAGCGGGCCATCGAGGCGCCGACCAACCCGAACGTCCGGTTCACCAACATGGTCACCGTCTCCCTCGGCGGCGTGGGCACCATCAACCGGGTGGTCAACGGCACCGGCGGCACCGCGAACGCGGCCAACCAGCAGGTGTACCTGACGAACTATCCCTGATCCGTACCGGACACGGGCCCGGCCGGGATCTCCCGGCCGGGCCCGGCGGATGTTCCGCGTCACTACGCGCAATAAAAGATTGCAGATGCTGCAAGATCGCTTGTAGGGTCCCCGGGTGACCCCCACCGCGACCGGACCGGGCCCCGGGCGCCGCGACCGCAAGAAGCGCCAGACCCGGGCCGCGCTCACCGAGGCGGCCCTGCGCCTGGTGGCCGAGCGCGGCCTGGCCCAGGTGACGGTGGAGGAGATCAGCGAGGCGGTCGACGTCTCCCCGCGTACCTTCTTCAACTACTTCAGCTGCAAGGACGACGCGCTCGTCGGCGACCAGGCGGGCCACGCGGCGCGCCTGGTCGCCCGACTGGCCGCCGTGCCGCCCGAGGTGCCGGTGCTGGCCGCGCTGCGCACCGCGTTCGACGAGGTGATCGACGAGATCCGCGCCGAGCCCGAGCTGTGGTGCCTGCGGATGGACGTGGTGACGCGCAACCCCGCGCTGCTGCCCCGCCTGCTGGCGGGCAACACCGAGGCGGAGCGGGCCATCGTCGAGGTCGTCGCGGCGCGGGTCGGCGTCGATCCCGGCCACGCCTACCCGGCGCTGGTCACCGCCGTGACGGGCGCGGTGCTGCGCAACGCGATGACCCGGTGGGCCGCCCATCCGGACCGGCCGGACCTGCCCGACCTCGTCGACGAGGCGTTCGCCGCCATCGCCGCGGGGCTGCCCGAACCGGACCGGCCCTGACCCGCAGACCCTTCCGGGAAGGTGCCCGGAAGGCCGAGAAATCCGTACCCGGTAAGGAAGGTCAATGACCGCCACCGTGCCCGCCAAGACCTCAGAGGTCGGCGCCGGCCGCATGTCCCGCCGCGAGGTGCTCCAGGCACTCTCCGGCCTGATGGTCGGCATGTTCGTGTCGATCCTCGCCTCCACGGTCGTGGCGAACGCGCTGCCGCGCATCATCGCCGACCTGGACGGCACCCAGACCGTCTACACGTGGATCGTCACCACCGAACTGCTGGCCATGACGGCGACCGTGCCGCTGTGGGGCAAGATGGCCGACCTCTACAGCAAGAAGCTGCTGATCCAGCTCTCCCTCGGCCTCTTCGTGGCCGGCTCGCTCATCGCCGGGCTCACCCCGAACGTCGAGGTGCTGCTGGTCAGCCGGGTCGTGCAGGGCATCGGCGCGGGCGGCATGACGGCCCTGGCCACCATCGTGATGGCGGCCATGATCCCGCCCCGCGAGCTGGGCCGCTACGCCGGCATCTTCGGCGCCGTCTTCGGCGTCGGCACGATCGCCGGCCCGCTGATCGGTGGCGTGCTGGTGGACACCTCGTGGCTGGGCTGGCGGTGGTGCTTCCTGATCGGCGTCCCGTTCAGCCTGCTCTCCATCGTCCTGCTCCAGCGCACCCTGCACCTGCCGGTGACCCGCCGCAAGGTGCGCATCGACTGGCTGGGCGCGCTGCTCATCACCTCCGGCGTCTGCACCCTGCTGATCTGGTCGTCGCTGGCCGGCAACAAGTTCGCCTGGGCGTCGGGCTGGACGGCGCTGATGGTCGGTGGCGGCCTCGTCCTGCTGGCGCTGGCCGTCTGGGTCGAGTCCCGCGCGGAGGAGCCGATCGTGCCGCTGCGCATCTTCCGCAACCGGACGGTCTCGCTGACCACCGTCGCCAGCGTGCTGGTCGGCGTGGCCATGTTCGGCGGCACCGTGTTCCTGTCCCAGTACTTCCAGATCTCGCTGGGCAAGTCGCCGACGATGGCCGGCATGATGAGCCTGCCGATGATTTTCGGCCTGCTGGTCTCGTCGACCGTCGCCGGTCAGCTGATCACGAAGTACGGCCGCTGGAAGCGCTACCTGGTCGCCGGCGCGGTGGTGATGACGGCGGGCATGCTGCTGCTGGCCACCATCGACGCGAGCACCAGCATGCTGCTGCTCGGGATCTACATGGCGGTGCTGGGTGTCGGCGTCGGCATGCTGATGCAGAACCTGGTGCTGGCCGCGCAGAACGACGTGCCCGCGCAGGAACTCGGCGCCGCCACCTCCACCCTCACCTTCTTCCGCAGCATGGGCGGGACGATCGGCGTCAGCGCGCTCGGCGCCGTGCTGGCCAACCGGGTGGCGACGCTGAGCGCCGAGAAGCTCGGCCCGCTGGCCGGCGGGGCGACCGGCGGGGGCTCCACGGAGGTGCCCGACCTCTCCGCCCTGCCCGAGCCGGTGCTCCGGGTGATCCAGGAGGTCTACGGCACCGCCACCGCGGAGCTCTTCCTCATCGGCGCGCCGATCGCGCTGCTGGCCGTGGTCGTGGTGCTGTTCATCCGGGAGAAGCCGCTGCACACCCTGAGCGGCACCGAGCGGCTCGCCCGCGAGGAGGCGGCCGCCGCCGTGCCCGGCGCGCACTGAACGAACCCGTTCGAGAGGGCGGCCCGGTCTTCTGCCGGGCCGCCCTCTCGTGTGCCGGTGGCCGTCCGCACGGGTGCCCCCGAGGGCCGGACCGCCTCCCTGTGGCATCGACGTCGTTGATTGACAGCTGATGAACGGCGCGTTACGGTCGCTCGGGAAAGCGCTTTCCAGCATCGCATCGCCCCCACCACCCCAGGAGGTCAGTCATGGAAAGGCCGGACCCCCCACGTCCGTCGCACCGGAAGAGGTGGCCCCTCGTCGGCGGCGCGGTCGCCGTGATCACCGCCGCCAGCCTCGTCCTCTCGCCGGCGGCCGGCGCCGCCACCGCCTTCTCCGCCGACTTCGAGGACGGCGGCATCGCGGGCTGGTCCAAGTCGGGCGGCAGCTGGTCGGTGGTGACCGACGGATCCCAGGTGGCGCGGCAGTCCAGCGCCTCCAGCGAGAACGCCCGGCTCTTCAACGGCCCGATTACCCTCGCCGACTACACCGTCCAGGCCCGGGTCAAGCCGGTGAGCCTGGGCGCCAACGGCTTCGTCGGGCTGCTCGCCCGCGCCTCCGGGTCCACCACCTTCCACCGGCTGGCCCTGCTGCCGGGCCGGGTCGAGCTGCAGGCGGTCAACGGCAGCTCCGTGACCGTGTTGGGCAGCTCGGCCCGCGCCATCGGCAACGGCACCTGGTACCAACTGTCGATCACCGCCAGCGGCTCCGTGGTCAGCGCGTCGGTCGACGGCACGCAGTTCGCCTCCCGGTCGACCTCGGGGCCCGCCGCCGGCCGCGTCGGCCTGCAGACCGCGTACTCCTCGGCGTCCTTCGACGACGTGGTGGTGACCACCGGGGGGACCCCGCCGCCGACGACCGCGCCACCCACCACCGCAGCACCCACCCCCGCGCCACCCACCACCGCACCCCCCACCACCGCGCCGCCGACGACGCCGCCGCCCAGCACGCCTCCGCCGACCACGCCCCCGCCGGGCGGCAGCGCGCCCGGCCTACAGGGCTTCGCCACCATGGCCGGCCACGGCCGGACCGGCACGAACGGCGGGGCGGGCGGCCCGACGGTGACCGTCGGCACCTACGCGCAACTGGCCGCCGCCGTCGCCGACGACGCCCCGCGCATCGTCCGTGTCTCCGGCACGATCACCGGAGCCGGTGCGGCCATGCTGGACGTCGGCTCCAACAAGACGATCATCGGGGTCGGCTCCACCGCCACGATCAGCGGCTTCGGCCTGGACGTCAACGGCTGGGGCCCGGACGAGGTGGCCTGGGGCGGGGACCTCTGCGACCCGGCCGAGCGGGGGCTCTTCACCCACGTCCAGAACGTGATCATCCGTAACCTCACGTTCCGCGCCGCACCGGACGACTCGATCAACGTGCAGTGCTACTCGCACCACGTGTGGATCGACCACAACACCTTCCACCCCTCGGCGGACGGCTCGGTGGACGTCAAGCGGGGCTCCGACCTGGTCACCGTGTCGTACAACCGGTTCGTCGGCACCGACAAGTCGATGCTGCTGGGCCACAGCGACAGCAACGGCGCCCAGGACACCGGCTACCTGCGCGCGACCTACCACCACAACTGGTTCGACGGCTCCAACACCCGCCACCCCCGGGTGCGGTTCGGCTACGCCCACCTGTTCGGCAACTTCGTGGAGGTCGACGACTACTTCATCGGCCTCGGCGTCGGCGGCCAGGTCTACGCCGAGACCAACCACGTGAAGAGCGCCAAGACGATCACCGAGGACTACGGCGACACCCGGCTGACCTGGACGGGCACGAACTTCTACGACAGGGCCACCATCACCCGGGCGAACGACTCCGGCAAGACCATGGACGACTGGCTGCGCATCGACAACACCGTCGCCCGGCCCACGTACGCGTACACGGCCGGCTCCGCCTCGGCCACCCCGCCCGCCGCCGGCGCCGGGACGGGCGGCGCGGAGCAGCTTCCGTGACGCTGTCGCCGGCCGGCGCGGGCGCCCCGGACTGAACCGGCCGGCGGCGGGGGCGAGCAGGCGCCTCCCGCCCCCGCCGCCGGCCCGGTCGGGTGCCCCCGGCTTCCCGGCTCAGTCGCGGTGCCGCCCGGGCGGGCTCCGGTCGGGTCGAGGCCCCGGCGTGGGGAGCGCCACCGGGCGCCGTCGCGGCGCGGCGAGCGGCACCTGTCGCCGCCCCGGCGCGGTGCCCCCCGCCGGCGGGTGTGCCGGCGGCCAGGCCGCCGGGATGCGTTCCAGCACCCCACCGGCGAAGACGTCGCGCAGGCCGAGCGGCTTGAGGTGGACGTACCCGATGTGGCAGTCGCAGACCGCGTTGCGGCAGCGACGCGGCCGCAGGGCCGAGCGCCAGGAGCCGTCGTAGAGGTTGCCGATCGGCTCGTCGACGAAGTGGCAGCGGCGTACCGTGCCGTCGCCGAGCACCGAGATCGCCGTCTCTCCCGCGTGGCACGGGCGGTCGAGCGAGACGTGCGGGCGGACGCTGTAGCCGAAGAGCGGATCCAGCTCCGTCCAGGTCGCCTCCTCGTCGGCGTCGTAGCGCCGGCCCTCGGCGGCGTTCACCCAGAGGTAGACCTCGGCGGGCAGGGCGGCGCGCAGCGCCCGCGCCTCGGCGAGGTGCTCCGGCAGGCCGACGACCCCGACCGAGTAGCGGACGCCCAGCTCGGTCAGCCGGGCGCAGCGGCGCAGGAAGCGGTCCCGCTCGACCTGACCGGGGTGGTAGGTGGCCCAGAGGGCGGCGGCGCGCGGGTCGGCGTCGGCCAGCCACTCCACCCGCGCGGCGAGGTTGGTCTGGATGACCACCCGCTCGACGTGCGGCAGGTGCGACAGCGACACCATCGCGTCGCGGTACCAGCTGCGGGTCAGTCCCTCGCCCCACGGGGTGAACAGCACCGACAGCCGCACGTCACCGGTGGCCGCCACCCAGCCGGCGAACCGCTCCAGCGCCGCCCGGTCGGCGCGCAGCAGCTCCGGCGGGTCGTGCCGCTTGGCGAACGGGCAGTACGGGCAGTCGTAGTTGCAGCTCGCCAGCGGCCCCCGGTAGAGGATCGCCAGGTTCACCTCGGCACGTACCCGGTCATCGCGTCGCGCACCCGGGCCGAGGTCAGCCACGGGCCGATCGCGTCGGAGCGGGCCAGCCCGGCCGGGGTCAGCCGCAGGCCGCCGTCGTCGGCCCAGCCCCGCTCGGCCAGCCGCCCCAGCTCCGGGAAGTCGTCCGCGGGGGACGCGCCGAACCGGGCCCGGTAGGCCGTGGCGTCGACTCCCTCGACCCGCAGCAGCGACTTGAGCAGCCAGCGGCGGCGCTGCTCGGCGCCGTCGAGGGGGAAGCCGAACTCCGCGTACCGGAAGTCGTCGGCCGGGCGGGCCAGGTAGTCGTCGAGCACCGCGCGCACCTGCGACACGCCGACCGCGTAGTCGAACGAGTAGTGCAGGGAGGTGGTGTAGGAGCGCGCGCCGCAGCCCAGGCCCACCATGCCGTCGTCCTGGCAGCAGTAGTCCGGCCCGTCGGGGGTGGGCGCGTCGGCGCGGCGGAACTGGCGCATCGACTCCTGCCGGTAGCCGGCCGCACCCAGCGTCGCCACGGCCTGCTCGTAGAGGGCGAGCCGCTGCGCGTCCCAGTCGGCCCGGCCGTGCGCCCGCCGCCCGAGCCCGGTCAGCGGGCGCACGTAGAGCGGGTAGAGGTAGAGCTCCTCCGGGCGCCACGCCAGGGCCGCGTCGAGGCTCCGCCGCCAGGTGTCGGCGCTCTGCCCGTCGATGCCGTAGATCAGGTCGATGTTGAGCACGGGGATCCGGGCGTCGCGGATCGCGGCCAGGGCCGCCTCCACCTCCGTGCGGCGCTGCGGGCGGCCGGCGGCGCGGGCCTCGGCGTCGAGGAAGCTCTGCACGCCGATGCTCACCCGGGTGGTGCCGTGCGCGGCGAGCACCGCGAGCCGGTCCGGCGTCGCGGTGGCCGGCGAGGTCTCCACCGACAGCGGTACGCCGGGCAGCCGGGCCCCCATCGACGTGGCGACGGCGAAGAGCTCCGTCAGCTCGTCGGCGGTGAGGTAGGTGGGGGTGCCGCCGCCGAGCGCCGCGCGGGCGTACCCGGCGTCGTCGCCCAGCGCGTCGGCGACCCGCCCGGCCTGCCGGCGCAGCTGCCGCAGGTACGCCGTCACCTGCTCGGCGGGCGCGTTGGCGCGGGTGAACAGGTTGCAGAAGCCGCAGCGCATCTCGCAGAACGGCACGTGCACGTAGAGGAAGAGCGCCTCGCGCGCCTCGGCCCGCCACACGTCCGCCAGCGCCGGGCGGGGCCGCAGCGGCCGGTAGGAGGTCTTGTGCGGGTACGCGTAGAGGTACTGCTGGTAGGGCGAGCCGTCGAGGCCCGTGTCGGTGCTGGTCACCATTCTCCCGGTCGCAGGGTGAAGTGGGCGTACGGGACGGTCCACACCACGTCGTGGCCGATGCGGTGGCCGGTGTGGCCGTCCTCGCCGTAGGCGGTGCCGTGGTCGGAACAGACAATCGCGAAGACCGGCCGCCCCCGGCCGGTGAGCAGGGCGAACAGTCGGTCGATCCGGCCGTCGACGTACTCCAGGGCGGCGGCGTGGCTGGCCAGGTCGTCGGCCTGCGCGCCGGGCAGGTGGTGCCGGTTGGGCTGGTGCAGGGCGGCGACGTTGAGGAACGTGAACAGCGGACGCTCCGCCGGCACCCGGGGCAGCACCTCGGCCAGCCGGTCGAGCTGGGCGTCCAGGCAGGTGGGGGAGGTGACCCCGAACTCCGGCTCCCAGTGCGCCTCGGCGAAGAGGCCCGGCAGCACCGCCCCGAGCGGGCTGCGTCGGTTGAAGAAGCCGACCCCGCCCAGGCAGAGGGTGTGGTAGCCGACGCTGGCGAGGGCCGTGGGCAGGTCCGGGGCGTCGAAGACCCAGGTGTCGGCGCCCGAGGTCTCGCTGCCGGGGAACGCCGCCGCGTACAGCCGCTCGTGCCGGCCGGGGGTGACCGGGGTGGGCAGGAAACCGGCGAAGAACGCGTGGTGCGCGGCGTAGGTGAAGCTGGCGGGGGAGTGCCGGCGTTCCCACCGGCCCCCGGGCAGCGCCCGCGCCAGGTGCGGCGTGCGCCCCCGCGCGACCAGGTCGGCGGCGACGTCGTGGCGCAGCGTGTCGAGGGTGAGCAGGAGCAGGTCGTGGCTGCCGATCAGGCTCCGCACGCGAGCACCTCCCGCCCGGCCGCGTCCCCGCGCGTCGGGGTCTGCCCCGTCGCGTCGTCGCCCGTCGGTGTCTGCCCGGCCGCCGCCCGCCAGCGGTGCCACCGGCCGTCGGTCAGGGCGCGCACCTGCTCGGCGTAGCTGTCCCGGCCGTCGGCGAGCACCCCCGGCAGCAGGTCGCCGAAGGCGTTGACCTCGGCCACCGCGTGCCGTCGCCAGCCGACGAGGAACATCAGGTCGATCCCGACGTGGAGGGTGCGGGGGAAGCACCCGGCGACCCGCTCGCAGGTCTCCATCGCCGCCGCCCAGGCCGCCGGTCCGGCCGCCGCGCGCACCTCGGCGAGGTCGCCGCGCGCGTTGCCCAGGTGCAGGTTGGTCAGCGGCCCCCGGGCGGCGCGCACCACGGCGTGGGTCGGCCGCCCGGCCACCGCCACCACCCGGAGGTCGACCACCCGGTCGCCGAGGCCCGCCTTGGGCAGCCACCGTTCCACGTGCAGGCCCTCCCCGGCGATCCGGTCGACGATCGCGGCGACCTCGGCCTCGTCGGTGTAGCGGCGGGGGCGCAGCGAGTTGAACAGCGCGTCCGGGGTGGCCTCGATCGTGGTCACGGCCTGCACCCGCCGCCCGGCCACCGCGAGCGCGACGACCCCGGCGGCGGACGAGCCGTGCGCGGGCTTGACGAAGACGCGGCTCCAGCCGGCCGCCGCCATCGCCGCCCGCAGCTCCTCCCACCCGCGCACGGCCGGCAGCGCGGCCGGCACCGGCACCCCGGCGGCGGTCAGCCGCGCGTGGCAGCGCCGCTTGTCGCAGAGCACCGCGACGTCCCCGGGGTCGTTGAGCAGCTCCGCGCCGCCGGCGGCGACCCGGTCCAGGCCCCGCAGCAGCCCGGCGTACGTGTCGGCCAGGCCGACCAGCTCGCCGTGGCGGGCCGGGACGGCGGACCGGCGCAGCAGCCGGTCCACCTCCACGTCCTCCCCGGGCGAGTCGACCCGGACCAGCGCCCCGGCCCCCGGTGGCGCCGCCCCGGTCAGCACGTCGAGCCACGGCAGCACGGCGGGCCTGGGCAGGCCGGCGTCGACGACCGCCCGGGTGAAGAGGTCGACCCGACGGTTGCCGGGGTTGCCGACGACGGTCAGGCGCATGTCACTCCGACACCGCCGTGTAGCGGTAGCTCTCGCCGTCGTACTCGTCGGGCTCCTGCGGGTCGGAGACGTCCACCCGGACGCCCGGCAGCGCGGCGACCAGCGCCGCGGCCGTCTCCTCCGCCAGGTAGTGGTGGGACAGGTCCAGCTCCGCCAGGTGGGTCAGCGGCTGCCCGGCCAGGAGGGCCGCCGCGCCCTCGTCGCCGAGCGTGCCCATCGACAGGTCCAGGCGTTCCAGCCGGGGCACCACCGGCGCCGACGCCAGCGCCGCGGCGAGGTCGTCGGCGATCTGCGAGTTGCACAGCCCGAGCCGGCGCAGCCCGGGGAACCGCTCCCCCGCCAGCAGCGGGGCGAGGTCGGCCACCTGCGTGTCGCCGCCGTAGTCGGGGGTGCCGAGCCACAGCTCCAGGTCGGTCAGCGCGGGCAGGTCGGAGTCGAGCACCGCGCCGACGAACGCCCGGGGCAGCCCGCCGCTCTCCACCGCCAGCTCCCGCAGCCGCGCGTGCCGCACGGGGGAGAAGGCGAAGTCCTCGCCGCCGCGTACCCGCAGCACCTCCAGCTGCGGGTACGCCGTCAGCAGCGGGCTGACGTCGCCCACCTTCATCCAGGAGACCTCGCACTCCTCGACAGTCATGTCACCGAGGAACAGGGCACGCAGGGCGGGCAGGCGCGACGCCGCCGCGCAGAGCTGCGCGACCGGGGCGGTGTGGAACGCCGCGTAGCCCCAGGAGCCGATGACCAGGGACTCCACGGACGGCCCGGCCTGCGCGACGAACCGGTCGAACGCGACGCGGAACTCCTCCGAGAGCTTGTACTCGGTGGTCTCGTTGAAGTGCCAGAGGGCGAACCGCCACGAGACCGGACCGTCCACCGTGGGCAGCGGCCCGTCGACGGGGACGTCCACCACCGGGCGGCCGGCGAAGTGCTGCGCGTGGGAACCGAAGGTCAACGCCACTCACTCCCCGACGGCGGTGTAGCGGTAGAGCTTGCCGTCGTACTCCTCGGCGGTCTGCGGGTCCGCCAGGTCGACCTGCACGCCCGGCAGCGCGGCGACCACGGCGGCGGCCATCTCCTCCGAGAGGAAGTGGTGGTGCAGGTCGAGCCGCGTCAGGTGGGTCAGCGGCTGGCCGGCCAGCAGCGCCTTCGCGCCCTCGTCGGTCAGCGTGCCCCTCGACAGGTCGAGCGCCTCCAGCCGGGGGACGACCGGCGCGTCGGCGACGGCCGCCGCCACCGCGTCGGCGATCTCGGCGTTGCCCAAAGCGAGGTACCGCAGCGCCGGCAGGCCGGCACCGGAGAGCACTCCGGCCAGGTCCTCGACGCCCGCGTCGCCGCCGTAGTCGCGCCTGCCGAGCCAGAGGTCCAGCCGGTGCAGGGCCGGCAGCTCACACGCGCCGACGGCGCGGACCAACACGGCGGGCAGCCCGCCGGACTCGAAGCGCAGCTCGCGCAGCCCGGCGTGCCGGATCGGCTCCAGCCGCAGGCCCTGCGCGCCGCGCACCCAGAGCACCCCCAGCGACGGGTACGCCGCCAGCAGCCCGGTGATGTCGCCGTGCGTCAGCCAGGAGATCTCGCACTGCTCGTACGTCAGGTCGGCGAGGAAGACCGCCCGCAGCCCGGTCCACTCCCCGGCGGCCTCGACCAGCGTCCCGACGGGCAGCGGCCGCTCGTACGCCTCGCCCCACTCGCCGATCACCAGGGCGCGCACCGCGTCGGCGGGCACCTGCTCGCGCATCGCCGCCACCAGGGCGGCGAACTCCTCCGGATCCGCGTCGTGCTCCTCGACCTCCAGCCGCCAGGCGACCGCCGAGGGGTCGTCGGGGAGTGTCATTCCCGGGGTGAAGGTCACTACCGGTAATCCGACGAACGACGACACGTGCGAATTGATCACGCCTACCTCCGGTCCGACTGGTGCAGCGGCGGCGCGACGGTAACAGGTCCGGGCGACATGATGATCAGCGACGGCCGCCGACCGGTTCCCACCCCGACGCCATCGTGGTGCGCCCGCGGCCCACCCGCGGGCAGCGGACGTGACGGTCCCCGGCGGGCGGCGGTCACGGGGTGTGCCGCACCGGTCGGCGGCCGGTCACAGACCGAAGAACGCGAGGTAGGCGTCGAGCTGGTGGGCGAGCATCGGCTCGCCGGGATGCGCCGGCAGTCCCCGCGCGCGAGCCTCGGCCAGCAGCGCGGTCTCCGCCGGCGTCATGATGATGTCGGCGACCAGGGCGTCCGCGGGCAGCTCGGCGACCGGGAACGGCGGCGGGTCGTCGGGGCGCAGCCCCAGGGGCGTGGCGTTGACGGCGAGGTCGGCGTCGGCCAGCAGCGGTAGCGCCGTCGCGCGGACCCGGCCCGGGTACGCGGCCGAGAGCCGCCGCCGCAGCGTCTCCCGTCGTTCCGGGTCCGTGTCGCTGAGCCGCAGCTCCGCCACGCCGGCGTCGAGCAGGGCGACCGCGATGGCGCTGCCCGCCCCGCCCGCGCCGACCACGCACGCCCGGCGACCCCGCGGGTGGTGCCCGGCCGCGGCCAGCCCGCGGACGAAGCCGTCCCCGTCGAAGGTGTCGGCGCTCCAGGTGCCGTCCGGCTCGCGCCGCAGGGCGTTGGCGCTGCCGGCCAGGCGGGCGCGCCCGCTGGCCCGGTCCGCGAGGGCGAGGACGGCGGCCTTGTGCGGCACGGTGACGAGCATCCCGTGCAGGTTCGCCACCCGCTGCAGGCCCCGCACCACCTGGTCGAGGTCGGCCGGGGCCGCGTGCACCGGGACGAGCACCGCGTCGGTGCCGCGCCGGGCCAGCAGCGGGTTGAGCAGCCCGGGGGCGCGGACCTGCGCGATCGGGTCGCCGAGCAGCGCGTACACCCTGGTGGCTCCGCCAATCTCGGTCATCGGTCGGCTCCGGGTGGGCAGGGGACGTCCGGGCGCGGCCGGACCGGGGCGCTGCCGACCCTACGTGACGCGGCGCCCGCCCCGGCGCGGGCCGTCCACGCGACGGCCGGCCACGACGGGTACGGGTCGTGGCTGGCCGGGGCGGCGTCGGGACGCGCCGGGGGTCGGCCGCCTCCGTCGCACCGGGACGGACGCGCCGCGCCCACCCGGCCGGTTGGTCGGGTGGGCGCGGCAGGTGGGTGTGTCCGGCGGGCTCAGCCGCTGGAGGAGGGTCTGCGCAGGGCGTCGCGCACCCGGTCGATGACCGCCAGCGCCGGCCCCAACGCGAGGTTGCCCTTCGCCGACTGGGTGCTCGGGTGCGGCCGGGTGGGGGCGGTCGCCTCCGCCATGCGCACCGCGCCGGCCATCGTGCGCAGCCGGTCGGGTGGCAGGTGCTGGCGCAGCATCGGGAACTCCTGGCGTTCCTCGTAGCGCGCGTGGGCGAGCACGGCGTCGCGCAGCAGGATGATCCCGGTGTCGAAGCCGTCGGCGTCGACACCGCCGGCGATCAGGGTCTGCAACGTCTCCTTGGCCTGACGCTCCTCGGCGAGCCGCTCGTCGACCATCGCGTCGCCGCCACCGACGGGCAGGGTCCGGGCCATCGGGTGGACGACCTCCTCCTCGGCGGTCTCGTGCACGGCGAGGAGCTTGACCAGGTCGTCGAAGGCCTCCCGGCGGGTCTCTCCGGTGCTGCCGATGACCAGCAGGAACAGCTGCTCGATCTGCGCGTGCTGGGCCAGCAGCAGGTCGACGACGTCCTCCTCGGGACCGGGCGTGGCCGGGGTGCCGTTGTCACGCATGGCTGCCGCCCCGCGAACGCAGCGACTCCACCGGGTGGGGCCCCTCGGTCTCGATGCGGTACTCGTCGCCGAAGCGTTCCCGGTGCATGTCGATGACCTGCTCGCTCGGCGGCTTCTGGCCGCCGTGCAGCTGCTGCTGCATCGACTCGAACCGCTCGTGCGCCTCCCGCACGTACCCCTCGCCGATCTTGTTCAGGTCGACCTGGGTGGCGAGCAGGTGTCGCAGGTACTCCTTGTTCGGTTCGAAGGTCAGCGGCTCGGGCAGGCCGGCGTTGCCCACGATCTCCTCCGGCTCGCGACCGTCGTGGCGGCGCAGCAGGTCGGCGGCCTGCTGCAGGTGCGCCAACTCCATCTGCAGGTGCAGCTCCCACACCGCCTTGATCCGCGGGTCGGTCTCCTGCGTCATGAAGGAGTAGTAGAGCCAGCACTCGTTGTACTCGTGGGTGAGCAGCCGCTCCCACCAGTTCTCGCCCGGGTCGAGCAGCGACTCGTAGTGCGTCACGTGCTCCTGTTCGATGAGGCTGATCTCCTGGTAGAGCTGCCGCGCGATCGGCTCCATGTACTGCGGGCCGACATTCATGTAATAGAACATGACCTGCTGCTCGGCCGACAGGATGGTCAGCGCGTGCAGCTTCGAGCGGGGGTCGACGGTGTTGCGGTCGTACGGGGTGCGCACCTCGTCGAACGGGTGCCGGTGCTCCACGATGGTGGGCCGGCCGGGCATGACCTCGGTCAGGCCGTCGACGATCTTCTCGGCCTTGCGGCGTTCCACCATCTCGTAGAGGTTGGCGTAGCGGTACAGATGGTCGAAGTCCTCCAGGACGCCGAACTCGTAGCCCTGCTTCAGGTAGGGGTCCGGTTCGTGCCGGGCCACCCAAGCGGTCAGGTCGACGGCGACCTGCTCGTAGCCGAGCGTCGTCTCCAGCACGCTCGCCACGCCGGGCAGCAGCCAGTTCACCACCCGCTGCTGCTGGCTCTCCAGGTAGCGCACGTACGCCAGCTGCCGGCGGACGTCCTGGTCCGGGCAGTTGCGGGCGAACTGGTGCTGGAAGTTGATCGCCTCGACCTCGATGCCGTTCATCGTGATGATGCGGCAGCGGGTGTACGGGTCGACCGCCTCCGGGTCGATCGGCTCCACGTTGAGCTCACGCCAGTTGCGGATCTGGCTCTCCAGTGGGATTCCCTTGTGCTCCAGCGGATTGAACACGTCATCTCCTCATACGGCCGGGGTGTTCCTGCCGTACCCCGACAGTCCGGCCGAAAACGGCCCACCGCGGTTTTCCCTCCCGGGACTGGTGATTTCACCGATGCGGGCCCGTCGCCACCGCCGAAGACTGATGCGAGTCGATATGCCCCGTCCCGTAGGGAGTTCCCGACGTGTCATCAGCAACCACCACCACCCGTCCCCGTTTCGCCCGCCGAGCCGCCGGGCTGGCCATGGCCGCCGCGCTGGCCGCGACGGGCGCGCTGGCCGCCCCGCCCGCCGCCAGCGCCGCCGCCAACCCGTACGAGCGCGGCCCCGCTCCGACCGTCGCGCTGCTGGAGGCGAGCAGGGGCCCGTTCGCCACCTCGTCGCAGAGCGTCTCCTCGCTCAGCGTGACGGGCTTCGGCGGGGGCGTCATCTACTACCCCACCAGCACCAGCGAGGGCACCTTCGGCGCCGTCGCCATCTCGCCCGGCTACACCGCCGCCTGGTCCAGCATCGACTGGCTCGGGCCGCGGATCGCCTCGCACGGGTTCGTGGTGATCGGCATCGAGACCAACAGCCGCCTCGACCAGCCCGACAGCCGGGGCCGGCAGCTGCTCGCCGCGCTCGACTACCTGACGCAGCGCAGCTCGGTACGCGGTCGGATCGACGCCAGCCGCCTCGCCGTCTCCGGCCACTCGATGGGCGGCGGCGGCAGCCTGGAGGCCGCGGTCGCGCGGCCGTCGTTGCAGGCCGCCGTGCCGCTCGCGCCGTGGAACCTGGACAAGTCCTGGTCCGACGTCCGGGTGCCGACGCTGATCATCGGCGGCGAGAGCGACAGCGTCGCGCCGGTCTCGTCGCACTCGGAGCCGTTCTACAACACCATCCCGGCAGCGTCGGAGAAGGCGTACCTGGAACTCAACGGGGCGAGCCACTTCTTCCCGCAGTCCGTCAACACGCCGACGGCCCGGCAGGCGGTCGCCTGGCTCAAGCGGTTCGTCGACGACGACACCCGCTACGAGCAGTTCCTCTGCCCGGGCCCGAGCGGCTCCGCCGTCGAGGAGTACCGCAACACCTGCCCGAGCGCCTGACGCTCCCCGGGGCGGCCGCCACCCGCGGCCGCCCCGCGGCGCGTGGCCGCCCGGTCGGTGCGCAGATCGTCGGTCGCCGTGCCCGTCGGGCGGCGACCGACGAGCGCGTGCGCCCGGGACGTCGGAGGTATTGACGGCGCATCTCAGAAACGTACACTCCCAGTGTAAATACTGGCGGCTGCCGGGGGGACGGGTCATGGAGCAAGGGCTCGCACTGCACCAGATCGGGGTGCGCTTCGGCGGGCTCACCGCCCTCGACGACGTCTCGCTGCGGGTGCCCCCGGGCCGGGTGGTCGGCGTGATCGGGCCCAACGGGGCCGGCAAGACCACGCTGTTCAACGTCGTCTGCGGCTTCGTCGCGCCGGACTCGGGCTCGCTGAGCCTCGACGGCCGCGCACTGCGCCCGCGCCCGCACCAGCTGACCCGGCACGGCATCGCCCGCACCCTGCAGGGCACCGGCCTCTTCGCCGGGCTCACCGTGCTGGAGAACGTGATGGCCGGGGCCACCCACACGGCCCGCGCCGGATTCCTCGCCGCCCTGCTCGGCCTGCCGCGCAGCGACCGCGACGAGCGCCGGCTGCGCCGGCACGCCCTCGACGTCCTCGACGGCCTGGGCATCGCCGGGCACGCCGGCGCCGCTCCGGGCACGCTGCCCTTCGCCGTACGCCAGCGGGTCGCCCTGGCCCGCGCGCTGGCCGCGCGTCCCCGGCTGCTCCTGCTCGACGAACCCGCCGGAGGGCTGGGCGCCGACGACATCGCCGAGCTGGCGGAGCTGATCCGGGGGCTGCCCCGGCGCGACGCCGACCCGTGTGCCGTGCTGCTGGTGGAGCACCACATGGATCTGGTGATGTCGGTCTGCGACGAGATCGTGGTGCTCGACTTCGGCCGGGTGATCGCCACCGGCACCCCCGACGAGGTGCGCGACGATCCGGCGGTCGCCGACGCCTACCTGGGCGCCGCGGTCGACGAGGCCGCGGCATGACCGGCGACGGCCTGCTCGAGGTGAGCGGCCTGGTCGCCGGCTACGGGGCCGCGCCGGTGCTGCACGGGATCGACCTCACCGTCGCGCGCGGCACCATCGCGGCGGTGGTCGGGGCCAACGGCGCCGGCAAGACCACCCTGCTGCGCACCCTCTCCGGCATGCTGCGTCCGGTCGCCGGCCGGGTCGTGCTGGCCGGGGAGGACCTGCGCGGCGTCCCGGTGGAGCAGCTCGTGCGCCGCGGCATGGCCCACGTGCCGGAGGGCCGCGGCGTGGTCGGCGAGCTGTCCGTGGACGAGAACCTGCGGCTCGGCGGCCTGTGGCGGCGCGACCGGGCCGACGCCGCCCGCGCCCTCGACGAGGTCTACCAGCTCTTCGAGCCGCTGGCCCGGCGCCGCCGCCACCTCGGGCACCAGCTCTCCGGCGGCGAGCGGCAGATGCTCGCCCTGGGGCGGGCCCTGGTCGGCCGGCCCCGCCTGCTGCTGCTCGACGAGCCGTCGCTGGGCCTGGCCCCCCGGGTCGTGGCCCAGACCATGGCGCTGCTGCGCCGGCTGCGCGACGACACCGGGCTGACCGTGCTGCTGGTCGAGCAGAACGTCCGCAGCGCCCTCTCCGTCGCCGACCAGGGGGTGGTGATGTCCCTGGGCCGGGTCGTCAGCACCGCCCCGGCGGCGCGGCTGCGTGACGACGCCGACCTGCGCCACGCCTACCTCGGCTTCTGACCACCTCGTCCCCGCGGGAGGACCGTTGGACCGCTTCGTCTTCCTCACCCTCGACGGCCTCTCCAGGGGCGCGGTCCTCGCCGCGTTCGCCCTGGCCCTGGTGCTGATCTGGCGGGCGGCCCGGATCGTCAACTTCGCCCAGGGCGCGATGGCCGTCGCCGCCGCCTACGTGGCGTACAGCGTCTCCGCCGCGACCGGCTCGTACTGGCTGGGTTTCCTGGCCGCGCTCGCCGCCGGGCTGCTCCTCGGCGCGGTGGTCGACGTGGCGGTGATGCGTTTCGTCGACCACGCGTCGCCGCTCAACCCGGTGATCGTCGCGCTCGGGCTGGTGCTGCTGATCCAGGCCGTCCTCGGCATGGTCTACGGCAGCGAGTTCCTGCCGGCCGGGGCGCCCTTCTCCCGGTCCGCGCTGACCGTGGGCGGGCTCGCCGTCGTCTCGCCGTACGACCTCTTCGTCTTCGCCGCGGTCGGGGTGGTCGTCGTCGCGCTCGCCTGGACCTTCACCCGGACGGCGGTGGGGCTGCGGATGCGCGCGGCGGCCTTCGCCCCCGAGGTGTCGCGGCTGCTCGGGGTGAACGTCGGCGGCATGCTGACCCTGGGGTGGGCGCTGGCCTCCGGGGTCGGTGCGCTGGCCGGCATGCTGGTCATCCCCACCGAGCTGGGCCTGCACCCGCACGCGATGGACCTGGTCTTCGTCTCGGCGTTCACCGCCGCCGTGGTGGGCGGGCTGGACAGTCCGCCGGGCGCGGTGGTCGGTGGCCTCGCGGTCGGCCTGCTGCTCTCCTACGTCAGCGGGTACGCCGGCAGCGACCTCACCCCGCTCGCGGTGCTGGTGCTGCTGCTGGCGGTGCTGCTGGTCCGCCCCGGCGGCCTCTTCGCACCGGTCACGGCGAGGCGGGTGTGAGCGCCACCCGGGCGGCAACTCCGCCGCAGGCCCGCGTTCCCGCCGCCGACGCCGGACCGGCCGACCCCCGCCGAGGCTCGACCCTGCTGCGGCACCTCGGCCTCGCGGCGGTCGCCGCGCTGCTGCTGGTGGCCGCCAGCTACGGGCTGGAGCCGTTCCGCAACTTCCAGCTCGCCACGGTGGCCGCCTACCTCTGCGCCACCGCCGGGCTGACTGTCCTCACCGGCCTCAACGGCCAGCTCTCGCTGGGGCACGGCGCGTTGATGGCCACCGGGGCGTACACGACGGCCCTGTGCCAGAACGCGTTCGCCGACGCCGGGATGACCGGCGGCTGGCTGCTGCCGGTCTCGCTGGCCGCGGCGGTCGTCGCCACACTCGGCGTCGGCGCGGTGGTCGGGGTGGCCGCGGCCCGGCTGCGCGGCCCCTACCTGGCCGGCGTCACCCTGGCCGTGGCGGTCGTGGTGCCGGCGCTGGCCGTCACCTTCGACGGCGTGTTCAACGGGGAGCAGGGGCTGGCGGTGCCGGTCGAGCCCTCGCCGGCGGCGCTCGGCGCCTACTTCCCCTACGAGCGGTGGCAGCTCTGGGTCACCGCGGCGGCCACCCTGCTCGCCCTGCTGCTGCTGGCCAACCTCGTGCGCAGCCGCTACGGCCGCACCTTCCGCGCGGTCCGCGACGACGAGGTCGCCGCCCGTCTCGCCGGCATCCACGTCGCCCGCACCCAGGTCCTCGCCTTCGTGGTCAGCGCCGCCTGCGCCGGCCTCGGCGGGGCCCTGCTCGCGGTGCTCGCGCAGAGCGTGTCGCCCGGGGCGTTCTCGCTGACGCTCTCGCTGTTCCTGCTGATGGCCGTCGTCATCGGTGGGCTGGGCAGCCTGGCCGGTGCGCTCTGGGGTGCCGTCCTGCTGGTCGCCCTGCCGGATCTCACCCACGCCCTGACCGACTGGCTCAGCCTCTCACCGGCTGCGGCGCAGCGGATGGAGGGCAACCTGCCGCTGGCCATCTTCGGGGTGACGCTGATCGTCGTCATGATCGCCGCGCCCGGCGGCGTGCAGGGCCTGGTGGCCCGGCTCGGCCGGGCCCTGGCCGCCCGCCTGCCGCGCCGGCGACGCTCCTGAACGGTCCGGGTCCACCGGACGCGTACCTCGCCCCACCCGCCCCATCACCGAATGACCGGACCGAGGAAAGGTCGGTGTCCACATGCCACCCTCGACACGACGCGCTCTCGCGATCGCCAGCGCCCTCACCCTGCTCGTCACCGCCGCCGGCTGTAGCGACGACGGCGGCGGCGGAGGCCGCGGGCCGGTGCCCGGCGTCACCGACAGCGAGATCGTGGTCGGCACCCACATGCCGCTCACCGGCCCGGCCGCGGCCGGGTACTCCAAGATCGCCCCGGCCACCAAGGCGTACTTCGACTACGTCAACGCCAACGGCGGCGTGCACGGCCGCAAGATCACCTACAAGGTGATGGACGACGGGTACAACCCGGCGAACACCCAGCAGGTGGTGCGTCAGCTGGTCCTCCAGGACAAGGTCTTCGCCGTCCTCAACGGGCTCGGCACGCCGACCCACAGCGGGGTGCTGGACTTCCTCAAGAGCAACCGGGTGCCCGACCTCTTCGTCGCCTCGGGCAGCCGCAGCTGGGACCAGCCCGACCGGTATCCGGGCACGTTCGGGTTCAACCCCGACTACACCGTCGAGGGCAAGATCCTCGCCAACCACGTGAAGACCAGCCTGCCGGGGCGCAAGGTGTGCTTCCTCGGCCAGGACGACGACTTCGGGCGGGACAGCCTGGTCGGGGTGGAGAAGGTGCTGGGCGCGGGCGCGGTGGTGGCCAAGCAGACGTACGTCACCAGCAACCCCAACGTGGCGCCCCAGATCGGCGCGTTCAAGGCGGCCGGGTGCGAGGTCGTCGTCCTCGCCACCGTGCCGGGGTTCACCGCGTTGGCCGTCGGCACCGCCGCCCGGCTGCGCTTCAAGCCCCAGTGGATCGTCTCCAACGTCGGCGCCGACCACCCGACCCTCGCCAAGCAGCTCGGCGAGAACGCGGGGCTGCTGGAGGGCATGATCGGCGCCAACTACCTGCCGATGCAGAACGACGCCGCCAACCCGTGGATCCAGCTCTTCACGAAGGTGAACAAGGAGCACAACGCGGACGCGCCGTTCGACGGCAACACCGTCTACGGCATGGCGGTCGGCTACCTCTTCGTCCAGGTGCTCCAGGCGGCGGGCAAGGACCTCACCCGCGAGTCGGTGCTGGAGGCGGTCGGCAAGGGCGGCTACCAGGGCCCGGGGCTGGCCCCGCTGCGCTATTCCGAGAGCGACCACTCCGGCTACGGCGGGCAGCGACTCAACCGGGTCAGCGGTGGGGTGCAGACCTACTTCGGGCCGACGTACGAGACGGACGAGGGCGACGGGCCGGTCCGCGAGTACACCGCACCGGCGGTGGCCCCGCCGGCCAACGGCATCCCGACGGCCTCCTGATGAGGCGCGGCGCCGGCACGGTCACCCGGTGACCGCGCCGGCGCCGCCGGGCCCGCCCGGTCGTCGGGCGGCGGGGCGGGTGCCGGCGTCCGGCGTCAGCTCAGCCGTTCGACGATCATCGCCATGCCCTGGCCGCCGCCGACGCACATGGTCGCCAACCCGATCTGCTGGTCGTGCCAGCGCAGCGAGTTGAGCAGCGTGGTGGTGATCCGGGCACCGGTCATGCCCAACGGGTGGCCGACCGCGATCGCGCCCCCGTTGACGTTCAGCCGGTCCCAGTCGACACCCAGCTCCCGGGCGCTCGGCAGCACCTGCGCGGCGAACGCCTCGTTCATCTCCACGAGGTCGACGTCGCCGATGGACATGCCGGCCCGACGCAGCGCGTGCCGGGACGCCTCCACGGGACCCAGGCCCATGATCTCGGGGGAGAGGGCGCCCAGGCCGGTGGAGACGATCCGGGCCAGCGGGGTGACACCCAGCTCCCGCGCCCGTACGTCCGACATCACGACGAGCGCGGCGGCGCCGTCGTTCAGCGGGCAGCAGTTGCCCGCGGTCACCGTGCCGTCGGGCCGGAACACCGGCGGCAGCGCCGCCACCGCCTCCAGGGTCACCCCGGGACGCGGCCCGTCGTCGGCGGCGACCACCGCGCCACCGGGCACGGCGACCGGGGTGATCTCGCGGGCCCAGAAGCCGTCGGCGATCGCCTTCTCGGCCAGCAGCTGCGAGCGGACGGCGAACTCGTCCTGGCTGAGCCGGGAGACCCCGCGCAGCCGCGCCACGTTCTCGGCGGTCTGCCCCATCGCGACGTAGACGTCCGGCAGCTCGCCGTCCTCGCGCGGATCGTGCCAACCCGGCACGCCACCGGCGGCCCTGGCGGCGGTACGGCCCAGGGCTTCCGCGAAGGCGGGGTTGGTGCTGCCGGGGTGCCCGTCGGCACGGCCCCGGTCGTAGCGGGAGACGCACTCCACCCCCACCGACAGGAAGGCGTCTCCCTCGCCCGCGCGGATGGCGTGCAGGGCCATCCGGGTGGTCTGCAACGACGACGAGCAGTACCGGTTGACGGTGGTGCCGGGCAGCTGGTCCAGCCCGAGCAGCGTGGCGACCACCCGGGCGAGGTTGTGGCCCTGCTCGCCGGCCGGCTGCCCGCAGCCGAGCATCAGGTCGTCGATCTCCCGCGGGTCGAGCGCCGGTACCTGGTCGAGGGCGGCGCGCACGATGGTCGCGGCCAGGTCGTCGGCGCGCAGGTCGCGCAGGGACCCCTTGCGGGCTCGCCCGATCGGTGACCGGGCGGCGGCGACGATGACGGCTTCGGGCATGACGACGTCCTCTCCGAGGCGGGCAACTATCTGCATCGACAGTGCTGTTAGTGCGCCGGTCTGTCAATGGAGTGTGACGCGTCCATCGATGTTCCGTCGTTGACGGCCGTGACCGCGCCTCCTACTATCTGCATCGTGGATGCAGATTCAGGGCGGCTCGCGGGGCGGGTCGCCCTCGTCACGGGCGCCAGCCGGGGCATCGGTCTGGCCGTGGCCCGGCGGCTGGTCGCCGAGGGCGCCCGGGTGGGCGTGACCGCCCGGCACGAGGAGGCCCTGGCCGAGGCGGTCGCGGCGCTCGGCGGGCCGGCCCGCGCGGTGGCGGTCGCCGGCCGGGCCGACGACGCGGGGCACCGGCGGGCGGCGGTCGAGGCCGTGACGGAGGCGTTCGGCCCGGTGGACCTGCTGGTCAACAACGTCGGCATCAACCCGGCGTACGGCCCGCTGGTCGACCTGGACGCGGCCGCGGCCCGCAAGATCCTCGACGTCAACGTCGTCGGCACGCTCGGCTGGGTGCAGCAGGTCTGCGCCGCCGGGATGGGGGCCCGGGGCGGCTGCGTCGTCAACGTCTCGTCGATCGCCGGGCGCACCGCGTCGCCCGGCATCGCCTTCTACGGCGTGAGCAAGGCCGCGGTCGACCACCTCACCGCCTGCCTGGCCGTGGAGCTCGCCCCGACCGTCCGGGTCAATGCGGTCGCCCCCGCGGTGGTGAGGACGCGCTTCGCCGCCGCACTGCACGAGGGGCGCGAGGAGGAGGCCGCCCGGGCGTACCCGCTCAAGCGGCTGGGGCTGCCGGACGACGTCGCCGGGGCGGTCGCCTTCCTCGCCTCCGACGACGCGTCCTGGATCACCGGGCAGACCCTGGTGCTCGACGGCGGGGTCGGCCTCGCCGGCCGGCTGAGCGGATGAGCGCGCCCGGTGGGGGCGGGTCGGCCGCCGGGCCGCCGGCCCCGGGGCGGGACGGCGCGGCCGGCCCGATCGCGGGCGGGATCGGCCCGGCCGGCGGGAATCGGCGCGCCGCGACGATCGCGGCGTGCCGGTGGACCGGCCGCGCAGGGGCGTGCCGGGACCTGGCTAGACTCGGCGGGGCGGTGCGGGCGACGTGGCGGGGATGAGGGGGCGGACGCGGATGGGCGGTGCCGAGGCGCCGGTCCGGGTCGACGGCCGGACCGCTCGGGCCGAGCGCACCCGGGCGGCCATCGTCGAGGCGCACCTGGCGCTGATCTCCGAGGGTGACCTGCGGCCGACCGGCGAGCGCATCGCCGAGCGGGCCGGCATCTCGCTGCGCACGCTCTGGACGAACTTCAAGGACATGGAGACCCTCTTCGAGGCCAGCGGCGCGGAGCTGCTGCGGCAGCAGGACGCCGCCTACCGCCCGATCTCGCCCGCGCTGCCGCTGCCCAGGCGGGTCGACGCGTACTGCCGGCAGCGGGCCCGGCTGCTCCAGCTCATCGCCCCGTCGGCACGGGCCGCCCAGATGCGCGAGCCGGTCTCCGACCAGCTGCACCGCAACCGCCTCAAGCACATCGAGCGGGTCCGCGACGAGGTGGAGCAGCTCTTCGCCGCCGAGTTGGCGCAGGCCGGCCCGGCCCGGGAGCAGGTGGTGAACGCCCTGGTGGCGGCGAGCATGTGGTCGGCCTGGTCGATGCTGCGCGACGGGCTGGGGCTGGGCGTGGACCAGGCCCGTGCGGTGATGGCCCGGACGGTCGCCGCCCTGTTGGCCGACATCGGGGCGCGCTGACGCGTGATCGGGCGCCGAGGCGCTCCGTGCCCTTTCCAACGGGCTACCAATAGGTAACACTCGATCCATGGTTACTGCATCGTCAGTGCAAATAACCGTACTGCGGGGCCGCGCCGAGGAGTGCGCCGCGATTCGCCGCCTGCTCGGCGACCTGCCCGGGGGCGGGGGAGCGCTGCTGGTCCAGGGCGAGCCGGGCTCGGGCCGGACGGCGCTGGTCGACTACGCGCACCGGCAGGCCGAGGGCTGTGCCGTGCTGGCCGGTGCCGGGCTCGCCGAGGAGGCGAGCCTGCCGTACGCGGGACTGCAACGCCTGCTGGACCCGGTGCTCGACCGGGCGGGGGCGCTCCCGGAGGAGCAGCGGCGGGTGCTGCTGCGGGCGCTGGCCGGCGCGGGCTGCCCCGCCCACCGCCGCCTGGCCCTCTGCCTGGCCGTGCTGAACCTGCTCGCCGCCACCGCGCGGGAGCGCCCGCTGCTGTGCACGGTGGACGACGTCGACCGGGGCGACCGGCCCACCGCCGACGCGCTGGCGTTCGTCGCCCGCCGCCTGCGCCGCAACCGGGTGGCGGTCCTGCTCACCACCACCACCGACGTCGCGCTCGACGGCATACCCCAGCACCGGCTCCGGCCGCTCGCCGACGCGGACGGTGCCGCCGTGCTCGCCGACCGGATGGCCGGACGGCCGCCCGCGCCGCCGGTGGCCGCCGCGCTCAACGCCGCCGCCGGTGGCAACCCCCAGGCGCTGGTCGACCTGGCCGAGGTGCTCACCCCGGGGCAGTGCCGGGGGGAGGAACCGCTGCCCGAGGCGCCGCCGCCCGAGGGCAGGCTCGGCCGGGCCCACCGCTCCCGGCTCGACCGGTTGCCGGCCGACACGCGGCGGGTGCTGCTGCTCGCCGCGCTCGACGAGGACGGCGAAGTGGCCACCCTGGCCCGGGCCGCCCGGGTCGCCGGTGCCGCCGTCGAGGCGCTCGCGCCGGCAGAGCTCGCCGGCCTGGTGCGCGTCGGGCCGCGCCGGGTCACCTTTCCACAGCCCCTCGTGCGCGCCGTGGTCCGCGCCGCCGCGCCGCTGGCCGCCCGGCGCGCGGCGCACCTGCTCCTCGCCGGCGTGCTCGACGGGGCCGGGCACCGGCTGCGCCGGGCCGGGCA